>NZ_JBHXFL010000064.1:0-34021 GCF_042724095.1 Streptomyces sp. NPDC127100
GGGCGCCAGGGCGGAGCCCTGGCAACCGACGACAACGCGGCAGATGTGCGTGCCACACCCCGCGACGCCGGCATGATCCAAACGACAGGCCCTAGATGAAGTCCATCACCCCGGGCTTCCACTTGTAGTGGGACTCGAGCTTGTAGTACTCCCCTTCGGGCGCGAGAGCGACGCCGTAGACGAACTTCCGGTCCGCGCCGCTGTGCGGAACGCTGCTCACGAACTTCTCGATCTCCGGGGCGACGCGCACCGGCAGGGTCTGCAGGTCCGTGGTGGTCACGGCGTAGCAGATCCGCTCGATCCGCGCGGAGTCCCAGCTCAGCGTCACGTACAGCCCGAAGGCCGACGTGCCGAGTTCGAGCATCTGCTCGCTCGGCTCGACGAACCCGGATTCGCGGAGCATCGCGCGAATCGTCCCCGGTTCGAAGCACTCCGCGGGCACGTCGTTGAAGTACACGTTCACGGTGCGGTGCGGGTAGTCGATGCCGACGACTCCGACCCGGTCGTCCAGGCCGTGGCGGGTGAGGAAGTCCCGGTTCGCGGCCAGGCTCCGCGGCATGGACGGGATGCCGATGAGTGCCTGCACGTCCTGCAGGGCGTCCGGGGTGAGGAACGAGTAGATCTTCTTGAAGCCGCCCACGACTCCGAAGTCGATCCCGTGACTGTCGACGGGCAGCCGCTCCTGCAGGGCGGAGTGCAGCGCGCCGACGGGGTGGTCGGTTCTCGGCGTGAGGCCGTTCGACAGGGCGAGGGCGTAGGGATCGCGGTGTGTGGGATGGGTCGTGAAGCGGCAGTCGAGTTCGCCGATGTGGCGTTTGCCGGTCGCGACCCGGAAGGCGACGACGGTGGCGTCGTGGTCGAACGTCTCCGCGTACGCGGAGAGGACGGGCGCGACCGTGTCGTGCGAGCAGGCTACGCCCAGCAGCCGGGCGGAGTCCTCGACGACCGCTCGCAGTTCTGCCGCCCCGGCGGTTTCGGACATGTCTCCTCCAGTTGCCCCCCGGCGGGGGAGAGCTGATTGCGGCACGCGCACGCCCGTCGGCGTACGCGTTCGGCTCCTCGTGACACCCCCTAGCGGGGCTCGTAGACGCGCTTGTGACCGGAGAGCGCGGCCAGCCGGTAGGGCCCGGCCGTCTCCGCCGGCACCGGGTGGTCGCCGCCGTCGACCGGGAGGGAGTACTCGTGCAGCTCCCGGTACTTGGCGTAGTCGATGGGCCGGCGCCGGCTGATCGCGTCGCGGTGCGATGCCGTCCGCAGCCGCGCCCGGTAGCCGGGCACGACGGTGCCGCCGAAGAACTCGGCCACGCTTCCGGACCCGTAGCTCAGGAACCCGATGCTCTGCCCGGTCAGGTCGTCGGCCTGGTCGAGCAGGGCGGCCAGCCCGAGGTACGTCGACGCGGTGTAGCTGTTGCCGATGTCGGCGTTGTAGGCCGTGGTGAGTCCGATGGCGCGGGCGATGCGCTCCTCGTCGACCTCGTACCCGCAGTTCTCCAGCAGGTGCCGGTGCGCCTTGTACGCCATCCTCGTGAACGGCTGGTGGTAGCAGAAGGCCCTGAACTCGTCGAGCGCGCGGCCGCCCTGCTCGGCGTAGTCCTTCCACGCCCCCGCCACCGCCTGGAGGTACGCGAAGACCGACTCCTGCCCGTCGACCAGCGCGGTGGCCCGGTAGTTGGGCCGCCAGAAGTCCATGACGTCGGCGGTGAACAGACCGGACGGCTCCTCGATGCGCAGCAGCGCGGGATCGGCGCCGACCAGCATGGCCACCGCGGCAGCGCCCTGGGTGGCCTCGCCCGGGCTGTCCAGGTCGTACTTGGAGACGTCGGAGGCGATCACCAGGACCTGCTGGGAGGGGTCACGGTGGACGAGGCCCAGGGCGAACTGGAGGGCCGCCGTCCCGCCGTAGCAGGCCTGTTTGAGCTCGACCACCCGGGTGGCCGAGGGCATCCCCAGCAGGGAGTGGACGTGGATGCCGGCCGCCTTGGCCTGGTCGACGGCGGACTCGGTCGCGAGGACGACCGTCCGGATCCGGTCGGCCCCGTGCCGTTCGACGACGGGCGCGGCAGCGGCGGCGGCCATCGTCACGATGTCCTCGTCGGCGGCCGGCACGCTCATGCCCCGCTGGCCGATGCCCGCGTGGTACTTGCCGACGTCCGTGCCGTTGTGGGCGGCCAGGGTGGCGTGCGTCAGGACGAACCGGGTCGTCGCGAAGGAGAGGTCGTCGAGTCCGACGGCGAGGTCCGCGGGCATCGTCAGCCTCCGACCTTGGTCGTGGCGCTCTCGCGCTCCAACTTGACGTGCGCACGCATCAGTTCGCCCGGGTTCGTCTGCGCCGCCAGCAGGGAGAGCTCGCCGCACAGCACCGTGGCGGCCGTGATCACCGCGAGCCGGCGCGCGTTCTCGCCGGGTTCGCGCTCCTCCCGGCAGCCGAGACGGGTCAGGTTCTCCTCGACGAAGTCGAGCCCCTTTCCGTTGCCGACCGTGCCCACGATCAGGTTCGGCAGCGTGCAGGAGAAGTACAGGTCGCCGTCCCGGTCCTCGGCCACGGTCACACCCTGCGAGCCCTCGACGATGTTGGCCGCGTCCTGGCCGGTCGCCAGGTACATCCCGAGCAGCATGTTGGCGTAGTGCGCGTTGGCGGAGCGGATGCCGCCGGCGAGCAGCGTGCCGATCATGTTCTTGCGCAGGTTCAGCCGGGCTATGTCGGCGGCCGACGTGTGCAGCACGTCGCGGACGATGTCGCGCGGCACCAGCAGCTCGGTGACCACGTTCTTGCCCCGGCCCAGGATGCCGTTGACCGCGGTCGCCTTCTTGTCGGTGCAGTAGTTGCCCGAGATCGAGCCGTACGCGATCCCCGGAATGGACTTCAGCAGGTGCGCCAGCAGGGCGTCGGCGGCCAGTGTCGCCATGTTGTGGCCGGAGGCGTCGCCCGTCGTGAACTCGAACCGCAGGAAGAGCAGGTTGGCCGTGATCTCGTGCCGGAACCCGATCAGTTCGGTGAACCGTCCGCAGCCGCGCACGATGTCGCGCAGCTCGTCGAACCGTGCGTCGACCTCCAGCGCCGCCAGGTGCGCGGTCTGCGCGTCCTCGGCGGTGACGAGCACCGAGCGCGTCATCCGCTCGTCGACGAGCGTGGCGACGATGCCCCGCTCGACCAGCATGGAGACCTTCGCGCCCCGGCCGACGGAGGGCCACAGGGGCGACTCGTACGTGGCGAGGGGGACCTTCGTCTCGGTCGTCGCCACGTTCCCGGAGATCCTCAGCGGCCCTACCCATTTCATCGGTACACCGGCGATCGCCTGGGTGTCGTTCATCGAATGCCTCCCACCGTCTCGTGAGTGATGTCGTAGGTGCTGGAGCGTGTGGCCGGCCGGCCGGTGTCGATTCCCCGGTCGGCGCAGAAGGCGCGCAGGTCGCCGTGGAGCAGTACGTCGCACCGGGTCAGGTCGGAAGGGGTCCGCGCGCCGAGCGCGGTCATCAGGGCCGCGAGATGGTCGAGCCAGGTGGTGATCCGGGCGACCAGCGCGGACACACCTCCGTCGAGAACGGTCCGGAGGAAGCCCCCGGACACCCCGGCGGCGGACGCGCCGAGCGCCAGTGCGCGCGCCACGTCGAGCGGGTGACGCACTCCGCCGGAGGCCAGCAGCGGGATCCCGGCACCCTGGGCGTCCAGCAGACAGGCGGGAGCGGACTGCCCCCAGCCCGCCAGGTAGCCGTAGTCGGCGTCCCGGCGCCGGTCGTTCTCGATCCGAGCGAAGTCGGTGCCGCCGCGGCCGGCCACATCGGCCACGCTCACGCCCAACTCCCGCAGCAGGTCGATGGTTTGGCGGCTCAGCCCGAAACCGACCTCCTTCACGATCACCGGGACGTCCACCGCGCCCACGATCTCCTCGATCCGCGGTGCCCAGCCGGAGAACGACCGGTCGCCCTCCGGCATGACCGTCTCCTGGACGACGTTGAGGTGGATCTGCAGGGCGTCCGCCCGCAGCAGACCGACGGCCCGCCGCGCCTGCTCCGCCGAGGCGTTCGCGTTGATGTTCGCCATGACGAACCCGTCGGGGTTCTCGCGGCGCATCACACCGAAGGTGTCGGCCACGGACGCGTCGGCGAAGTACGCGCTCATGGAACCGGTGGCGATGGGGACACCGGTCTCGCGGGCGGCGATCGCCAGGTCCCGGTTGATGGCACCGGTCCGCTCGCTGCCGCCGGTCATCGCGTTGATGTAGAGCGGAGCCCGCCACTCGATGCCGCCGAACCGGGTGGTCAGCGAGACGTCGGACCGGTCGATGCCGGCCAGGGCGTGGTGGACGAACGACACCTCGTCGAACTGGTTGTGTCCGCCCGGCCGGCGTTGCTGCTCGGCGGCGTACCGCACATGGTCGTCCTTGCGCTCGGCGATCACTGCGTGCTCTCCTTCGTCGACGTGATGGCGATCGGTACGGGGAGCAGCCCCGCGGCGGTCCACTTCTCCCGCAGCAGCGAGATCTCCGCCCCGGCCGTGGCGTCCAGCAGCGCGATGCCGCAGTCGCCTCCACCGGCGCCGGAGGGTTTCGCCGCGCCTCCCACGGCCTCGGCGGCGTCGCACAGCGCCGTCAGCCCGGTGGTGAAGATGCCGAGGCCGGTCTCGTCGTCCAGACCGGCCAGCAGCCGGCGGGCGTCACGGACCTGCCGCAGCAACGCGCGGTCGTCTCCCTGCTCGAGGGCGCGGACCGCGGTGCCCACGCAGCCGTCGCTGCGGGCCAGGAAACGCCGCTGCGACGTGCTGCCCCGCCATCCGTGCCGGCCGAGGCGCCCGGTCAGCGAGGCGGTACGGACCGGCCGGCCGGTCCAGGCCACCTCCAGGGCCAGTCCCCGGGACGGTGGCAGCGGCCGTACCTCGAAACCGGGCCACGGCGCCCGGAGCGTCTCCTCGACGCCCCGGCGCCGCGCCAGGTCGAGCACGGCGGAACGGTCGGGCGCGCGGTACTCGATCCAGCCGCCCCAGACTCCGGCGGCGAGGTCGCCGCCGGAGGCACCGGCCTCGAGCCGCGCCGTCGCCAGCATCGCGAGCCGGAACCGCGTACCGGGTGACAGGTCCAGGCCGCAGTACGCGGCCACGGCGTCCACGGTGGCGACCGTGACCGCGCCGCTCGACCCGAGGCCGAGCTTGGTCCCGTCGTGGTGCAGGCGACTGCCGACCGAGACGTGGACCGGGGGCAGGGCCGCCCCCCGTTCGGCCAGCAGTGCGCCGACCACGTCGATCGCCGACAGCACATGGGCGAGTCCGCCGGGTGCCGGCGTCCCGTCCTCCGCGGCGAGCCCTCCGGCCTGCCGCCGCAGCCGCACCTCGGCGGGCCGGAGGTCGGACGCGATCACCACGTCGGCACCCTCGGCCGCCGACACGGTCACGGTCACGTGCCGGTCGACCGCGACCAGGATCGCCGGGTGGCCCGGCTCCATGACCGCGTACTCGCCGGCGACGAACAGCTTGCCCGGCGCCCGGCGGCTCACCGCCGGCCCCACGGTCACCGCCCGGCCCCCGCCCGCAGGCGGGCACCCGGCCCGCGCCGGGCCGTGACCACCGAGCACCCCGGCGCGGCGGCGAGCAGCGCCTCGCCCACCCGGGCGGTGTCGGCGGGGTGGCAGAGCACCTTGACGTTCGGTCCGGCGTCCATGGTCGCGTAGGCCGGCGTCCCCTCCCGCCGCAGTCGCAGGACGCCGTCGAGGACGGCCAGCGTGGCCGGCGACAGATAGCGCACCGCGGGCCGGGCGGCCAGCATGGTCGCGTGCATGCCGAGGGCGTTGCGCTCGGCGATCTCTCCCACCGCGTCGAGATCGCCCCGCGCCAGGGCCGCCCGCATGCCGGCCAGGTCGTCCTTGCCCGACGTCGCCCAGGCCTCGTACAGGGGCGACGTCTCGACGGTGTGCCGCATGGCCGCACGGCTCGACACGGCCTTGGGGCCC
Organism: Streptomyces sp. NPDC127100; assembly: GCF_042724095.1. Classification (NCBI taxonomy): domain Bacteria; kingdom Bacillati; phylum Actinomycetota; class Actinomycetes; order Kitasatosporales; family Streptomycetaceae; genus Streptomyces; species Streptomyces sp. NPDC127100. The sequence continues at coordinate 5,941 of NZ_JBHXFL010000064.1, forward strand.
GAGTCGACCAGCGCGATCACCAACGCGGGGTCGAAGTCCGAGGGCACCGGCTCGGCGTGGGCGCTGAGGTCCGCCGCCGCGCCGGCGCCCCGGCCGGCGTGGCACAGTGCGAAGCCGCCGAAGATCGACCGGGAGGCCGAGGCGGACCCGCGCCGGGCGAGCCGGGACAGCGCGGTGTCGTCGAGGTCGAGGCCGTACGCGGCGGTGGCGGCGACGGCCAGGGCCGCGAACCCGCTCGCCGACGAGGCCAGCCCCGCCCCGGTGGGCACGGCGTTGCGGGTGTCGACGACGGCCGGCTCGTCCCGCCCGGCCAACTCCCGCACCAGGTCCAGGAAGGCGATGACTCGCCGCCGGGGCTCGTCCGCCGCGGGCGCGCCGCCGAGTGTGACGACGTCGCCGCGCGCCCCGGGAGCGAGCCGGACGGTGGTGGTGGTCGGGAAGACGTCCAGCGTCATCGACAGGCTGTCGACCCGGGGGATGACGAGTCGCTCGTCGCGTTTGCCCCAGTACTTGATCAGCGCGATGTTCGGATGGGCGACGGCGGTCGGGGCGCGGTCCGGCAGTCCGTGCCGCGGCCCGGCCGTCTCCCGCACGTGGTCAGCCGGCATGACGGGCGAACCTCCCCACCGGTACGACCCAGGTGCGGACGGCACCCGTGTCCCGCAGGCTCCGTACGACGTCCTCGGCGTGGGCCGGATCTCCGGCCAGCGCGATCATGCAGCCCCCCAGCCCGCCGCCACTGATCTTGGCGCCCAGCCCGCCGGAGGCGAGCGCGGCGCCGACCAGCGCGTCGATCCGGTCCGTGCTGAGCCCCACCTCGTGGAGCAGCTCGTGGTTCTCGGTCATCCGCGCGCCCAGCTCGCCGGGGCGGCCGTCGGCGAGGGCAGCCGCGGCGGCGTCGGTCAGGTCCGAGACCCGCCCGACGAACTTCGTCCGGGTGCCCGCGTCGCGCTCGAATCCGTGTCGCAAGAGCTCCACCGCTTCCCTGGTACTGCCGCTGACACCGCTGTCCGCGATGACGAAGAGTCCGTCGAAACCGCCGATGTGACCGCCGGCCGGCTCGTGCGGGCGCACGGGACCGCCGCCCGCCAGTGCGACGGGCAGTTCCTGGACGATGCCGGAGCGGAAGAGCACCAGCGAGTCCGCTCCGGTGGCGACCGCGTCGATGCCGCTCGCCCTGCCGTGCGCCACGTTCTCCGACGCCTGTACGAGATCGAAGACCGTTCCGGCGTCGAGCCCGCGTCCGAAGAGGTCCGCGAGGGCCAGCACGGCCGCCCGGGCGCACGCGGCGCTGGAGCCGAGCCCGCGGCCCTGCGGGATCGCGCAGTCGACGAGCACCTCGACGCGCAGGCGCCCGGCCAGGCCGGTCCGCCGCTTGAACTCCGCCACCAGACGCCGCAGGCCCTCCGTGGGCGGTGCCACCGGTTCGGATCCCGGTCCCGTCACCGTGAACGAGACCTCGTCCTCACCCTCCCGCGCCCCGTGTCGGCCCGTCGCGCCGGCCGTGACCGCGAGCTGCGGAACCGGCAGGGCCATCGCCGGCGCCCCGTACACCACGGCGTGCTCGCCGAGCAGGATGGCCTTGCCGTGGGCGCGTCCCACTCCGGTCCGCCCTCCCGGCACACCCGGGTCGCGCGCCGGGACGCCCCGGCCGGTGAAGGTGCCCGGATCGGCCGCCGCCATCAGCGGGACCTCTGCGTCGCCTTGACCGCCATCTCGGCGAGCCGGCCCTTCGCGGGCTCCGTGGCCCCGCTCGCGTCCAGCACGGCGAGCGCCCGGTCGGTGCGCAGCGAGATCTGCCGCTCGACGTGGGCCACCGCGCCGACGTCCACGAGGAGGCGCCGCACCGTGGCGAGTTCGTCGTCGGACAGCTCGGTGCCGATCACGGACCGGAGGAACAGCGCCGCGTCCGGATCCTTTTCGTCCGCGCGCCTGAGCGCCGTCGCGAGCAGCACCGTCCGCTTGGCCTCACGGAGGTCGTCGCCCGACGGCTTGCCCGTCACCCCCGGGTCGCCGAACACGCCCAGCAGGTCGTCCCGCAGCTGGAACGCGACCCCGATGTCGGCGCCGAACGCCCGGTAGGCCGCCACCAGTTCCGGACGCGCGTCGGCGATCGCGGCACCGAACTGCAGCGGGCGTTCCACCGTGTACGAGGCCGTCTTGTACTGGTCGACGCGCAGCGCCGACCCGACGTCCTCGGCGCAGCTCGCCTGGTTGACCAGGTCGAGCAGCTGACCGTAGAGGACCTCCGAGCGCACCGCGGACCACACCGGCCCGATCCGGGTCTGCGCGTCCACCGGCAGCCCGGACGCGCGGATCACGGCGTCGGCCCAGGTCTGGGCGAGGTCCCCGACCAGCAGGGCGGTGCCGGTGCCGAACGCTTCCGGATCGCCGGAGAAGCGCCGCGTCCGGTGGTGTCCGGCGAAGGCGACATGGGCGGCGGGACGGCCGCGGCGGGTGCGGGACGCGTCGATGATGTCGTCGTGGATCAGGGCCGCGGCGTGCAGCAGTTCCAGTCCGGCGCAGGCCCTCACCACCGCCGCCGCGTCCGGGCCGTCCGGGTCGCCGCCGGCGCCGATCCAGCCCAGCCAGGCGAAGACCGGCCGCACGCGCTTGCCGCCGCTCAGCACGAAGCTCTCCAGCTCGGCGACCATCGCCACGACGTCCCGGCCGAGCGCCTCGGCCTCGGTCCGGCGCTCGGCGAGGAACTCACCGAGCGCGGCGTCGACGGCGAACGCGTCCGTGACTGCCTCGAGATGGCTCACGGTCATGCGCTCAACTCCCGATCGAGGCGGCGATCAAGCTCACAGGCATGCATCTGCTACTCCCAGGAATTCGCTGAGATCACGTCGCTCGGAACACGGTTCACCGATCTCTTCGGAACGCGCACTCGCCGCCGTACCTCCACACCGGAAGGCGGTCGATGAAATACGGCGAGCTTCTCCGAAAAGCGACGCCGATTCCCGGAGAAGCGAATCCACTGCCTTGCGTCGCTCATCTCGGAATCGGCACGGCCCGATATTAGCCACGGCGTGATGCCGTGCCCACTACTCGCACGAGTAGTGCCGACCACTCGCTCGAACAAGGGACTTGGGGGGTGACCGGCCGTAGATTACCCGCCGTATTACCTGTGCGGCCGTGGTTGCCAGGGGCGTTCGACCCGTTGAAACAGGCCGTCGAACACCGCGTGCGCCCGCGAGGCCGCAGCAGGCGTTGGAAGATCGTCCGGAGCAACGCGGGGGTAATCGTGAAGGCTTTGATCGGGCGCGAACACGTGCTGTCCGTGGTGAACGGTCACATGGACGCCGTCTCGCGGGGCTCCGGCGGCTGCCTCGTCGTCGAGGGACCGTTCGGGACGGGAAAGACGCATCTGCTGCGGGCCGCGACCCTCGAGGCGTCGGCACGCGGCTTCACGGTGGTCGCCGGGCAGGCGGGCGGGACGGACCAGCCGACCCCCATCCACCTGCTCATCAACGTGCTGCGGCACCTGATGCCCGGCGCGGCCGACTTCGACGCCCTGGCACGCCCGGACAGCAATCCGTTCTGGCTGACGGACCGGGTCGGCGAACTGGTCGAGAGCGCGGCACGCCGGCGGCCGCTCGTGTTCGTCCTGGACGAGGCCCAGCGGATCGACGACATCAGCGGTCTGGCCCTGCGCGGCCTGGTCCAGTCGCTGGCCTCGTCACCGGTGCTGTGGCTGCTCGCCCGTCGGCCGGTGCCGGCCACGTCGCTCGCCCAGCACGCCCTCGGCTGGCTGATCGACCAACTCGCGCTGCGGCTGCCCCTGGAAGCGCTGGACGACGAGGCGGCTTCCGCGCTGTGCACCGATGTCCTGGGAGCCGAACCGGATGCGTCGGTGCTGCGATGGGTGCACCGCTGCGGGGGCAACCCCTGGATGCTGGAGAACCTGCTCGGCGCCTTCCGCCGGGCGGGGCAGGTGGTGGTCGTCGACGGCACGGCCTCGGTGGTGGCCGAGCGGCTGCCCGAGGGCGTTCTCACGGCCGTCGAGCGCCTGCTGGACGGGATGTCTCCCGCGGTGCGGCGCCTGCTCGTGTCCGGCAGCGGGATCGGCCGTGTGTTCACGGCCGGGGACGTGGCGGACGCGCTCGGCGAGTCGGCGACGGAGCTGTCCGCGTCCGTCGAGGAGGCCGTGTGCGCGGGCCTGCTGCGCAGGGACGGCGGCGATCTGGCGTTCGAGCACGAGGTGATCGAGGAAGCGCTGCCGCTGCTTCCGCCGGCGTGGGAGCAGGAGCCCACCGGGGCCAGGCCGCCCGCCGCGGCGGCGGTCGGCGCACGGCCCGCCGGCGAGGCGGATCCGGCGGCGCCGCCTCGGGAGCCCGCCGGCGAACACCGCCGCCCGGCCGGCGCGGCGGACGCTCCCGTCCGGCAGCCGGGCCCGGCGGCACCGGCCCTCACGCCCGACGTCCCGGCGGCACCGGCACCGCAGCCACCCGGGTGCGACTGCGAGGATCTGGCGGCCCGGGCCATGGCGTCCCTGGGCGACGTGTTCGACGAGGTGCCGCGGACACTGGCCGGTGCTCTGCGTCTGCTCGCCGGAGCGGGACGGTGCACCGAGGCCGTCCGCCTCGCGCGAGTCGCGCTGCGTCCCGGGGTGGAGGCGGCGGCCGAGGCGCAGTTGGTGCTCGGGCTGGAACAGGGACTGCGGGACGCCGGCCGCCCCGGTCTGTCGGCCGGGCTGCTGCGGCGGACGCTGACGCGGCAGGACATCGGCGAGCCGGAGCGTGCCGCGTTGAACGAGGCGCTCGCCGGTGCCGCCCGGCACCCGGGTGGCACGCCCGAGACCGCCCCGGGGGCCGACCCCGGCCACGGCGTGCGGGTCACGTCCGGCGGGTTCCGCGCCGGGGCACCCCGGCCGGCGCCGGCAACGGGGCACTGCGGCGCGTGCGAGCGTCCGCTGTGGACATGGCTGATCCGGGCCCTCGCCGCGGCCGACCTGTTCGACGGAGCGGCGGCCGTCTGCGAGGCCGTGCGGCGTGAGGCGGAGCGCTACGGCGACGTCTGGCCGGAGACCCTCTGGTACGGCCATCACGCCGAACTCCTCGCGGCGGCGGGCCGGCTCGAGGAGGCTCGGGGCGAGGCAGAGGCGGCGCTGCGGGCGGCGGACCGGTCGGCACCGCGGGATTCCGTCCCCGCGCGCCTCGTACTGGCCCGGCTCAGCCTGCACCGGGGCGACCTCGCCACCGCCAGCGACCAGCTGCGCATGACCGAGCGGCTGTCGGCCCCGGACGGCGGGGCCGACAGGGCCCGCCTGGACTGGGTGCTCGCGCAGTTCCACGCGGCCGGCGGGCGCCCGGCGATGACGGTCCGGACGCTGATCGACGTCGAGGACCGGGTGGCACCCGACCCCCTGCTCTTCTCCGAGGCCCCGACGGCGGCGGCCACGCTGGTACGGCTGGCCGGGCAGGCGGGGCTCACGGCGGAGGCCGAACGGGCGGCCGCGTTCGCCCGGCACATCGCCGACCGCAACCCGGCGGTGCGATCGCTCGCGGGGGCTGCCGAACACGCCGAGGGAGTCCTGCGCAACGACATGGTGGCGTTGCACCGCGCCGTGGAACTCCACCGGCACGCCGCCCGTCCGCTGGCGGCGGGCAGCGCGCTCGAGGACGCGGCCCTGGTGGAACAGTCGATGGGCGACAAGACCCGCACCGTCCGGCTCCTGGAGTCCGCCGTGGACCTGTATCTGGAGTGCGGGGCGCAGCGGGACACGGTCCGGGTGCAGAAGAAGCTGCGCCGCCTCGGTGTGCACCACGAGCGCGGGCAGGCCGCCGAACGGCCCAAGACGGGCTGGGAGAGCCTCACGAGCGCGGAGTTGCGTGTCGTACGGGCGATCGTGGACGGCATGACCAACCGGGAGGCCGCGAGCAGCCTGTTCCTGTCGCCCCACACCGTCGACAGTCATCTGCGGCGTGTGTTCTCCAAGCTGGACATCAACAGCCGTGTCGAACTGACCAAGCACTTCCTCACCCATGAGGTCGCCGCCTCCGGTGCCGCGGCCTTCGGCCGGCCCGGATCGGCGGGCTGAGGGAACGGCGAGGCCCTCGGCGGGCCGGTCGGGACCTCCCGTCCCCACCCGGCCCGCCGAGGGCCTCGTCCGTGCGCGGGCCGGGCGTCACCCCGGGACGTCAGCTCATCCGGCCGCACCGCCGGCCCGTCCGGAGCCCGGGTTCCCCTCCGTCTCGGTGGAGTAGATCGCCGCTCTGCTCGAGTAGGTGGCGGCTCCGCTCGCCAGTTCGACGCGGGTGTTGATGCCCAGCTTCCGGTAGATCTTGCGGAGGTGGTAGTTCACCGTGTGCGCGGAGAGGTGCACTTCCCGCCCGATCAGACGGTTCGTCATTCCCACGCTCACCAGGTAGGCGATCCGTCGTTCCATGTCGGAGAGGCCCGCCCAGCAGGCGGGGTTCAGCTGGGGGGCGGTGACCTCCTCGGCTCCCACCGGCGACGGCTCGGAGGGGAGTGACGCGATGCCCCGCCTCCCGGCCGGAGCCTTGCACCGGTAGATCTTGGCGAGTTCCTCGGTCGCCAGGGCGACGGCGATCGGGTCCGGCGACCGCGCGATGATGTGCGACAGCCCGGCCGCGTCGCCGTTCGCCACCGCGTTGGCGTGCAGGGCGCCGAGACCGACGACGGAGATCCCGGGGTTGTCCGCGGCCAGGGCGTCCACGGTCTCGAGCACGCTCCGCCGCAGGCCGGTGTCGCCCACGTCGAGCGCGAGGCGGACCAGGAACGGTGCGGCCACCGGGTCCTCGATGTACAGACTCCGCTGCGTGGGAAGGTCCCGGTACTTGCCCGCGAACAGGTCGACGGCCGCCCGAGGGCCGTCCCTCTTCACCGCGATGCGCAGTTCCGTCCAGGCGTACTGGGCGGAGGGGAGCGCGGTCCGGTCCGCCGCCAGCTCGCTCTGCGCCCGGTGCAGGTGCTCCGCCGCCGTGGGCAGGTCCCCGATGTACAGGGCGACCGTGCTGAGCACGGAGTGGGCCAGCGGCCGCAGCACGGGGACGGCATGCTGCCCTGCCGCGGCGATCGCCGACTCCGCCTCCCGGCGGGCGTCACCGAAGCGTCCCGCCTGGAGGAACAGCCGGGCGCGCACGACCGCGGGCGCGGCGTTCCAGATCCGGGTGGGCAGTCCGTGCAGGCCGGCTTCGGCGTCGTCGATCAGCGCCTCCGCCTGCTCGAACTCGCGGAGATCCGTGAGCTTCCCGGCGAGCGCCAGCTGGACGTGCATGCGCCAGACCGGGTCGACGTCGCCGCTGTACCGCACCGCGGTCCGCCCCAGCCGGAGACTTTCCCCCAGCTGCCCGGCACGCCACAGCGCGTCGGACACCGCCGTGGATGCCATCAGGGTGACGAGGTCGCCCTCCTCGACGCCGCGTTGCCGAAGAATTCGCTGTGCGTGTCCCTCGTCCTCCACCACGCCCAGCAGCGTGTGGCCGAGGATGACGGACGCTTCGGCGTCGAGCCTGGCGGCGGACGAGCTTTCGGGATCCGTGAGAATTCGCTCGGCCGCCCGGATTCCGGCCTTCGCCCGCCCGTCCATGATCAGGGAATGGGCGGGGGAGCAGACGTCTTCGATGCTTTTTCCGGCCCCGGCGGAAAGCGCCCCTGGATGCCCGGAAACAGGCACTGGACGCTCGGTGGCGGAGAACGGATTTGCGTAGGCGGTGAAATTCCCTGTGAGATGTTCCGCCGCCTCGCGCTGCAATGCGACGCGGGCTGGAGTGGGAATTGATTCAATAATTCCCTGGAGCAGGAATTCGTTCGGGAATGAGAGCCATAACTCGTCGGCGACGACGATGCCCGAGATGATCGCTTCGTCCAGCGGTGAGAGCAGGCTGGCGGAGGAGCGGTGGAGCATCCGGGAAACGTCCTCCAGCATGAAGGACATGCCCAGCGCGGCAGCGACCTGCAGGAAATGCCGACAACTCGCGCTCAGATCGTCCAGCCGATGCTTCACCAATGCCAGAACGCGAAGTGGAATACGTCGTTCGACCAGCCGTGCGGTGCCCCCGTGTATCTCGAGGAGATCCTCTTCGAGCAGTCCGAGCGTGAACTCGACCAGCATTCGGTGATCCCCGCCGGCACCGGCCGCGAAATCGAGCAGTTCGCGGTCGGGGGCACTCCCCACGATGCGTCGCAGAACCTGCTCGTCGGTGGCGTCCTCGTTCAATGGGCTCAGAATCACCCGGCCGAAATCCGTACGGTTGCGCTTGACTGCCGGTCCGCTGCTCTCGATCGTCGGTCCAGATACCATGACCTCGACTTACCCCCGTCTGTCGTCCGGTGTACTACGAGACCGCGCACTTCCCCTGCTCACCTGTCAACCGAATTACCGGAAGGTGGCGACGGCCCGCCGTTGAGCACAACTTCACCTTCAGGTGACAATCGTACCGAATGTTTTCAGTCGCCATAAGAGGTGAGCGGCGAAATCTCGCGCCCGAGGTGCCGTATCTATTGACAGTCGGCGGGGCGGGGCGTAGTGCGGCGTAAATCCTAGGGGAAACCCTGTCGCATTTCCATAGAACTTTTGTCATGCCTGACGGGCGGCCCGCCGTTTTGTCATGGATTCCGCCGGCGAACGGGCGTGAATGCGTGGAGCGCGCCGAGGGCCCCGTCCGCGGTGGACGGGGCCCTCGGTCGAAGCGAGCGGGGACAAAGCAGGGACAAAGCGGAGACAAAGCAGGGTCAAAGAGCACGGCCGCACAAAGTGCGGGGAACCCACGAGGGGTTCCCCGCACCGATGCGAGGCAGGGTCAGACCCTGGCCTCCTCCTCGACCCCGGCCGGGGGAACCGGGGTCGGCTTCTTGGCCCGGCTGCCGGGCATCCACCAGTTGGCCTTGCCGCACAGTTCCATCACCGCGGGCACGAGAACCATCCGGATGACGGTGGCGTCGATGAACACGGCCACGGCCATGCCCAGACCGATCTGCTTGATCGAGACGTCGTGGCCGAGCAGCGAGGTCGTGAACACGGCGACCATGATGGCGGCCGCGGCCGTGATGACCTTGGCGGTCCTCGCCAGTCCCTGGGTGACGGCGGTCCGCGTGTCACCGGTGCGCTCGTACTCCTCGCGGACCCGCGAGATCAGGAAGACCTCGTAGTCCATCGACAGACCGAACAGGACCGGGAACATCATCATCGGCACCCACGTGGTGACCGGCATCTCGGTCGGGAATCCGAGGGCGGAGCCGAGCCAGCCCCACTGCACGACCGCCACGAGCACACCGTAGGCGGCGCCGATCGACAGGAGGTTCATCACGGCGGCCTGGAGGGCGATCGTCACCGACCGGACCAGCGCGACGAGCAGCAGCAGGGACAGCAGGATGACCACCGCGACCATCCAGGGCAGCCGGGTGCTGGTCTCCTCGGCGAAGTCGATCGCGCCGGCGTTCGGGCCGCCGATGCGGACGTTCTCGCCGCCGGACGCCTGGGGGAGCACGTCGTCGCGCAGTTCGTGCACGAGGTCCGCGGTCGCCTCGTCCTGGAAACCCGTCTCGGGGAAGGCCATGAAGAGGGCGGCCCGCTGGTCCTCGCTGACCCGCGGCTCCGTGGCGTAGGCGACCCCCTCCGTCTTCCTGACCGCCTCGACCACCGGTCCCAGCCCGGCGCCCTGGGAATCGACCTCGGCGGCGAAGACCAGAGGCGCGCCGTACCCCGGGCCGAAACCCTCGGAGAGGATCTCGTACGAGGTGTAGCTGCTCCGGTCACGGGGCTGGACACTCGCGTCGGGCAGACTCAGCCGCATCGACAGCGCGGGGGCGGCCAGCACCAGCAGACCGGCTCCGGCCAGCACCGCCGCGAGCAGGGGCTTGCGCTGCACCGCACCGGCCCAGCGCTCGGCGGCCGTGCGACGCTCCCTCGACGGGACGCCCTCGGCACTCCGTCCGCGGGAGGTGCGACGGGGCAGCCGCAGAGAGTTGATCTTGTAGCCGGTGAAGCCCAGGAACGCAGGCAGCAGCGTCACCGCGGCGATCATCGTCACCAGGACGGTGACGGACGCGCCGATGGCGACGCCGGTCATCAGCCGCTGTCCCATGGTGATCAGACCCAGCAGCGCGATCACGACGGTCGTGCCGGCGAACAGCACGGCGTGACCGGCGGTGGTGATGGCCTTGACCGTGGCGGCCTCCGGCTCGTCGCCCTCCGCCAGGCTCTCCCGGTACCGCGTCACGATGAACAGGGCGTAGTCGATGCCGACGCCGAGTCCGATCAGCGCGGCGACGAGCACGGTGAAGTCCGGCGAGGGGACGATGTGCCCGGCCAGCTTGATGAGGGCGATTCCGCCGAGGATCGCCATCAGCGCGGTCACGATCGGCAGCCCCATGGCCACCAGTGACCCGAACGCGATGAAGAGGATGACCGCCGCCGCCAGGACGCCCACGCTCTCGGCGGGGCCCTGCGGAGGCGTCTCGGCCTTCTCGGCCTTGTCTCCGCCCAGGCCCAGGGTCACACCGTCGCCGGAGGCGTCCTTGACAGTGGTGACCAGGGGCTTGACCTCGGTCTTCTTCACGTCCTGATCGGTCAGCGGGATCGTCGTACGGGCGATCCGGCGGTCCTCGGTCACCAGCTGCCGGTCGTCGTACGGCGAGATCACCGGTCCGGTGACCGAGGAGGCGTCCAGCTCGGCGATGACCTTCTCGATCTTCTGCCGGGCGGCCGGGTCGTCGATGCCCTTCTCCGCCTTGATCGCGAGGGTCAGCGTGTCCCCCTGCTGCTCGGGGAAGTGCTTCTCGATCAGAGCCTGAGCCTTGGCCGACCCGGAGTCACCGCCGGTGAAATCGTTGTCCGGATCGGCGCCGAAGCGGAAGCCCACGAACGCCAGCGCGATCACGCCGATGATCCAGCTCACCAGAACCATGCGGCGGCGCCGGTAACAGAACCGGGCTAGCCCCGCCAGAGCTCCGTCCGTGCGGGGAGTCTCGGTCGGCATCGTCTCTCCTCGAGTCGTTGAGCGTTGAGCCCAATCCTCACGAGGAGTCGTCGCCGCGTCGATGTGCGTACGGAGGCACTATGCCGATCTCCCTACCGCGCTTGCGGTACTCCCCACGCAGTACTGCCGCCGGTGCCCCGCCACGACACACACGGCCCCCGTCCCGGCCTCGGGGGTGAGCGAGGCCGCCAGTCCGTTCCCCGACAGGCGTGCCGGACGTCGCTGACGTGCGGATACGCTGGCGCGGGTCGGGCCACCCCGGAGACCGGCCGCCCGCCCCCGCACCGCCTGAGCCACCCTCACACCGCGTCGCGACCCGCGCCGCCGAACCGCATGCGAAAGGTACCCGGATGAACACCCCCGCCACCGCCCCGACCGTCGAACGCAGGGACGACCGCCACCACTACGAGATCCTCGTCGACGGCGAGCACGCGGGCCTCACGGCCTACCGCGACCACGATGACCAGCGCGTCTTCTACCACACCGAGATCGACGACGCCTTCGGCGGCCGCGGCCTGGCCGGCGAACTGGTGAGCCGGGCGCTGGCCGACGTACGCGCCCAGGGCATGCGGATCGTGCCAATCTGCCCGTACGTGGCGAAGTACCTGCGCACCCACGACGAGTTCGCCGACATCACCGATCCCGTCACCCCCGAGGTGCGCCACTGGCTGAAGGGCGAACTGGCCTGACGCCGAGCGGTTCGCGGGCGGAGCAGCGGTGGTGCACTCCTGGTCGATCCGCCCGCACCTCCCGGACCTAGCGTGCCGAAGGACGGACTCGTGCAGCAGCGCCTCACGCGCTCCACGGGTCCGGTTCCGCCGGCACGGTCCGGCGAGTCCCGTGCATCACCAGGAGGTTGTTGTGTCAGACGTCTTCGAGCCGGTCCGGCCGGTGCTGGAGCCCGCGGCGGCGGCGTTCGCGCAGGCGACGGCGAACCCGCCCTATCTCTTCGAACTGCCGCCCGCGGAGGGCCGCAAGGCGGTCGACGAGGTGCAGTCGGGCCCGGTCGGGATGCCGGACGTCGACGAGGAGTGGATCACCGTCTCCGGCGGCCCCACGGGCAGCGTCCGCGCCCGCGTCGTCAGGCCGGCCGGGGCCGTCGGCACCCTGCCGGTGATCCTCTACATCCACGGCGCCGGCTGGGTCTTCGGCAACGCCCACACCCACGACCGCCTGGTCCGCGAACTGGCCGTCGGCGCCGGGGCGGCCGTGGTCTTCCCCGAGTACGACCTCTCGCCCGAGGCCCGCTACCCCGTCGCCATCGAGCAGAACTTCACGGTCGCCCGGTGGATCGTCGAGCAGGGCGCGGGCAAGGGGCTGGACGCCACGCGGATCGCCGTGGCCGGCGACTCCGTGGGCGGCAACATGACCGCGGCGCTGACCCTCATGGCCAAGGAGCGCGGTGGCGTCCCCCTGGTGCAGCAGGTGCTGTTCTACCCGGTCACCGACGCGAGCTTCGACACCGCCTCCTACCACCAGTTCGCCGAGGGCTACTTCCTGCGCCGCGACGGCATGCAGTGGTTCTGGGACCAGTACACGACCGACGACAGCGAGCGCGCCCGGATCACCGCCTCCCCGCTGCGCGCCACCACCGAGCAGCTCACCGGCCTGCCCCCGGCCCTGGTCATCACCGGCGAGGCCGACGTGCTCCGCGACGAGGGCGAGGCCTACGCCAACAAGCTCCGCGAGGCCGGCGTCCCCGTCACCGCCGTCCGCTACCAGGGCGTCATCCACGACTTCGTGATGCTCAACGCCCTGCGCGAGACCCACGCCGCCGAGGCCGCCATCACCCAGGCGGTCGCCACCCTGCGCACCGCCCTCCACGCAGCCTGACCACCGAGGAGCAGCCCTCTCATGTCCGCTTCCACGCCCACCGTCGTCCTGGTGCACGGCGCGTTCGCCGACGCGGCCTCCTGGTCCGGCGTCATCGAGGAACTCCAGCGTGAAGGGGTCGCCGTCGTGGCCCCGCCGAACCCGCTGCGCGGTCTTGCCTCCGACGCCGCCTACATCGCCTCCGTCGCCGCCCAGATCGACGGCCCCGTCGTCCTCGTCGGCCACTCCTACGGAGGCGCCCTGATCACCGTCGCCGGGACCACCGACAACGTCGTCGGCCTGGTGTACGTCGCCGCCTACGTCCTGGAGGAGGGCGAGAGCCTCGGCGAACTGCAGGGCCGCTTCCCCGACTCCCCGCTGGTGAGCAGCCTCAAGCAGTGGACCTACCCCACCGCCGACGGCGGGACGGCCACCGAGGTCACGATCGAGGAGGAGGCGTTCCCGTCGGTCTTCGCCGCCGACGTGCCCGCCGAGGTCACCAGGATCCTGGCCACCGCGCAACGCCCGCTCGCCCTGGGCGCGTTCGAGGAGAAGGCCGCGGCGGCGGCCTGGAAGACCAAGCCGTCGTGGGCCCTGGTGGCCGGCGCGGACCGGGCCATCGACCCGGACGTGGAGCGCTTCGGCGCCGAGCGTGCCGCGGCGACCGTCGTCGAGCTCGACGGCGCCTCGCACGCGGTCGCCGTCTCACAGCCCGGGGCCGTCGCGCGGATCGTCCTCGACGCGGTGCGCGCCACCGCCTGAGCGGGCGCCGGTCCGGCGCGGAACGCACGACGCCGCGCTCGCGGCCCTGCCGTCCCACGGCAGGGCCGCATCGTGCGTCCGGTCACCGGGCGGTGTCACGCGGACGCCGGCGAGGCGCACGGAGGTCACCGGCCCGCCGTCCCGCGGTACCGGTCGACACCGCACCGGTGGACGCCTCCGGCGACCGCCGCACGGGAAACCGCGGATCGTCCTCGAGCCGTTCGGTGTTGAGGTCGTCGACCGCGCCCCGGGCGTCCCCGATCGTGGCGTAGTCCACGGCGACGAAGTTGACCGGTCTGCCCCGCCGCTGCTCGCAGTCGTGCGCCCGCTCCAGCACCCGCTGCCGGGAGTTGACCGTGCCGGCGTCCAGCCGCCTGCCCCCGCCGGCCGTGACGAAGTGGTTGAGCAGGAACAGCCGCTTGTCCGTGCCGCCCCGGTTCGGCAGGCAGGTCATCGCGCCGGGGCTGCGGAAGGCGAACGGCGTCTCCATGCCGTACCGGTAGAAGTTGCGGTACCACGGGGCCGGACCGTCCGCCTTCTCCGCGAACACCACCAGGCGCCGGCCGCTGTCGATCATGTCCCCGAGCTTCGGCCACGGACGGTCCGGATCGGCGTCCGGCGCGTACAGCAGCTCACCGAGTCCGGCCCGCTCGAAGGCCTGCCGGGTGGCCACGGCGTCGACCCCGTCCTGCACGATCAGGGTGACGATCTCGGAGGGGTGCGCGCGCAGCCAGTCGCCGATCTGACGCAGGGCGGGCGTCAGTTCCAGTGCGCCCGCCCCGCACACCGAGTGACACAGCCACAGGCCCGGGTGGGGCGGGTTCACCCGCTCCAGGATCCCGGTGAGCCGCCGGCGCAGTTCCGGGGAGAACTCGGAGGTGCTCAGCCGGTCCGCGACCTCCTCGGGGCGTTCCCAGCGGTGGGTGTCGAGGAGCAGGGCGCGCACCCCGGCGTCCAGCTGGCCGACGATGTCGGGATCCTGGAGGGGGCCGATGAAGCGGTCCGCCGTCGTGGCCATCGCGTTGTGCGAGGCGAGCTGGGCGACCTCGTCGTAGCGGACGTCGCACAGCTCGGCGCTGCCCTGGCAGATCCGCGGGGAGGGGCCGGTGAGCGCCACGGGGGCGAACACCGTCCCGGCCAGCGCGCACGCCGACACGACGACGGTCAGCGCCGGTCCGTGCCGCGGGTCGGTGAACACCGGCACCGTCGGCCTGGTCTGCCAGACCCAGGCGACGGTGACCAGCAGCGCTCCCGCGGCGAGGAGGATCGCGGCGACGACGGTGGCCGTGGTCAGCAGCCGGTCGAGAGCGGTGGCCTGGACGTCGGCGAGGAGGCGGGCGGCCGACGGGGGCCACGACGGCGGCGCCGCGAAGAGCGCGTCCCCCGTCGTGAGCCGGAGGAGGAACACCGCCAGCGCCGTGAGGGAGGCGGCGGCGGCCGGTACCCAGCCCAGCGGCATCAGCCGCCGATTGACGGGGGACGGCGTGGAGAACCACAGCAGAGCGAGCGCGGCCGCGCACAGGAGGGCGGCGACCGGCTCCACCACCTCCCGGAACAGGCGGGTGACCGCGCGTGCCCGGTGCACCGGTGCCAGCTCGTCCCGGGACGGATCGAGGCGCACGGTGATGACCCAGGTGCCGTCGCGGGCCTCGCGCAGCAGCTCCGCGGCGGTCGCCCGGACCTGGTCGGTCAGGGCGACCGGCGTGAGCGCGGCCAGCGCCGCGGCCACGTCGCCCCGGTCCAGTGCGCTCTCCACGGTGGGGCGGACGCCGGGGCGCGCGTCCGGCGGCACCAGCCGCAGCAGCGCCCCGGTGGCCTCGGCGGCCTGGCCGGGGGAGAGCGGAAGCGTCGGCAGGTCCTCGAGCGGCGCCTCGCCCGCCACCACCTGCGCGGCCACCTCCGACAGGCGCAGCACGAAGGCCTGGAAGTCGGGCTCGGCACGCTGTTGCAGGGCGGCGACGGCATCGCCGAAGTACGCCCGGCTGAGCCGCTCGACGTTCGCGACGACGGGTTCCAGGTCCACCGTGACGCGCAGCCCGTCGCGGTCGCCCTCCAGGTAGTGGATCACCTCGGCGATCTGCCGGTCGCCCATGGTCCGCAGCGTCTCCGGCGGAATCACGACCTTGAGGTTCGAGGTGATGGTGGACTGCGGAACCGGCAGCCGGTCCAGCAGCTCCTGGGTCAGCGGCGTGCTGTGCGGGTCGACCAGCACCTCGTCGTAGAACCGCTGGTAGGCGTGCTCGTCCTCGAGCACCCGGCTGTAGAAGGACGGGTCGAGTACGGTGCTGCGCACGACGGCCGCCGCGGCGAGGACGGTCAGACTCAGCACGGCCACGGTCCAGGCCAGCACGCGGATGCGGGCCGAGCGGCGAACCAGTCCTTCCATGGCGCCCATTCTCGTTCCCGCCGGCCCCGCGCCGGCCACCGCTTCCGCCCCCGCGGCGGCGACGGTTGCCGGCGGGGTGACCTGCGGGTCCGTGGGCAGGTCCGGTCCCCTCGTACCCCGAAGGGCGGACAGGTCACCCCTGTCCGCCCTCCTGGACTCCGGCCGGCCGGACGGCCGGAACGGTTCACCCCGTGGTCGTGGCGCGCGCCTCGGCGGGCTGCGGATGGACGCAGTGCCAGCGATGCCCGTCGGGACCGTCCGTCGCCGCCGGGAAGACGGTGGCGCACGCGTCGTCGGCCTTCCAGCAGCGGGTGCGGAACGGGCAGCCGGACGGCGGGTTGGTGGCCGAGGGCACCGGACCGTGCAGCACGATCCGGTCGGGCCGCTCCAGCAGACTCGGCGTCGCGGACAGCAGCGCCTCGGTGTACGGGTGCCGCGAGGCACCGGAGACCTGTGCGGCCCCGCCCTCCTCGACGACGCGCCCCAGGTACAGCACCGCGATGCGGTCCGCCAGGTAGCGCACCGTCTGGACGTCGTGGGAGATGAACACCATGCCCAGGCCGAGACGGGCGCGCAGATCCACCAGCAGGTTGAGGATCTGGGCCCGCACCGACACGTCCAGGGCGCTGGTGGGCTCGTCGGCGACGATCAGCTCGGGCTCGAGGGCCAGGGCACGGGCGATGGCCACGCGCTGACGCTGCCCGCCGGACAGCTGACCCGGCAGCGCCTCGAGGGTGTGGCCGGGCAGCCCGACCAGGTCGAGCAGCTCCTCGACCCGGCTCTCCCGCTCGGCCGGTGTGCCGCGCCCGTGGACGTCCAGCGGATCGCGCAGGATCCGGCGCACGGGCAGCCGCGGATTCAGCGCGGTCGACGCGTCCTGGAAGACCACGCCGACGGCGGCCCCGAACCCGGTACGGCGCTCGGCGGCGCCCATCGTCCACAGGTCCCGCCCCCGGAAGTACACCTGCCCCTCGGTGGGACGCTGGAGCCCGGTGATCACGCGGGCGAGCGTGGACTTGCCGCAGCCCGACTCGCCGACCAGCCCGAGGATCTCGCCGCGCCGGACCTCGAGGGAGGCGTCGGTGAGGGCGTGCACCGCGTCCCGGCGGAAGACACCGCCGCTGCGTGCCTTGTGCCGTACGTGGATGCGGTCGAGCCGGACGAGTGGGTCCATGGTGCTGTCCTCGGTGGCGGTCATCGGGCACTCTCCAGCGACTTCGCCGCACGGTTCGCGGACGCCGGGTGGTGGCAGGCGAAGACGTGGTCGAGACCGGCGTCGCGGTCGGTGGCGGGCGGCGGGGTGGTGGCGCACAGGTCGGTGGCGGCGGCGCAGCGGGACGCGAACCGGCAGCCGGGACCGAACGCCCTCGGGGCCGGCACGACACCGCGGATCTGGTGCAGCCGCTGGGCCCCCGACTCCAGCGACACGACCGAGCCGAGCAGCCCCCGGCTGTAGTGGTGCGCCGGGTCGGTCAGCAGCGCGCGGGTGCCGCCGGCCTCGGCGACCTGTCCGGCGTACATGACCGCGACCCGGTGGGCGAGGTCGCCGACGAGGGCGAGGTCGTGGGAGACGAGGACCATCGCGAAGCCGAGTTCGTCGCGCAGCCGGACCAGCAGCTCGACCACCTGGGCCTGCACGGTGACGTCGAGGGCCGTGGTCGGCTCGTCGGCGATGAGCAGGCGCGGGCTGCGGGAGAGCGCCATCGCGATCAGCACGCGCTGGCGCTGCCCGCCGGACAGCTCGTGCGGATAGCTGCGCAGGGTGCGCTCGGGGGACAGGCCGACCAGTTCGAGCAGCTCGGCGGGGGTGCGGGTGCCGCCGCGGGAGGTGAGCCACTTCAGCTGGGTGCCGATCAGCACGGACGGGTTCAGGGACGACATGGCGTCCTGGTAGACCATCGCGATCTCCGGGCCCATCAGCGCCCGGCGTTCCTTCGGTGCGAGCCCGAGCAGGTCGCGGCCCCGGTAGAGGATCTCGCCCTCGGCCTCGGCGTTGCGGGCCAGCAGGCCCATGATCGCGAGGCTGGTGATGGACTTGCCGCAGCCCGACTCGCCGACCAGGCCGAGGGTCTCGCCCTCGCGGACGGTGAAGGAGATGCCGTCGACGACGCGGGTGTCGCCGTAGCGGTCGGGGAAGCGGATGGACAGGTCGCGTACGACCAGCAGTTCGGCCGCGTCCTCGGCGAGCGGCGGCACGGCGGGCTCCATGGCCTCGAGCCGGGTCGCCAGCTCGGCGAGCGCGGCGTTCACCTCGGCGTCGTCCGCCGCGGGCGCCGGGGCGGCGGCGTTGTCGTCGGAGTCGGTGCCGCCGGTGCGGGACTTGTCCGGGGAGGCGGCGGCGTCCGTCATACCTTCGGAGAGCACGTTCAGCGCGAGTACCGTGACCAGCACGCACAGGCCGGGGAAGAGGGTCGCCCACCAGCCGCCCGACAGCAGGATCTGCCGGCCGTAGGCCAGCACGCTGCCCCAGCTCGGGTCGGGGTCCTGCACACCGGCGCCGATGAAGGACAGGCTCGCCTCGAAGATGATGGAGTCGGCGACCATGACCGTCGCGAACACCAGCACCGGCGCCGCGCAGTTGATTGCGACGTGCCGGGTCACGATGTAGCCGCGGCGTGCGCCGATGACCCGTTCGGCGGCGACGTAGTCCTCGCCGTACTGCTCCAGCACGTTGGCCCGCACCACGCGGGCGAGCGAGGGCGAGTAGACGAACGCGATGGTGAAGATGATGACCGGCACGCTGGGTCCGAAGACCGCGACGAGCACGGCGGCCAGCGCGATCGGCGGGAAGGACATGACGACGTCGAGCGTGCGCATCACCGACTCGTCGGCGAGCTTGCGCGAGGTGGCCGCCAGCGCGCCCAGGGCGGAGCCGAGGACGAGGGCGAGCAGGGTGGCGCCGAGTCCGATGACCAGGGAGTAGCGGGCGCCGTGCACGACCCGGGCGAACACGTCGCGGCCGGCCCGGTCGGTGCCGAACCAGTGGTCGGCGCCCGGCGCCTGGGCGGGGATGCCGGTGGCGAGCGGGTCCTGGGTGAGCAGCGGGGCGAACACCGCGCCCAGCACCACCACGAGGAGGATCCCGAGGGCGATCCGGGAGGGCACGGGCAACCGGCGCAGGCGGGTGCCGGGCCGGGCGAGGCGCCCGGCGAGGGAGCGTGGAGCGAACATCACACCGTCCTGATGCGCGGGTTGACGAGCAGGTAGAGCAGGTCGACGACGACGTTGACCACGAGGAAGGCGATCGCGATGGTGAGCACGGTGCCCTGGACCAGACCGACGTCGCCTCCGTTGACGCCTTCGAGGATCAGCTTGCCCATGCCGGGCAGGTCGAAGATCGCCTCGATGACGACGGCGCCGCTGAGCATGTAGCCGACCTTGACGCCGAGCACGGTCAGCGGGGTGACCAGGGCGTTGCGCAGCACCGACCGGATGATCAGGAACGGCGGCAGGCCGCTGCCCCGGGCGGTGCGCACGTAGTCGCGGTCGAGTTCGGTGACCATCGAGGTGCGGATCAGCCGGGCGAGCGACGAGGCGACCGGCAGGGCGAGGGAGAGCGCGGGCAGCGTCATGCTCTCGATCCAGCCGGAGAAGGAGTCGGCCGGGTTGACGTAGCCGCCGGTCGGGAAGACCGGCATGTTCAGCGAGAACTGCTGGATGAGCAGCACGCCGATCCAGAACGAGGGCAGGGCGATGCCGGCCATCGACAGCACCCGGAAGACCTGGTCCGGCCAGCGGTCGCGGTAGACGGCGCTGAGGACGCCGAAGACCAGCGCCAGCACCACGGCCAGCGCGAGGCCGAGCAGGGTCAGCTGCAGCGTGAGCGGGAACGCGGTGGCGATCCGGTCGGTGACGGGCTGGCTGGGCGACATGGTGACGCCGAGGTCCCCCCGCAGCAGGTCGCCCAGGAAGGCGAAGTAGCGCACGGGCAGGGGGTCGTTGAGTCCGTTCGCCTCGGCGAACGCCGCTCGCGCCTCCGGGCTCGCCGACTCGCCCAGCGCGTTGTACGCGGGGTCGGTCGGTGAGAACTGGAGGACCACGAAGACCAGCAGCGCGATGCCGAGGACCATCACCGGCATCATCGCGACGCGGCGCAGCGCGAGCCGGAGAAATGCAACCATCGTGAGGTTCCTAGCGATTGGGGCGGGGGCCGCCGCAGCCCGTGGTGGCGCGGCGGCGGCCCGACGGCGTGGGCGTGCGGGGGTCAGCCCCGGCCGACGTCGATGAAGGACAGCCCGGTGGTGGGCAGCGGCTTGAAGCCCGACAGCGCCCCCTCCCGCCAGGCGGTGGGCAGCTTGCGGTGCAGGATCGGGTACAGGGCGGCCTCGTCGGCGACGAGGTCGGTCACCTGGCCCCACAGCGCCTTGCGCTTCGCCTCGTCCGCTTCGGCGGCGGCCTTGTCGAGCAGCGCCTTGGTCTGCTTGTAGGCGTCGCTGCCCTTCCACGCGTAGCGGTTCTCCGGCCAGAAGCCGTAGTAGAACCAGCGCAGCAGCAGGTCGGCGTCGTTGCCGAAGACGGACGGGTCGCCCGGCGCGGCCAGTGCCTCGAAGTTGCCCTGGTCGATCTCGGCGTACTGGGCGGCGGACTGCTGGATGTCCAGCTTGGCGTCGACGCCGACCGCGGCCCAGCTCTCCTTGATCAGCGGCGCGATGTCCTTGACCCAGCCGTTGTCGGTGAGCATCAGCGTGAAGGAGAGCTTGCCCACGCCGGCCTCGGCGAGCAGCTTCCTGGCCTTCGCCGGGTCGTGCGTGTAGACGGTGGCGGCCTTGTGGTAGTCCGGGTGGGTGGCCGGGACGTATCCGGTGGCGGCCTCCGCGTTGCCCAGCAGCGCGGTGGAGATGATCTTCTCGGTGTCCAGGGCGTAGTGCAGCGCCTGCCGCACCCGCTTGTCAGCGAACCGCTTGTCGGCGCAGTTGAACATCAGGAAGAGCAGCCCGAACGACTGGACCGACTCCACCTTGTCCTTGCCGGTGAAGCCCTTGACGTCGATGTAGGGCACGTCCTCGATGGCCTGCACGCGGCCGGACTTCAGCGCACTGACCCGCGCGGACGGGTCGGACATCAGCCGCCAGATCATCTTCTTGGCCTTGGCCGGGCGCGGCCCGTTGTACTTGTCGTACGCCTCCATGACGATCTTGTCCTCGCGGACCGCCGACACGAACTTGTACGGGCCCGTGCCCACGGGCCTGGCGTCGAACGACTTGGCGTCGGCGCCGGCGATCTTCTCCGGCACGATCCGCACCACGGATATGCGGGAGGGGAAGAGCGCGAAGGCGTACTTCAGCTTGAACTCCACCGTCGACTTGTCGACAGCCGTGACCTGGTCGATGAACGGGACGAACTGCGCCATCAGCGAGGCGTTCTTCTCGTCGAGGACGCGCTCGAAGCTGAACACCACGTCGTCCGCGGTGACCGCCGAGCCGTCGTGGAAGGTCGCGCCCTCGCGCAGGGTGGCCCGGTAGGTGGTGGCGTTGATCTTCTTGGGCATCCCGGTGGCGAGCGCCGGCCGCGCCACGAGCGTGACGGGGTCGAGGTCGACGAGCCCCTCGAAGATGTGCACGTTGGCGGCGTACGGGGTCGCGCCCGAGGTGATCATCGGGTCGAAGCCGGTGGAGAGCGGGTACGAGAGGCCGGCCTCGATGGTGTCGCCGCCACTGCCCGAGGCACCGGTACCGTCTCCACTGGAGGCCGGGCCTCCGCAGGCCGTCAGGCCCGTGGTGATCGCGGTCGCCACACCGATGGCACTGGTATATCTCATGAAGGTGCGGCGATCGACGCCGGCTGCACTGCGCGCGGACAAGGAGTCCTCCAGGCGGGAGATGAGAGATGTCGAGCAAGGTGGAGGAGGCGGATGTGGTCGGCGCCTCACCGACTGTGCATCAGACGTCTGATGTCTGATGCTTGATAACGTGGGAACGTAGCCGGGCAAATGAGAGGGGTCAAGAGGTGGCGGTGGGGCAAAGGGCGATTCGGCAGAGAGTGCCGGAGCCCAAGACGGTACGACAACCGTTGCGACAGGAGGTCGTGGACGGCATCAAGTCCTACATCCTGCGCAACGACCTGCGCCCGGGGGATCCCTTGCCGACCGAGCCCGCCCTGTGCGAGGCGCTCGGCGCGAGCCGTTCCAGCGTGCGGGAGGCGATCAGGATCCTCACCGCGCTCGACATCGTCGAGGTGCGGCACGGTCACGGCACCTACGTCGGCAGGCTGAGCCTGTCCGCCCTGGTGGAGAGCCTGACCTTCCGGGGTCTGCTCAGCCCCGACGACGACTTCCAGGTGATGAGCGACCTCATCGAGGTGCGCGAGCTGTTCGAGCGGGGCATGGCCGACCGGCTCGTCTCCTCCCTGGCCGAGGAGCAGATCGACCTCCTCGCGGAGCACGTCGACGAGATGCGCAGAGCCGGCGCGGGGGAGGGGCACGGGTTCGTCGAGGCCGACCGGGCGTTCCACACCTTGCTCCTCGCCCCGCTCGGCAACGACCTCATCGGTCAGCTGTCCACGGCGTTCTGGGACGTCTACGTCATCGTCGCACCGCACCTCGACGTGTTCACGCGCGAGCACGAGGCGGCCACCATCGCCAATCACCAGCGCATCGTGAACGCCGTGCGCGACCGTGATCCGGTCGAGTTCGCGGTGGCCCTCACGGAACACTACGCTCCGGTGCGTCAGCGGATCGAGGAGGCCCGCGCCCGCAGCTGACCGCCCCGCCGACGACCGAGGCGCCCCTCCGCCAGGGGGCGCCTTTTTCGTGCGCGCCTCCGGACGTGCCGGGCATCCCCGGAGCGGGGCACTTGACGGTCGCCGCCGCGGTCTCTAGTGTCCTCGATCAACAGACATCAGACGTCTGCTGTTGTGACGGGCCTGGTTCCGGCCGGCCCTCCCGTTCTCCGCGCTGCGCCGCGCGCACGCCTCACCCACCGGGGCCCCTTCATGCCACTGACGGACCTCACCCTCGCCCAGTGCCTGGCACTGCGGCCGGACCTCGACGAGCCCGCCGACCTCGACGCCTTCTGGGAGCAGACCCTGCGGGAGGCCCGCGAACACGGCGGCGTACCCGGCTTCACCCCCGTGGACTCCGGCCTGACCGAGGTGACGACCTACGACGTCACGGTGCCGGGCTTCGCCGGCGAGCCCGTCCGGGGCTGGCTGCACCTGCCCGCACGGGCGAGCGGGCCCCTCGGCTGCGTGGTGGAGTTCCTCGGCTACGGCCGCGGCCGCGGCCTGCCGCACGAGCAGGTGCTCTGGGCCAACGCCGGCCACGCGCACTTCATCATGGACACGCGCGGCCAGGGCTGGTCCACCGCAGGCGGGGACACCCCCGACACCGCCGCCCTGAACGGCACCGTCCCCGGCTTCCTGACCCGCGGCGTCGAAAGCCCCCACGACCACTACTACCGGCGGGTCCACACCGACGCCGTGCGCTTCGTGGAGGCGGCCCTCGCCCATCCGGCCGTGGACCCGGACAGGGTCGTCGTCACCGGCATCAGCCAGGGCGGCGGCATCGCCCTCGCGGTGGCCGGGCTCGTGCCGGGCCTGGCCGGGGTGATGCCCGACGTCCCCTTCCTCTGCGACATCCGGCGCGGCGCGACGATCGCGGCCCAGCCGCCCTACACCGAGATCGCCGAATACCTGCGGCTGCACCGTGACCGCACCGGGACGGTCTTCACGACCCTGTCCTACGTCGACGCGGCGCTGCTCGCCGCGCGCGCCACCGCCCCGGCCCTCTTCTCCATCGCGATGATGGACGAGGTCTGCCCGCCCTCGACGAGCTTCGCGGCCTACCACCGCTACGGCGGCTCCAAGGACCTGCGCGTCTACGAGTTCAACGGCCACGAAGGCGGCGGCGGCCACCACCGCCGCGAGCAGCTCGCCTGGGTACGGGAGCTGCTCCGCGCACCCCGTACCGAGGCCCCCACCGCTCTCTCCGCCCTGCACGACCCCCAACTCGCCTGACCCCTCACCCGAGAAGAGGCCTGTTCATGCAGCGAAGAGTCACCCTCGCCCTCGCCACCGCGGCCCTGACCGTCCTGGCCGTCACCGTCCCCGCCGCCCACGGGGCCACCTCCGCGGCGGAGGCCACCGGCACCCTCACCTCCCAGGACATCGCCACGGCGGGCACCGGCTCCCCCTACTACCGCATCCCCGCCCTGACCCGGACCACCCGGGGCACGCTGATCGCCGCGTACGACGCCCGCCCCACCCTCGGCGACCTGCCGGGCAACATCGGCATCGTCCTCAGGCGCAGCACCGACGGCGGCGCCACCTGGCAGGCCCAGCAGGTCGTGCGCAAGGACGCCGCCCCCAAGGGCTACGGCGACCCCAGCCTGCTCGTCGACCGCGAGACCGGCCGCGTCTTCGTCTTCTACGCGGCCTCCGTGAACCAGGGCTTCTTCGGCTCGGCCACCGGCAACGACGAGAGCGACCCGAACATCGTCCAGGCCGACTACAGCTACTCCGACGACGACGGAGTGACCTGGAAGCACGAGCGGATCACCGCCGACATCAAGAACCCGGCCTGGGGCGGCATGTTCGCCGCCTCCGGCGAGGGCATCCAGCTGCGCCACGGCACCCACAAGGGCCGTCTCGTCCAGCAGTACGCCATCCGCAACAACGGGGCCAACTACGCGGTCAGCGCCTACAGCGACGACCACGGCGCCACCTGGAGGATGGGTACCCCCGTCGGCCCCGGCGGCGACGAGAACAAGACCGTCGAGCTGTCCGACGGCCGCATCATGCTCAACAACCGCTCCGCGCCGTACCGCACGGTGGCGTACTCCTCCGACGGCGGCGTCACCTACACCCCCTTCAAGCAGGACACCGAGCTGCCGGACCCGGCGAACAACGGCTCCATCACCCGCTTCGCGCCGGGCGTGGCCGCCTCGCACCCGCGCGCCTCCTGGCTGATGTTCAGCAACACGGCGACGACCAACAGCCGCAGCAACCTCACCGTCCGCCTCTCCTGCGACAACGGGGAGACCTGGCCGGTGCGCAGAACCGTCGAGTCCGGCGCGGCCGCCTACTCGACGCTCACCCCGCTCAGCGACGGCACCGGCGGCAACCCCGCCATGGGCCTGCTGTGGGAGCGGGCCAACTACCAGCACATCACCTACTCGTCCTTCGACCTGAAGTGGCTCGGCGGAGTCTGCGCCCCGGTCACCGTCACCCCGCCCGCGTCCCTCCCCGCCGGCCGGACCACCGACGTCACCGTCCGCGTCGTCAGCCAGAACGACGTGGCGCTCCCGGCCGGCACGGTCTCGCTCACGCTGCCCGCGGGCTGGAGCGCCCCCACCGTCACCATGCCGGCGCTCAACCCGGGCCAGGGCGCCAACGTCAGGATCCCCGTCACCGTCCCCGCGAACGCCACCGCGGGCACCGTGTCGACGACCGCGGCCTACGAGGTCCGCGGCACCCAGCACTCCTACGGCGACAAGACGCTCACCGTCACCGCGCCGTAGCCCGGCCACGGGCCGCCCGGCGCCGGCATCCCGGCACCCGGCGGCCCGTTCCACCCGTACCACGACTCGCACAGCCCAGGAGAAACACCATGTCCTCGTCCCAGCCCCTGAGCGGCGTCGTGCCGCCCGTCTGCACTCCTCTGGACGCGTCGGGCGAAGTCGACACCGCCTCGCTCACCCGACTCGTCGAGCACCTCGTCGGCGGGGGAGTGCACGGGCTGTTCGCCCTGGGCTCCAGCAGCGAGGTCGCCTTCCTCACCGACCGGCAGCGGGCCGTCGCCCTGGAGACGGTCGTCGGGGCCGTCGCCGGCCGCGTCCCCGTGCTGGCGGGCGTCATCGACATGACCACGCCCCGGATGCTCGTCCACGCCGAGGCCGCACGCGAGGCCGGCGCCGACGCCCTGGTGGCCACCGCGCCCTTCTACGCCCGCACCCACCCGCGCGAGATCGCCGCCCACTTCCGTGCGCTCCGCGCCGCCGTCGACCTGCCCCTGTACGCCTACGACCTCCCCGTCTCGGTGCACAGCAAGCTCTCCGCCGCCCTGGTGCGCGAACTCGCCGAGGACGGCACGCTGGCCGGCCTCAAGGACAGCAGCGGCGACGAGGGCGGCCTGCGCCGGCTCATCGTCGAACTCGGCGGACGCCACGGCCGCGCCGACGGTCCCGCCCCCTCCTTCAGCATCCTCACCGGCTCCGAACTGACCGTGGACGCCGCCCTGCTGGCCGGCGCCGACGGCGTCGTCCCGGGACTGGGCAACGTCGACCCGGCCGGCTACGTCCGCCTCTACGACGCCGTGCGCGGCGGCGACCTGGACGGCGCCGTGAAGGAACAGGAGCGGCTCGTGGAGCTGTTCGGCCTCGTCGACGCGGGCCCGGAGAGCGAGATGGGGCGCAACTCGTCGGCCATCGGCGCCTTCAAGCACGCGCTGCGGCTGCTCGGTGTGATCACCCACGGCACCACCGCCGCCTCGCAGGTCCAGCTGGGCGAGGAGTCCGTCGCCCACGTCGAGCGGCACCTGCGCGGCGCCGGGCTGCTGCCGGTCCGATGACCGCACGGCACCTCGACGGTCCGGTGATCGGCCTCGACCTCGGCGGCACGAAGATCGCCGCCGCCCTCGTCGGGGCCGGCGGCACCGTACTGGCCCGGCACACCCTGCCCACCCCGGCGACCCGGGGCGCCGGGGTGGTCCTGGACACGATGGCGGAGGCCGCCCGAGCGGTGTGGGCGCCCGGTACCACCGCGGTCGGCGTCGCCGCGGCCGGCGTGATCGACCCCGTCACCGGGACCGTCACCAGCGCCACCGACACGATCCGGGGCTGGGCCGGCACCGGCCTCGCGGCGGGCCTCGCCGGCCGTACGGGTCTCCCCGTGGCCTGCGACAACGACGTACGCGCCGCCGCCGCGACGGAACTGGACGGCCCGGACGACGACGGCACGCTGATCTACGCCGCCGTCGGCACCGGAGTCGGCGGCGCCGTCGCCGCCGCGGGACGCATGCTGCACGGCGCCGCCGGAATCGCCGGGCACCTCGGACACCTGCCCAGCCCCGAGGCCGACGGGCTGCCCTGCACCTGCGGAGCCACCGGCCACCTGGAGGCCATCGCGGCGGGCCCCGCCATCACCGCGCACTGCGCACGGCTCGGCGGGCGACCGGCCGACCGCCTCCAGACCGTCGCCGAGCGCGCCGCGCAGGGCGACCCGTACGCGACGGAGGCCATCACGCTCGGCGCCCGCGCGACGGGCCGCGCCCTGGGCGGCCTCGCCAACGCGCTCGGCCCGCACCGTGTCGTCGTCGCCGGTGGCGTGCCCCGCATCGGCGCCCTGTACTGGGACGCCCTGTGCACGGCCTTCGCCGCCGAGCTCATGCCCCCGCTGCGGGCACTGCGCCCGCGGCACCCGAGGGGCGGCGCCGACGCCGCGGTCCTCGGGGCGGCCGCGCTGCCCCACACCCTGCCCCTGCACCAGCCCGAGACCACCGGAGCACCGTCATGACCCCGCCCCTGTCCCTGGCCGACGCGTGGAAGGGCCGACTGATCGTGTCCTGCCAGGCACCTCCCGGCGACCCGATGCGCCACACCGACACACTGGTCCGCATGACGCTGGCGGCGCGCACCGGCGGCGCGGCGGCCGTGCGCGTCAACGACCCGGAGGTCGTCGCGGCCACCGTCGCGGCCGTCGACCTGCCGGTGATCGGCCTGTGGAAGGACGGCGACAGCGGTGTCTTCATCACCCCGACCGTGCGCCACGCGCTCGCCCTGGTGGAGGCCGGTGCCGCCGTCGTCGCCGCCGACGCGACCGCGCGCCCGCGGCCCGACGGCAGCACCTTCGCGAAGCTGGTCGAGGCCGTGCACGCGGCCGGCGCCCAGGTCATGGCCGACGTGTCGACCCTCGGCGAGGGCCGTGCGGCCGCCGACCAGGGGGCCGACTTCATCGGCACCACCCTGTCCGGATACGTGCCGGGCTCCCCGGTGCAGAGCGCCCCCGACCTGGCTCTCGTGACCGACCTCGCCGGCGCGCTCGACACCCCGGTGATCGCCGAGGGCCGTATCGCCACTCCCGAGCAGGCCGCCCGGGCGCTCGCGGCGGGGGCGCACAGCGTCGTCGTCGGCACCGCCATCACCGCACCGACCGCGCTGACGCGGCTTTTCGCGGAGGCCCTGGCACGCTGACCGGGCACGGCACGCGCGAGGGGCGGCGAGACCTCCGGGTCCCGCCGCCC
>NZ_JBHXFL010000065.1:0-33772 GCF_042724095.1 Streptomyces sp. NPDC127100
AACGGGTTCCGGTCCTCGCCTCCTGTCGTGTGCGGGCGGCGGCCGCT
This sequence comes from Streptomyces sp. NPDC127100, assembly GCF_042724095.1. Taxonomy (NCBI): domain Bacteria; kingdom Bacillati; phylum Actinomycetota; class Actinomycetes; order Kitasatosporales; family Streptomycetaceae; genus Streptomyces; species Streptomyces sp. NPDC127100. The sequence continues at coordinate 48 of NZ_JBHXFL010000065.1, forward strand.
CAGCGTTCCAGGAACGCGAACAGCTCCTCCCACTGATCGGTGATGGCCGCGGGCGAGTAGCGCTGCACGTTGGCCCGCGCCTTCTCGCCCATCGTGTCCCGCAGCTCGGCGTCCTCCATCAGCCGGCCCAGCTGCCGTGCCAGCTCCGTGGTGTTGCCGGGCCGGGCGAGGAGACCGTCCTCCTCGTCCTGGACGATCTGGCGGACGCCGGGGGCGCAGTCGAAGGCGGCGCAGGGCACGGCGCAGGCCATCGCCTCCAGCAGGGCCAGCGGGAAGCCCTCGCCGCGCGAGGACTGCACGAACACCGAGGCCCCGTGCAGCGCGGCCACGACGTCGTCGGTCTGGCCGGCCCACTCCACCGAACCGTCCAGGCCGAGCTCCGTGCACTGCCGCTTCAGGGCCTGCTCGTCGGGCCCGGAGCCGTAGATGCGCAGCCGCCACCCGGGGTGCTTGGGCGCCGCCTCGGCCCAGGTGTCGAGCAGCATGTCGATGCCCTTCTGGTGACCGAGACGGCCGATGCTCGCGACCACCTTCTCGGTGCGCCGCGAAGGGGCCTCGGGCATCATCGGCAGCGGGTTCGGCATGAAGCCCACGTTGTTGAGGCCGCGGCCCACCCACAGGTCGGCGTCCTCCTGGGTCAGCAGGAGCAGCCGGTCCACGTCCTTGTAGTACTTCTGGACGCGCTGGAAGCGGGAGGAGCCCTTGGAGTACTCGAACGACTCGTGGCTCATGCCGATGACCGGGTGGCCGGCCGTGTCGGCGACGACCACCCACTCCATGGCCCACACCTGGGTCACGATGATCATGGCGCCCGGGCGGGCGGCCCGGAAGACGCGCGACAGCCGCTCGGTCGCCTCCCGCATGCCCGTCTCGCGGGCGGCCTCCCGGCGCCGGGCCGCGAGGTTGGCCCGGTCCCGGAGATTGCGGGCCTGCCAGCGGCCGGGCGGACGCTCGTCGTAGAGGGTCACCGTCTCGAAGGGCGGGTTGTCGCCGAGGTCCATCGGCACCTCGGGCGGGGCGATGCCCACGATGGTCACGCGGTGCCCGCGCTCGGCGAACAGCCGGGCCATCAGCGCCTGCCAGCGGGCCACGCCGCCGAGTTCGTTGACCTCGTTGGCCACGAAGATGATGTCGCGCTGTGTCATCGGGCTTCTCCCTCGGAACCGAAGAAGCGGTCGACGATCCGGGCGGCGGCGTCGCCACGGTCGTACTCACCGTACTGCGTCATGAATTCCTTGATCCGTCCCTCGCAGCCGGACGCGAGGGCGTCCAGGTCCGACAGCACGTCGAAGAGCTCCTCCGCCGTGTGGGCCAGCGGCCCGGGAGCCTGCTCCGACAGGTCGAAGTAGGTGCCACGGCTGTTCTCGACGTAGTCGTCCCAGTCGTAGGTGAAGAACACCATCGGCCGCTGGAGCAGGGCGTAGTCGAACATCACCGACGAGTAGTCGGTGACCAGCACGTCCGACAGGAGCATGACCGGGGTGATGTCCGGCTCCTCGCTGACGTTGATCACCCGGCCGGCGACCGACGGCGGAAGCGTGACGTTGTTGAGGTAGTGGGTGCGGATCAGCAGGGTGAACCGGTCACCGAAGCGGTCCGCGAACTCCTCGACGTCGAACGGGAACTCGAACTTGCGGACCTTGCCGTCCTGCGCCCGGAACGTCGGCGCGTAGAGGACGACCGGCAGGTCCCGGCGGATGCCCAGCCGCTCGGCGAGCTCCTCCGCGGCCGGGTCGACGGTCGCCGACTCCCGCGCCCGGACGAGGGCGTCGTTGCGCGGGTAGCCCGTGCGCAGCAGCTTCTCCTCCGGGATCCGGTAGGCCCGGGCCAGCGTCTTCTCGTCGTGCTGTCCGCGCACCACGAAGTGGTCGAAGCGGTCGATCGCACGCTGGTAGGCCTGCTGCTCGTGCTCCGGCATGATCCGGTACTGCGGCTCGTCGAAGCCCATGCGCTTGAGCGCGGAACCGTGCCAGGTCTGGATGTACGTGGTCTCCGGCCGCTTGCCGAGCTTCAGCGGGAAGCCCTGGTTGTCGATCCAGAACTCGGCCTGCGCCAGCGCCCTGAGGTACGGCCACGACCAGCGGCGCACCAGCTCCACGTCCTGAGGGAAACCGGTGGGACGGCTGCCCGCGTAGGACCAGATGGGCTTGATCGGCACACCGCGCCGGCGCAGCTCCTCGTAGATGGCGCGGGGGCTGTCGCTGTACTGCTTGCCGAGGTGGCTCTCGAAGACGACCGTGCCCTTGCGCACGGGCAGCAGCCGGATCATGCGCTCGAAGGTCTCGATCTTGCGCGGTCCGGAGTTGAGGTCCTTGCGCACCGAGGCGACCTTGCGGACCATCTTCTTCGCCACCTGGGCGGGCGGGCTCTGCATGTTGCGCTGCATGAGCGTCGACGTGCGCTGCGCGAGCCGGCCGTGCTGGCTCAGGCGGAAGGCCAGGTGCCCGTTGGCCGAGGCGTGCGGCAGGATGCGGTCGGCCATCATGCGGCCCAGCCGCGGCCGGACGCGGATCTCGCCGACGTCCTCCAGGTCGGTGCGTCCGACGGTGAGCCGGCTCGTGGTGCGCTCGCCGTCGACGGTGAGGTGCAGGCGCACGTCCCACACGTCGTCGATGAGGCCCACGGGGCGCAGCTTGCTCGCCAGCGCGGCGGTCGCCTGCCAGGTCACGGCGTCGCCCTCGTGCCGGATGTCCGACACCGGGAAGTGGAACGACTGCAGGCTCTTGCGGCGGGCGCTGAACTCCAGTTCGCCCTCCAGCCGGGCGTCCGGCGGGATCACCCCGAGGGGGTTGACCACGGAGCCGGCGAGGACGACGCCCGCGGCGGTCTCGGTGTACCGGGTCACCGCGTTGCGCAGGTTGAGACGCTGCACCGGCTTGGCGTGGTAGCCGAGGTCGGTGACGTCGAGCACGGACCGGCCCATCGGGTCGTCGAGGTGCTCGGCGCACCAGTAGACACGGCCGTCGCGCTCCAGCAGCGGGCTGGAGACCTTGCTCTTGTTGATGAGCGTGTCGATGGCCGGCATGAGGTGCTCCCAGTCCTCACGCAGCAGCAGGTAGGCGCAGAGCCGGTGGATCGGGGAGAGCTCCGCGTACGCCTCGTCGGGGAAGTCCTGGATGTAGCCGTTGGCCATCTCCGCGAAGTGGTGCCGGTACTCGTCGTCCAGGAAGGGCAGCTCCCGGAGGTAGAGGACGAGGTCGTGCTTCAGGAACTTGATGTCCTTGTGCAGCTTCAGCTCGTCGTGGCCCTGCTCGGCGAGGATGCGGTCGATCCTGCGGTGGATCTCCAGCCGGTCGGCGAAGTTGTTGATCTCGTGCCGGCGGTTGCTGATCGACTTCTCTTCGGTCTTCTCCACGACGTTCCAGTGGTAGACCGTGTTCGGGATCAGGGTGATCCGCGACGCGGCCAGGTACGCCTGGGCGGAGAAGAGCAGGTCCTCGTAGTGGATGCCGCGGGGGAAGGACAGGCCGCTGTCGAGAAGGAACTCGCGCCGGTAGCACTTGTTCGTCGACAGGGTGTCGAAGACCAGCAGGTCCGGGATCTCCGCGATCGAGTCGAAGGTGCGGGTCTGCCGGTAGAGCCACTGGTACCACTTGGCCGTCTTGCCGGTGCGGCTGTCCGTGTGGACGCGCACGCAGAGCCCGGAGACCAGGTCGGCCCCGGTGCGCTCGGCGGCGTCCAGCATGTTGCGGCAGGCGTTGACCTCGAGGGTGTCGTCACTGTCGAGGAACATCACGTAGCGGCCGCGGGCGATGGCGATGCCCTGGTTGCGGGGCTCGCCGCAGCCGCCGCTGTTCTCGGCCAGCTGGATGGCCCGCACCCGGTCGGAGGCGGCCGCCAGCCGCTGCGCGACCTCGAAGGAGCCGTCGGTGGAGTGGTCGTCGGCGACGACGACCTCGACGTTCTGCAGGGTCTGGTCGAGGACCGACTGCACCGCTGTCGGAAGACGATCCGCGTCGTTGTACACGATGACGACGACGCTGATGTCGGGCGTTCTGTCGTGACGCTGGGACACAGCAGCAGCTACCTCTGGTTCAAAGAACGGATATCGGGGCGGACACGGCGACGTCCGGGCCGGGGGGCGGAGCAGGCACCCGCTCGTCCAACGGCACGATCGGCGGCAGGTCCGCGAGCGGCTCACCGAGGAAGACGTGCCGAACGACCCGTTCGGCTGCGCGCCCGTCGTCGAAGTCACAGAAACGTTGCCGGAAGCGGGCCCGGGCCTCGGTGGCCCGGGCGTCGCGCCAGCCCTCGGAGCAGAGCAGGTCGGTCAGTTCCTCCTGCGTCGTGGCGACGGCCCCCGGCGGCTGCCGCAGGACGTCGAAGTAGGTACCGCGGACCACGGAGTAGGTGTCCCAGTCGTCGGCGAAGACGACGATGGGACGGTCCAGGTTGGCGTAGTCGAACATGGCCGAGGAGTAGTCGGTGATCAGGCCGTCGGAGGCGAGGTACAGCCGCTCCACCGACGGGTGGTCCGACACGTCGACGACCCGTCCGGCGGACTGCAGCTCGGCGAGCCGGGAGGAGTCGCCGTAGAAGTAGTGTCCCCGCACCAGCAGCGTGACGTCGGGACCCAGCCGCTCGGCGAGCCGCTCCAGGTCCAGACGGGGCACGAAACCGCTCTGGTACTCACGGTGCGTGGGCGCGTAGAGGAACGCCGTGGTGCCCTCGCGCAGCCCCAGGTCCTCGCGGGCCGCGCGCACGTCCTCGGCACCGGCGGTGAGCAGGACGTCGTTGCGCGGGTAGCCGGTCTCCAGCGTGGTGTACGAGCTGGGGTAGACCCGCTCCCACACGCTGGTCGAGAACCGGTTGGAGCTGATGCTGAAGTCCCAGCGGTCGCAGCGCCGCAGGAGCTTGGCGAAGTCCATCTTCGTGGACGCCGGGTACTTCTGCTGGTCCAGGCCCATGGTCTTGAGCGGGGTGCCGTGGTGGGTCTGCACATGGACCTGGCCCTCCCGCTTCACCACCGAGTCACCGAAGTTGACGTTGTTGACGAGGTACTTGGCGCGCGCCACGGCCGCCCAGTACGCCCGCGATCCCACGCGTACGTACTCCACGCCCTCGGGCACGTTCTTCACCGCGTCCGGCCGCACGGCCCAGACCCGGCGGACATGGGGGGCCAGACGGCCCAGTTCGGCGTCGATGGCCGCGGGGTTGCAGGAGACGCTGCGGCTCCAGTAGGCGGAGAAGACCGCCAGGTTCTCGTCCAGCGGCAGCCGCAGCTGCGACCGGTAGAAGACGTCCATCGCGCCGCGCTTGGACCGGCCGAGGGTCCGGCGCGTGCGGTTGCGGACGCTCTGGCGCATCCGCAGCGCGGTCAGCGCGCTCGCCATGACCGGATACGTGCCGCGCTGCAGCATCGCGTACTTGTGGCGGCGACGGCCGGCCGGCGGCTCGAACCCCTGGGGCAGGCGCGCGCGGTAGTCGGCGGCGGCCTGGCGGAAGAACTCCGCACGGGCGTCGCGCGGCAGCCGGCCCGGGCGCTCCAGGATGGTCAGGTAGTGGTCGGTCATCTTGCGGAACAACGGGGCGCGCCACCGGTCGAGTTCCGCGTGCTCGTCCAGGAAGCCGAAGACACGGCGGTACTGGTCGAAGACGTCGAAGTGCTTGCGGCTGACCGTCTTGAGGATGTTGCCGCCCTCGCGGCGCTGCCGGTAGAAGACGCAGACGCGGTCCAGTACGGCGATCCGCTCGGCGCTGATCATCGAACAGAACGTCCAGGGGGCGTCCTCGTAGTAACCGGGCGGGAAGGTGAGCCCGGCGCGGGTGACGAAGTCCCGCCGGTACGCCTTGTTCCACACGATCTGCAGCAGGTCGAGCAGGTGGGGCCGGTCGGTGAGGGGGAAGGAGCCGGGGCCGTCCTGCGTCAGCAGGTCCGCCCGCGCGTTGCGGCGGACGCTGCCGTCCCAGTAGGTGCGGGCGTAGTCGTAGACGAGGATCTCGGGATTCCCGGTGGCCTCGAGACGGTCCGCGATCGCCTTCAGCGCTCCGTCGGACAGCGTGTCGTCGCTGTCCAGGAAGAGCACGTATTCACCCCGCGCCTTTTCCAGTCCCGCGTTGCGCGCGCGCCCCAGGCCGACATTCTCGGTGAGATGAATCACATGAATGCGGTCGTCCCGTTGCGCGTATTCATCGAGAATGGCGCCCGATCCGTCCGGCGAGCAGTCGTCGACCGCGACGATCTCGAAGTCCGTGTAGTCCTGACCCAGTACGGAGTCGAGGCACTCGGGCAGGTACCCCCGCACCTTGTACACGGGAACCACGAGAGAGAGCTTGGGCATCCTTACAACCTGTTCCGAGACTGGACCACGGGAGCGCGAGCTGGGACCGGAGCGCGCTCCGAGCGTCCGTGGGCCCGAGCGCGCCGCCGCATCAGCGTAAAGGATTCACGTGAAGTTTCCGTGGGCGCGGTGGCTGGCCGGCGTGCGTCGCTGCCGCCCGTAATGCGGGGCGGCGGCGGTGTGGTCCGGCCGGCCGGGCCCGGGTTTGAACTTCCTCACGTTCGGCTCCTATGCACCCTTTCCTGGGTTCTGTCCTTTGTGCCCGACTCGATTTTCCGTTGCGCACGGACGAGTCTGCATCTCGAGACGTAAAACAGGGAGGCAAGAGGATGAGCTGGCTGGTCACGGGCGGAGCCGGATACATCGGTGCGCATGTGGTGCGCGCCCTGGTCGACGGCGGCGAGAGCGTGGTCGTCTACGACGACCTGTCCACCGGTCGCGCCGACCGGGTGCCCGCGGGCGTGCCGCTGGTCGTCGGCAGTGTGCTGGACGGGCCTGCCCTGGAGGGCGCGATTCGTGACCATGCTGTGACCGGCGTGGTGCACATCGCGGCCAAGAAGCAGGTGGGCGAGTCGGTGGAGCAGCCGCTCCACTACTACCGGGAGAACGTCACGGGTCTGCAGACCCTCCTGGAGGCCATGACGGCCGGCGGCGTCGACCGCCTCGTCTTCTCCTCGTCCGCCGCGGTCTACGGCATGCCGGACGTGGAGCTCGTCACCGAGGACACCCCCTGCCTGCCGATGAGCCCCTACGGCGAGACCAAGCTGGTCGGCGAGTGGCTGATCAACGCCGCCGCCCGGGCCCACGGCATCCGCGCCGCCTCCCTGCGCTACTTCAACGTGGCCGGCGCGGCCGGTCCCGAGCTGGCCGACACCGGGGTCTTCAACCTCATCCCCATGGTCTTCGAGCGCCTGGAGGCGGGCGAGGCCCCGCGCGTCTTCGGGGACGACTACGCCACGCCCGACGGCACCTGCGTCCGTGACTACATCCACGTCCAGGACATCGCCTCCGCCCACCTCGCGGCGGCCCGGCGCCTGAAGGACGCCCCGCGGGGCACGGCGCTCACCCTCAACATCGGACGCGGTGAGGGCAGCTCGGTCCAGGAGATGGTGGACCGCATCCTCAAGGTGGCCGGCAAGCAGGACGTCGCCCCGCTGGTGACGGAGCGGCGCCCCGGCGACCCGGCCCGCGTCGTGGCCTCGGCCGACCGCGCCCGCGAGGAACTGGGCTGGACCGCCCGGCACGGCCTGGACGACATGATCGATTCGGCCTGGCAGGGCTGGCGTCACCACCACGGCTGAGCGGCTCCGGCGCGGTGAGCCCGGCGGCGCCGCGCGCGAGCGGCGTCCCCCCGGGGGCGGCGGGCGGCGGGCCGGCTCTGTGCCCGCCTGCGCCCGAGCGGACGCGCCGCGCGGACGGGCGGGAGGGCGTCCTTCCGCTCCTCCTGCCGGGCGCACCCGCCGTGTGCGGCCCCGCGCCGGTGACGCGCCGCGCCCCCTGTCCGCAGCCTGGACCGTGACGCGGGGCGCGGCCCCCTTCGCGTAGATTGCCTGCCGGGTGCCCGAACCGGCGCCCGCGGACGCGAGAGGGCAGACGGCACAGTGGCAGGGGCAAGGCAAGCCGTGGGCGAGGCCCGCAGGATCGTCGTCAAGGTCGGTTCCTCGTCACTGACGACGGCGGAGGGCGGCCTGGACGCCGACCGCGTCGACGCCCTCGTCGACGTGCTCGCCAAGGTGCGGGGCGCCGACAAGGAGGTCGTCCTCGTCTCCTCCGGCGCGATCGCCGCCGGCCTCGCCCCGCTGGGCCTGCGCCGCCGCCCGCGCGACCTGGCCCGGCAGCAGGCCGCCGCCAGCGTCGGCCAGGGCCTGCTGGTGGCCCGCTACACCGCCTCCTTCGCCCGCTACGGCGTCCGCGTCGGCCAGGTGCTCCTGACGACCGACGACATGAGCCGCCGCTCCCAGCACCGCAACGCCTCCCGCACCCTCGACAAGCTCCTCGCGATGGGCGCCTTCCCGGTCGTCAACGAGAACGACACCGTCGCCACCGACGAGATCCGCTTCGGCGACAACGACCGGCTCGCCGCCCTCGTCGCCCACCTCGTGCGCGCCGACCTGCTGGTGCTGCTGTCCGACGTCGACGGCGTCTACGACGGCGACCCGAGCAGGCCGGGCACCTCGCGGATAGCCGAGGTGCGGGGCCCGGCCGACCTCGCGGACGTCGAGATCGGCAGCGCCGGCAAGGCCGGGGTCGGCACCGGCGGCATGGTCACCAAGGTCGAGGCGGCCCGGATCGCCGCCGCCGCCGGCGTCCCCGTGGTGCTGACCAGCGCGGTCCACGCCGCCGACGCCCTGGCCGGCGGGGACACCGGCACCTTCTTCCACGCCACCGGCAAGCGCTCCACCGACCGGCTGCTGTGGCTCCAGCACGCCTCCGCCCCGCGCGGCGCGCTCGTGCTCGACGACGGGGCGGTGCGCGCGGTCGTCCAGGGCCGCAAGTCGCTGCTCCCGGCCGGGATCGCGGGCGTCGAGGGCGAGTTCGGCGCGGGCGACCCCGTGGAACTGCGGGACGGCGCGGGGCACGCGGTGGCCCGGGGGCTCGTCGGCTTCGACGCCAGGGAGATCCCCCGGCTGATCGGCCGCTCCACCCGGGAACTGGCGCGCGAACTCGGACCGGCGTACGAACGCGAGGTCGTACACAGGGACGATCTGGTGATCCTGCACCCGTAATGGGCCGAAACGTCCCCGAATCGGTGGTGGACGTTCCGTAAAACCGGCACGGGATCTCCTGCGGCCTGCTCAACTTTCCTCAGGGACGAGCCCGGCCGACCACCGGGCCGAGCCGTGCGCGTGAAGGAGGCCGTCGTGAGCGGAGTGCGCCCTGGGACGCCGGCGTCCCGCGGTGGGACCGGCTCGCGGGGCGGTACCGGACCGCGCGCCGCCACCGGGGCCCGCGGCGGCGCCCGCACGGCCGCCGAGGAACGCGCCCTGACGAGCGTCGCGGCCGGCGACCGGTTCCGCGGCGAGGAACCGGCCCACACCCCGCGCCTGTGGCACGTCACCCTCAGCGTCTCCGGCTCCCGCGCCCCGCTCCCCGAGGTGCGCCGCGCCCTGGAGCAGCTCGCCCACGACCACCCCTTCCTGCTGACCAGCCGGTACGCCGGCGACCACGCGGAGATCCGGTACTGGGAGGAGGCCCGCGACCTGCACGACGCCGCCGCCGTCGCCCTGCGCCTGTGGGGCGAGCACCGGCAGACCGCGGGACTGCCGCCCTGGGAGATCGTCGGCCTGGAGGTCATCGACCGGTCGACCTACCACCAGCGCATCGCCGCCGGATACGGCCCGGCTCCGGCGACCCCGGTCGGGGTCCACCCCTTCTGAATCAACCCTTCCGAATCGCCCCTCCCGGCCCGTCCCTGGCATGTCTCGCGGTGTGGGACGACCGGATTGCGGCCCTGTGCGGCCCACTACCCTTTCCCCATGACCACGCTCTCGCCGTACGACTCGATGTCCCCGGTCACCCGGGCCGCCTACCGGGCCAAGGCCGCCGCGGCCGACCTCGCGCCGCTGCCGCGGGCCGCGAAGGACGACGCGCTGCTCGCCGTCGCGGACGCGCTGGAGGTCCGTACGAGCGAGATCGTGGAGGCCAACGCCCAGGACGTCGCCAAGGCCCGCGCCGCCGGGACCGGCGAGGCCATCATCGACCGGCTCACGCTGACCCCGGAGCGGGTCCGCGCCATCGCCTCCGACGTGCGCGACGTCGCCGCGCTGCCCGACCCGGTCGGCGAGGTCGTGCGCGGCTCCACCCTCCCCAACGGAATCGACCTGCGCCAGGTCCGGGTGCCGCTCGGCGTGGTCGGCATCATCTACGAGGGCCGGCCCAACGTCACCGTCGACGCCGCCGCCCTGTGCCTGAAGTCGGGCAACGCCGTCCTGCTGCGCGGCTCCTCCTCCGCCTACCAGTCGAACACCGCCCTCGTCCGGGTCGTCCGCGACGCCGTCGGCGGAGCCGGGCTGCCGGCCGACGCCGTCCAGCTCGTGCCCGGCGAGAGCCGGGAGAGCGTGCGCGAGCTGATGCGGGCCCGCGGCCTGGTCGACGTGCTCATCCCGCGCGGCGGCGCCTCGCTGATCAACACGGTCGTCCAGGAGTCCACCGTCCCCGTCATCGAGACCGGCACCGGAAACTGCCACGTCTACGTCGACGCGCAGGCCGACATCGACATGGCCGTCGACATCCTGGTCAACTCCAAGGCGCAGCGCGTCGGCGTCTGCAACGCCGCCGAGACCCTCCTCGTCCACCAGGACATCGCCGCCGAGTTCCTGCCCCGCGCCCTGGACGCCCTCGCCGAGGCCGGGGTCACCGTGCACGCCGACGAACGGGTGATGGCGTACGCCAAGGACACCGGGGCGACCGTGGTGGAGGCCACGCCCGAGGACTGGGAGACCGAGTACCTGTCGTACGACATCGCCGCGGCGGTCGTCGACTCCCTCGACCGGGCCGTCGAGCACATCCGGCTGTGGACCTCCGGCCACACCGAGGCCATCGTGACGACCTCGCAGCAGGCCGCCCGCCGCTTCACCCAGCTGGTCGACTCCACCACCGTCGCCGTGAACGCCTCCACCCGGTTCACCGACGGCGGCCAGTTCGGCTTCGGCGCCGAGATCGGGATCTCCACGCAGAAGCTGCACGCCCGCGGCCCGATGGGCCTGCCGGAGCTGACCAGCACCAAGTACATCGTCACCGGCGACGGCCACGTGCGCCGCTGAGGCGTACGCCGGGGGCATATGCGGCCGGCACACGCCCTTCCGGGCGCCACTGAGCCGAACGGGGCATCTCACCCACCGGATGAATTTCCCCGCCGTCTGCCCAAATCGACCCCCCAGGTCTACTCTGGATCCGTGCCGGAGGACGTGGGGGGTAGGCCGTTCCCTGACGGCTGGGAGCCCGACGACGAACACGACCGCGGAGCGCCGGACGAAGAGTTCGCCTCCGTGGTCTTCGACGAGGCCTTCGTACAGGCGGCCGCGGTGCACGAACCGTCCGCCGTCGAGCGCCTCCTGGCCGCCGCGCAGGCCAGAGCCGAGGCCACCGAGGCCGAGGCGGCCCGCCGGGGCCGCTCCCGGGCCGAGCGCTACGACGACGGGTACGGCGATTTCGGCCACGACTCGGACCTCGACGACCCGGACGACGACCGCGACCTCCTCGACCGCCCGTACGGCGCACCGCCGGCCTGCGGGAAGCAGGTCCGCTGGCACCGGCCCGTCGCCTGGATGCTCGCCCTGGTGATGGGCGTCGGCATGGTCGCGCTGGCCTTCGCGGCGGTCTACCGGGGCGCCTCCGCGGGCAGCAGTCCGGAGCAGGTGCCGCCCCCCGCCTCGACGGGAGCGGAGCCGGGCGGCCCCGTCACTCCTTCGGCCTCCGCCGACTACTCCGGGCCCCCGGTCCCGGTGATCCCGCGCAGCCCCTGACCAGCCGGTCCGACGGCCCGAACCTGGCCCAACTTGACCTGCGGCACGGCGTTTACGCGGCTCTCCGCGGACCTACCCTGAAGATATGGCCGGGTTTGGCGACCCGCCCGGAGGGACGCCCGAGGGCGCTCCCGGAGGCGGAGAGGACGAGTACCGATCCGTCGTCTTCGACGAGTCGTTCGTCCGCGCTGCCCGCCTCCAGGAGTTCTCCGCCCGGGAGCGCATCACCGACCACGCCCCCGCCGTACGCCGCCGCCCGCCGCTGCGCCGGAGCCTGTCCCGGCAGGTGCTGATCCTCTTCGTGCTGATCGCCCTCGCCTTCGGCACCGCCGTCTACGTGGGCGTACGGCACCCGTACCAGAGCCCCGCCGCGCGGCAGCAGGCCATCGAGCAGGTGCGGATGACCGTCGTCCCGCTCGCCCCCCGGGACAGGGTCCCCGGCGCCGCCGATCCCGCCCGCCTGTACGCGCACAGCCCCGCCGCGCACTTCGCGGCCGGGGCCGAGGGCGTGCCGCTGCCCGGTGTCCGGCGCACCGCGCACTTCTCCGACGACCAGGTGCTGAACGCGCTGGCCACCGCCAAGAACTACGTCGTCGCTTCGGCACTCGACCCCGAGGTGCTCGGCGGCGGCGGGGTCCGCTCGGTGCGGGTGCTGCTCGACCCCGACCAGCTCGGCCAGTTCGACGAGAGCTTCTCCCACCCCGCGGCCGACGGCCGGCACGCGCCCACCGGGTGGCTGGTGCGCTTCGACCCCTCCCGGGCGAAGCTGGCCGGCGACGAGATCCGGGTGCGGGGCAGCCTGACGGTGGTGGAGAGCGACGCCTCCACCCTGGAGGTCACCGCCGAGCACACCCTCGTCTACCCGCTGCGCCCCGCCGGCGACGCGCGGGCCGAGGCCTCGCTGTTCACCGTCCGGCGCGAGCTGCACTTCCGCTTCGACCGGGACGACCTGCGCCTGCACCAGACGCGGCTCGTGGCCTCCTCCGTGCAGGCCGGTCCGCTGTCCTGTGCCGAGGACTCGGCGAACCACCTGCGCCCGCTGCTCGCGGGCCAGACCGCCAAGGCCGGCGGCCCCGCCGGCACCGACCCGTACCGCACCGGCAGCGCCCCCGCCGTGTGCGGCACGCTGGCGACGGGCGCCCAGCCGACGGTGTGAGCGGCGGCGCACCCGCCCGCGACCGGCTCAGGCGCCGTCGCGCGGCGGACGGCCGTCCGGTGTCTCCGGGCCGCCCGGCCCCTCCGTGCCGTCCGTGCCGTCCGTGTCCCTGGGCGGCCTCTGCTGGGAGGACGTGAAGCCGCCGAAGCCCCGCCGCATCCGGTCGCCCAGATCGCCGGCGCCGCCCGCGATGTCGTTCACCAGCTTCATCAGCGGGTCCTTGGAGCCGCGCACATGGGTGGCGTAGCTGGACGCCGACTCGCGGAAGGAGTCCCGGACCGAGGTGTCCTTGTCCTCCTCCCGCCGCGGGTAGTGGCCGTCCATGATCCGCTGGAAGTCCCGGGAGGCCTCCCACTTCTTCAGCTCGGCGGCCCGCACCGTGCTGAACGGGTGCGTGCGGGGCAGCACGTTGAGGATCTTCAGCACGGAGTCGCGCAGGTCGCCCCCGGCCTCGTACTCGTCGGCCTGCTCCAGGAACGCGTCCACGTTCATCTCGTGCAGGTGGTTCCCGCCCGCGATCTTCATCAGGCCCCGCATGGACGCCCGGAGATCCTGGCCGACCAGCAGCCCGGCGCGGTCGGCGGACAGCTCCGACTTGCGGAACCACTCGCGCAGCGCGGTCACCAACGCCATGATCGCCACGTTGCCCAGCGGGATCCAGGCGACCCGGACGGCGAGGGACGTCAGGAAGAGCAGGGTCGTCCGGTACACCGAGTGGCCGGACAGCGCGTGCCCGACCTCGTGCCCGACGACCGCCCGCATCTCCTCCTCGTCCAGCAGCTCCACGAGGCCCGTGGTGACGACGATGATCGGCTCGTCCAGGCCGATGCACATCGCGTTCGGGACCGGGTCCTGGTTGACGTACATCGGCGGGACCTTCTCCAGGTCCAGGATGTAGCAGGCGTCCCGCAGCATGCCGTTCAGGTGGGCGAACTGGCGGTCCGAGACGCGCACCGAGTCGGACAGGAACAGCAGCCTCAGGCTCCGCTCGGGCAGCAGGCCGCTCAGGGCCTTGAACACCGTGTCGAAGCCGCTCAGCTTGCGCAGCGCCACCAGGGCACTGCGGTCGGCCGGGTGCTCGTACGCGCGCGAGGAGATCCCCGGGAACCGCCTGCGCTGCCTGCCCGGCACCCGCTCGCGCCCGTTGTGCTGGTGGCCGTCGGACATGTCTTCCCCCATGTGCGTGTGGCGGGCCTATGCGTGCGATCGGCCCTTTACGAACCCTTTGCGCCCCCGGAGCCGGGCCCGGCCCGGGCGGAGATTACCGTGGACGGGCAGTACAGCGAAGGAGTCACCGTCATGGAGCACACCCCCCACACCGCCTGGCTCGCCGAGGCGGCCACCGCGGCCGAGCAGCAGGGGGCGGGCAATCTGCTCCGGGTCGTCCTGATCGTGATGGTGGTGGGCTGTGTGCTGACCGCGTGGTTCCTGCTGCGGGGGTACAAGCGGAAGGACGACTGAGGCGGGCGGAAGGTTCCCCGGCCGCGGACGCCCGGGAGCCGGGGACGTCACCAACGGCGGAGTCGGCGTGATCGTCCGAGGGGCGCCCGCATACGATGAGCCGCGACGTCCTTATCCCGCCCACACCTGATAGGTCCTGCCGAAGATGAGCTTCCACAGCACTGCTGCCCAGTTGGTCACTCTCGCTGCCGAGGGCGAGGGGCACGGCGGTAACCACGAGAGCCTCAGCCCCTACCTCACCGGCGGCGCGGCACTGTTCATCCTGCTGTTCCTGCTGTGGATCACCACGCGCTTCAACCGGGACCGCTGAGCGCGAGGGGGGATCCGGGGGCCTCGACCGGGCCGGTAGGGTCTGCACGCATGGGAGAGCAGGACATGCCTACCGGTCCGGCGCACGACGCGGCGAGGGGCACAGGGAACCGCGCGCTGCCCGTCCCGGGCAACGGCCCGGCGCGGCCGGGCAGGCGCCGCCTCGGCGTCATGGGCGGCACCTTCGACCCGATCCACCACGGGCACCTCGTCGCGGCCAGTGAGGTCGCCGCGCAGTTCCACCTGGACGAGGTGGTGTTCGTCCCCACCGGGCAGCCCTGGCAGAAGAGCCACCGCACGGTCTCCGCGGCCGAGGACCGGTACCTGATGACGGTCGTGGCCACCGTCGAGAACCCGCAGTTCTCGGTCAGCCGCATCGACATCGACCGCGGCGGCCCGACCTACACCGTGGACACGCTGCGCGACCTGAGCGCGCTCAACCCGGACACGGACCTGTTCTTCATCACCGGCGCCGACGCCCTCGCCCAGATCCTCACCTGGCGCGACAGCGAGGAGCTGTTCTCCCTCGCGCACTTCATCGGCGTCACCCGGCCCGGACACACACTGACGGACGCCGGACTTCCCAAGGGCGGTGTCTCGCTCGTCGAGGTTCCCGCCCTCGCCATCTCCTCCACCGACTGCCGTGCGAGAGTCGCCAAGGGCGACCCCGTCTGGTACCTGGTGCCCGACGGAGTCGTGCGCTACATCGACAAGCGCCAGCTGTACCGCGGCGACTGAGCCGAGAGGGGCACCGGTGAACGACCCATACGACGCGGGTTACGGCAGCGGCGACGCCGACCAGTACGAGCTCGTCGGCTACGACGAGTACGGACGGCCGGTGTACCGCCAGGCACAGATCCCGGCCCAGGACGGCCGGCAGCAGACGTACGACCCCTACGCGCAGCAGCAGGGGCAGTACGGGCACCAGCAGTACGGGCAGCAGCAGGACCCGTACGGGCAGGGGCAGGGGCAGGGGTACGGCTACGACCCGTACGCGGCCGGCGCCCCGGGGACCGCCGTGCCGTACGACCCCTACACCGGCCCGGGCGGCCAGGACACCGGGCAGCAGCCGCCCGTCCCCGACGCCGGCCACGGGCGGTACGACGGCTACGGCCAGGCCGCGCAGTCGTCGTACGACCCGTACGGCCAGGCCGCGACCAGCGGCGGGCAGCCGGCCGTCACCGAGCGGACCGCCCACATCCCGCAGCAGGCCGGCCCGCCCGAGCAGCCGGAACCGGCGGCGCCCGGCGAAGCGGAACCGGATTACCGGACCGAGCAGTTCGCCTTCGTCGAGGAGCCGACCGACGACTCCGAGGACGTCATCGACTGGCTCAAGTTCACCGAGAACCGCACCGAGCGCCGCGAGGAGGCCCGGCGCCGCGCCCGCTCGCGCGTCGTCGCCCTGGTCGTCGTCCTGGCCCTCGTCGCCGTCGGCGGCGTCGGCTACCTCTGGTACGCCGGGAAGCTGCCCGGCCTGTCCTCGTCGGACTCCGGGACGGGCGGCTCGACCGCCGCGGGCGCCCAGAAGCGCGACGTGATCGCCGTCCACCTGCACGACACCGCGGGCGGCGGCACCTCCACGGCGCTGCTCGTCAACAACACCACCACCCAGCGGGGCACCGCCGTGCTGCTGCCCAACTCGCTGGCCCTGACCGGCGACGACGGCACCACCACCACGCTCGCCAAGTCCGTCGGCGACGACGGCCCCGACGCCACCCGGACCGCGCTCGACTCCGTCCTCGGCACGGACATCGAGGGCAGCTGGCGGCTGGACACCCCGTTCCTGCAGATCCTGGTGGACCTCGTCGGGAACATCGAGGTCGACACCGACACCGACGTGCCCGACCCGGCCGCCAAGGACAAGGGCGCGGCGCCCCTGGTGCACAAGGGCCAGAAGCAGACCCTCAGCGGCAAGGCGGCCGTCGCCTACGCCACCCACCGCGGCACCGGGGAGTCCGCCGACGCCCAGCTCCAGCGGTTCGGGCAGGTCCTGCACGCCGTGCTGCGCAAGATGTCCTCCGACCCCGACGCCGCGACGACCACGGTCCAGACGCTCGGTCTGGTCCTCGACCCGCCGCTGACCGAGAAGGACCTCGGCACCTTCCTCGCCGGACTGTCCGAGCTCGCCAAGGGCGGCGACTTCGCGACCACGCTGCTGCCCGTCGGCGACGACGGCCGGCTCAGCGCCGAGACCGGTGACGGCGTCGTCAAGGACGTCCTCGGCGGCACCGCCAAGAGCCCCGACGAGGACGCGGCCGTCAGCGTCGCCGTCCGCAACGCCACCGGCGTCGAGGACCGCACCGGCAAGGCCCGCGTCACCCTCCTCAACGGCGGCTTCACCTTCCTGGAGGGCGGCACCGCCTCCGGCACCGAGGACGCGTCGCGGGTCCTGTACGCGGAAGCCGCCGACAAGGAGAACGCCGTCGAGGTCGCCAAGACCCTCGGCCTGCCCGCCGGCTCCGTCACCCAGGGCAAGGTCGCGGCGAACGCCGACGTCTCGGTGGTCCTCGGCCGGGACTACGAACCGGCGACGTAGCGGGGGCACCGGCGCAATCCCGTGGGGCACCGTCGGCGGTCGTGAGACCCTTGAGGTCAACCGACCGCCGACCGAAAGCCACGCAGTGACCGCGACCGACCGCTCCATCGAACTCATCAACACCGCCGCGCAGGCGGCAGCCGACAAGCTCGCGCACGACATCATCGCCTACGACGTCAGCGACGTGCTGTCGATCACGGACGCCTTCCTGCTGGCCTCCGCCCCCAACGACCGCCAGGTCAAGTCGATCGTCGACGAGATCGAGGAGCGGCTGAACAAGGAACTCGGCGCCAAGCCGGTCCGCCGCGAGGGCGACCGCGAGGCCCGCTGGGTCCTGCTCGACTACGTCGACATCGTCGTCCACGTCCAGCACAGCGAGGAGCGCGTCTTCTACGCCCTGGAGCGCCTGTGGAAGGACTGCCCCGAGCTGGAGCTCCCCGCCGACGCCAAGGAGACCCGCGGCAAGGCGGAGGAGCACGCCAGGCTCCAGGCCGCCGAGGAGGCGACGGAGACCGACGGGGACTGGCGATGAGCGCCACCGGTGAGGTGACGGCCGGGAGGCCGGGCCGCGGCAGGCGCGTCATCCTGTGGCGGCACGGCCAGACGTCCTGGAACGTGGAGCGCCGCTTCCAGGGCACCACGGACGTCGAGCTCACCGGGACCGGCGTCGCCCAGGCCCGCCGCGCCGCCCGGCTGCTGGTCGGCCTGGGACCCGACGCGATCATCGCCTCCGACCTCGGCCGGGCCGTGAACACGGCCGCCGAGCTCGCCGCGCTCACCGGCCTGGAGGTGACGCTCGAGGAGGGCCTGCGGGAGACCTACGCGGGCGCCTGGCAGGGCCTGACGCACGACGAGATCATCGCCCGGCACGGCGAGGAGTACACCGCGTGGAAGCGCGGTGAGCCCGTCCGGCGCGGCGGCGGCGAGCTGGAGACCGAGGTGGCCGACCGCGCCGCCCCCGTGGTGCTGCGGCACGTCGACAAGCTCCCCGAGGACGGCACCCTCGTCGTGGTCAGCCACGGCGGCACCATCCGCACCACCATCGGACGCCTCCTCGGGCTGGAGCCGCACAGCTGGGAGAGCCTCGGCGGCCTGACCAACTGCTGCTGGTCCGTCCTGGGCGAGGGCGCCCGCGGCTGGCGTCTGCTGGAGCACAACGCCGGCACCCTGCCGGAACCGGTGCTCGGCGACGACGACTGAGCCGCGGACGGCGGGCCCGGGACCCGGATTTCACTTTCCGGCAGGTCGCAGGCTAAAGTTCTTCTTGTTCGCCCCGCCGAGCGGAGCGAAAGACCACACGGTCCTACCGGGTGGCAGCAAGGGGCTATAGCTCAGTTGGTAGAGCGCCTGCATGGCATGCAGGAGGTCAGGAGTTCAATTCTCCTTAGCTCCACAGCCCACGGACGAATCCCGTCCCCCTCGGGGGGCGGGATTTTTCGTTGCCCGCGCCGTTGAGCAACCGCGCCCCCGCGGACGTATACCCCCGTGGGCGCCGCGCGGCTCCGTGTCCGGACCGGTACTCGGGCGTCGCTGACCGTATTGGCCCGGTCGTGGCAGAATCAAACGGCCGGAAGGGACCGCGGCCCGACGGGAGGGAGTGGCGATGCCTGCGAGCATCCTCGAGGAGGTCGGTCACCTCCTCGACGGAGCGGTGGCACGGAACACGGTCACCCGTCTCAGCTGCCCTTCCTGCGGTTCCGCACACGTCGCCCAGGTCCTCGGTGACAACGGCGGCATCTCCTACGTGTGCACGGCCTGCGGCCACAGCTGGAGCTGACCGATGGGTGCACACAGGCGGAAGTGCGACTGGTGCGGCAGCGGCACCCCGATCGTGCGGGACATGGAGCCGGTCAACCCGGACTACCAGTACTGGTGCGAGGAGTGCGCGCGGGCGCTGATCATAAAGGGCGACCCGATCGAGACCTACCGCGAACTCGAGGGCGAGCCGATCTACGGCCGGCTCCTGGAGGAGCACTGCACGCTCAAGCGCTTCTACTCGTTCGTGACGGCGTAACGACCGTCACAAGAGGGCGAAACGGGCAAACGGGAAACGATTTGGTGTTGGGCCCGGTGGACCGTGTAATGTTGGCGTCGCCGCCGGGGAAACCGGGCGGAACGCAGGAACAAGGGGCTATAGCTCAGTTGGTAGAGCGCCTGCATGGCATGCAGGAGGTCAGGAGTTCAATTCTCCTTAGCTCCACAGAAGAACCCCCCGGATCACCGATCCGGGGGGTTCGTTCGTGTCCGGCTCCCGCTCAGCGTCCGAGCGCCCGGCGGCCCCGGCCCTGGGAGAGCACCGGCAGATTGGTGCGCGAGGACGGCGCCTGTCCGCGGGTGTCCTCCTCGATGCGCAGGGCGAGCGCCGGGCAGCGGCGCACCGCGCGCACCGCCTTGGCCTCCGCGAAACGCGGGACGTCCGCCTGCGCCACCGTCGGGAAGCCGTCGGCGCCGAGCTCGAAGACCTCCGGGAGGATGTCCGCGCACAGGCCGTGGCCGCGGCACAGCGTCCAGTCGACGTAGATCTTCTGCCGGCTGGGGCCGTTCTCCTCCCCGCCGCCCGGGACGCCCGTCGGGGCCGTGCCGCCCTCGAAGAGCGGCAGGACGCCCTCCACGGGCCGCCCGCAGCCGTTGCCGAGGACGTGGGCCGCGAGGTCGTCCGTGAACGCCTTGACGGTCGACTCCAGGAACATCGCCGAACCGTCCGGGTGCGAGCAGGCGCCGCGCCGCTTGACGTTCCTGGCGACCTGCTTGAGCGCCTCGAGGGCGGCCGGTCCGCCGCCGTTCAGGATGTCCTCCATGCCGCGCGCCGCGGCCGGCAGACCGAGGTAGCAGGGGCCGCACTGGCCCGCGCTCTCCTGGGCCAGCCACTGCGCCACCCGCAGCGACTCGCCCAGCGGGCAGGTGTTCTGACCGATCGGCAGGATCGCGCCCGCGCCGAGCGAGCCGCCCACCTGCTGGAGCGAGTTGCGGGAGACGATCGCCTCGTCCACGGTCGCCGCGTCGATCCACTTGCCGTGGTAGCCGCCGGTCAGCACGCCCTGCGGCACCGGCGGGGCGCCGGCCAGCTGGAGGACGTAGCGCAGCGGCACGCCCGTGGGCACCTCGATCACCATCGGGCGGGCCACCGCGCCGGAGACCGTGAGCATGACGGTGCCCGGCTCGTCGTACAGGCCGGTGTTGCCGTAGCGCTCCGGGCCGATGCGGGCGGCGATCGCCAGCTGGGCGAAGGTCTCGGCGTTGGACAGCAGGGTCGGGGCGCCGCCGACGCCGCTCTTCGACGCGCTGACCTTGCGGCCGGGCGGGATGGCCGGGCCGCCGTCGATGGAGCGGATCAGCGAGGCCGCCGCGCCGGTGACCATCCGCACCGGATTGCGCTGCACGCGGGCGCGCAGGGCGGAGCGGCGCCCGTTGCTCAGGCCGCGTTCGGCGAGCGCGGCCTCCATGGAGCGCTGCGTGGACTCCCGGGTCACCCCGATGACGAGGGTGCGGGCGCCCATGGCCTCGGCGCACAGCAGCGCGCCGTCCAGGATGAGGTGCGGGGCACGGTTGATGAGCACCGTGTCCTTGCGGCAGGCCGGTTCGTCCTCGCTGCCGTTGACGACGACGACCGGCCGGACGCCGCGCTTGATCGCCGATTCGGCGACCGAGCGCAGCTTCTTGTGGAAGGGGAAGCCCGCGCCGCCGCGGCCCCTGAGGTTGATGCGTTCGGCGAGCTGGGCGAGCTGCTCGCCGCCCAGGGGTTCGAGCGGGCCGTGCACCTTGAGGTGCATGGGCAGATCCAGTCGTTCGACAAGGTCGAAGCCCGACGTGAGCTGGGGAAGACCGACCACGCGGACTTCGGGGACGTCGGGCAGGGCCTCGTTCACCAAGAGCCTCCGGAAGGCGTGTTCCAGGGTTCGCCCGAACCCGGTGCGTCGAAGTCGCGGGACCTGGGGGACGCACCGGGGGCTGGTTCAGTGGCGGGACCGCTGTTGTACGTGTCTGGCGGGTTGTACGTGCCGTAGGGGCTGTTTGTCTCACCGGTGTCGTACACGTCACGTCCGCCGTGGCCGGACGTGCCCGGATCGCCGTAGGCCGGGATGGTGTGTCCGGTGTCCTGGAGCGGGTCGTAGGCCGACGGGGGCGCCTCGCCGACCGGGGGCGGCGACGGGACCGGCCAGCTGCCCGAGACGCTCGCGCCGCTGTCGACGAGCGGGAACACCTCGGTGGGCCGCAGGTCCGGCGGGAGCTCGGCCGGGTCGGCGGTCAGCGGCCGCTGCCGTGCCCGGGACGGGCCGGAGACGGCGCGGTAGGCCGCCGCGAAGCCGTTCGGCGGCTCCGGGGGAGGGGGAGCGAGGCGCTCCGCGGGCTCGTACAGCGGCCCGGACGGGGACGGCACGCGCGGCGAGGCAGCCTCGCGGCGCCCCTGGCCCGGCAGCGCGGCGCCGGCCGTCGCCCAGGCCCGGGGCTCCGCCGGCTCCTCCCGGGCCTCCGTCCCGAGGAACCCGGCGATCCGGTCGGCCACCCGGCGCTTGACCGGGCGGGGGGCCGCGCGCAGCGCCAGGGCGGCCATGACGCCGAGCAGGGACAGGCCGTACAGGAAGGTGAAGACCGGCTTCGCCGCGCGACCCGCGTAGAGCCCGTGCAGCAGCGCGGCGCACCAGGCCGGGTAGGCCAGCATGTGCATGGCCCGCCAGCGGGCGGCGACCGGGGCGGGGGAGGCGAAGCGGTTGCGCAGGGCACCGGTGACGCCCACGAAGATCATGAGCATGCTGGCCACGGTGCCGAGGCCGATCAGGAAGGCTCTGCCGCCGAACGCCTCGTCCTCCGTCGCCAGGAGCCCGAACGGGATCACCGCGGCGACCCACGTGGTGTGGTCCAGCAGCAGCTTGACCACGATGTGGATCAGGAGGAACACGACCGAGGCGACGGCGGTGCTCCGGTGCACCGCCTGGGCGAGGATCCGCCGGCGCGTGTCGAGGACGATCCGGTCCTGGGCGACCAGTCCCCAGATCACCGAGCAGCTCAGGAAGACGAGGGAGAGGACGCCGGCGCCGAAGTCCAGGAACTGGGCGAAGGTGTCGTCCGCCGTGCTGTCGGTCGTCACCGCGAGACACCTCCGCGCGTCACGGCGGCGGGGGAGGGGGACGGACGGTTACTGCGGGGGTCGTGCAGGGGAGGGTTCATGGGGGCAACTCCGAAGCGGTTCGGGAAGGCGGTCCCGCAGCCGCACTCTAGGTCGCGCCGTACTCGTGAGTACGAGGTTTGAGTTATTGCGCTGTTATCAAATGACAATCCGCTCGTTGTGTTGCCCCTTAGTGGTCGTTACGCGAAGTAACCTTTGACCTTGGTTCAGGTGGTGCGGGAATCCCGGCGGCCGGCGGGGGACACCGGCCGGCATGGAAGCCCGTCGCGGCCCGATCGGCGACTGCGGTACCCTGACGCCATGCGTGCCGTACGCCTTCTGCTTAGCGAGCCGCGCTGATCAGTCCCGACCCCGGTCGTAGTCCGGTGGCCGGAATCGGCGCGGCGTCCCCTCCTGTGCGAGGGGATTTTTCATTTCCCGGCATCCGCAGCCGCTGGTCTTGAATGTCGCAGCCGCTGGCAGAGACGATCGATGGAGCTTTGAGGATCATGAGCGAGACGAACCCCGCGGCGACCGCCCCTGTGTCGGCGGACGCCGCGCCGCACCGCTACACGGCTGCCCTGGCCGCCGAGATCGAGGCACGCTGGCAGGACTTCTGGGACGCCGAGGGGACGTACGCCGCGCCGAACCCCAAGGGTGACCTGGCGGGGGACCCGGAGCTGGTCGCCCGGCCCAAGAAGTTCATCATGGACATGTTCCCGTACCCCTCGGGTGCGGGCCTGCACGTCGGCCACCCCCTGGGCTACATCGCGACCGACGTCTACGCCCGCTTCCAGCGGATGACCGGCCACAACGTCCTGCACACCCTGGGCTTCGACGCCTTCGGACTGCCCGCCGAGCAGTACGCCGTGCAGACCGGCACGCACCCGCGCGTGTCGACCGAGGCCAACATGGAGAACATGAAGTCCCAGCTGCGCCGGCTGGGCCTGGGCCACGACAAGCGCCGGTCGTTCGCCACGATCGACCCCGAGTACTACAAGTGGACCCAGTGGATCTTCCTGCAGATCTTCAACTCCTGGTACGACGAGGAGGCGCGGAGGGCCCGCCCCATCGCCGAGCTGGTCGCGCAGTTCGAGTCCGGTGAGCGCGGCGTCCGCGGCGACCGCTCCTGGAACGAGCTGACCGAGGCCGAGCGCGCCGACGTCCTGGGCGAGTACCGCCTGGCCTACGCCTCCGACGCGCCCGTCAACTGGTGCCCCGGCCTGGGCACCGTGCTGGCCAACGAGGAGGTCACCGCCGACGGCCGCTCCGAGCGCGGCAACTTCCCCGTCTTCAAGTCCAAGCTGCGCCAGTGGAACATGCGCATCACCGCCTACGCCGACCGGCTGCTGGAGGACCTGGACGCGCTGGACTGGCCCGAGGCCATCAAGCTGCAGCAGCGCAACTGGATCGGCCGCTCCGAGGGCGCCCGCGTCGACTTCCCCATCGACGGCGAGAACATCACCGTCTTCACCACCCGCCCCGACACCCTGTTCGGCGCCACCTACATGGTGCTGGCGCCCGAGCACCCGCTGGTCGAGAAGTTCACCCCGGACGCCTGGCCCGAGGGCACCCACGACGTGTGGACCGGCGGTCACGCCACCCCCGCCGAGGCCGTCGCCGCGTACCGCGCGCAGGCCGCGTCGAAGTCCGACGTCGAGCGGCAGGCCGAGGCCAAGGACAAGACCGGTGTCTTCATCGGCGCGTACGCCACGAACCCGGTCAACGGCGAGCAGGTCCCGGTCTTCGTCGCCGACTACGTCCTGATGGGCTACGGCACCGGCGCCATCATGGCCGTGCCGGCCGGCGACCAGCGCGACTTCGAGTTCGCGCGCGCCTTCGAGCTGCCGATCACCTGCATCGTCGAGCCGACCGACGGCCGCGGCACCGACACCTCCACCTGGGAGAACGCGTTCGCCTCGTACGACGCGAAGATCATCAACTCGTCGAACGACGAGGTCTCCCTGGACGGCCTGTCCGTCGTCGAGGCCAAGGCGCGCATCACCGAGTGGCTGGAGCGCGAGGGCCGCGGCGCGGGCACCGTCAACTTCCGCCTGCGCGACTGGCTGTTCAGCCGCCAGCGCTACTGGGGCGAGCCCTTCCCGATCGTCTACGACGAGGACGGCATCGCCCACGCGCTGCCCGAGTCGATGCTGCCGCTGGAGCTGCCCGAGGTCGAGGACTACTCCCCGCGCACCTTCGACCCGGACGACGCCGACACCCGGCCCGAGACGCCGCTGTCCCGCAACGAGGACTGGGTCCACGTCACCCTGGACCTGGGCGACGGCCCGAAGAAGTACCGGCGCGAGACCAACACCATGCCCAACTGGGCCGGTTCCTGCTGGTACGAGCTGCGCTACCTGGACCCGCACAACAGCGAGCAGCTGGTCGACCCGGAGATCGAGCAGTACTGGATGGGCCCGCGCGAGGGCCTGCCGCACGGTGGCGTGGACCTGTACGTCGGCGGCGCCGAGCACGCCGTGCTGCACCTGCTGTACGCGCGCTTCTGGTCCAAGGTGCTGTTCGACCTGGGACACGTGTCCTCGGCCGAGCCGTTCCACAAGCTGTTCAACCAGGGCATGATCCAGGCATACGTCTACCGCGACAGCCGCGGCATCGCGGTGCCGGCCGCCGAGGTCGAGGAGCGAGACGGCGCCTACTGGTACCAGGGCGAGAAGGTCTCCCGGCTGCTGGGCAAGATGGGCAAGTCCCTGAAGAACGCGGTCACCCCGGACGAGATCTGCGCCGAGTACGGCGCCGACACCCTGCGCCTGTACGAGATGGCGATGGGCCCCCTGGACGTCTCCCGGCCGTGGGACACGCGCGCGGTGGTGGGCCAGTTCCGGCTGCTGCAGCGGCTGTGGCGCAACGTCGTCGACGAGGACAGCGGCGAGCTGACGGTCGCCGACACCGAGCCCGACGAGGACACGCTGCGCGCGCTGCACAAGGCGATCGACGGGGTGCGGCAGGACCTGGAGGGCATGCGGTTCAACACCGCCATCGCCAAGGTCACCGAGCTGAACAACCACCTGACGAAGGCGGGCGGCCCGGTCGCGCGCTCGGTCGCCGAGCCGCTGGTGCTGATGGTCGCGCCGCTGGCCCCGCACATCGCCGAGGAGCTGTGGCGCAGGCTGGGCCACACCGACTCGGTCGTCCACCGGGACTTCCCGGTCGCCGACCCGGCGTACGTCGTGGACGAGACGGTGACCTGCGTCGTGCAGATCAAGGGCAAGGTCAAGGCGCGGCTGGAGGTCGCCCCGTCCATCTCCGACGAGGAGCTGGAGAAGGCGGCGCTGGCCGACGAGAAGGTCGTGGCCGCGCTGGGCGAGGCCGGGATCCGCAAGGTGATCGTGCGGGCGCCGAAGCTGGTGAACATCGTCCCGGCCTGACCGGCCGACCGCTCGGGGTGGTCCCCTACGGGCAGGTTCGGGGTTCGTGTGGAACCCCGGGCCTGCCCGTTGCGTTTACCGTGGAAGAGCGGCGCGGCGGGCGCCGCGGCCTGCCCGGTGGGCGGGCCGGACGGTTCGAGGAGGAGCTTCGTGGAAGCGGTCATCACAGTCTTCGCCCTGCTCTTCGTGCTCGCCGTCGTGCTGGGCGTCTACGCCACGGTGAAGGCGGTCGGCGCCGCCAAGCGCAGCGTGGACCGCGGCATCACCCAGGCCCGCCGCACGGTCGAGGACCACACCCTGCGGGCCAAGTCCCTCGTCCAGGTGGGCCCGGCGGCGGAGCTGGCACAGCTGCGGCTGAAGCTGCGGACCTCGATGCGGGCCACGCAGGACGCGCTGCACGCGGGCGCGGCCGAGGACGAGTCCCTGAAGGAGTCCCTCGCCCTCTTCGAGCGGCTCAGCGCGCACGGGTTCGAACTGGACGGTGAGCTGCGGCGGCTGGAGTCGGAGCCGGACCGGGCCACGCTCGCCGAGCGCCTGCCCGGGCTGCGCGAGCGCACCGAGCGCATCACGCGGTCGGCGGAGTCCCTGCGCTGGGCGGCCCGTGACCGGGCCCGCCACTTCGCGGACGACGACCTGGACTCGCTCAGCGCCCAGATCGACGTCGAGGCGGGTGCCCTGCGGCACTGGACGGACGCCGGGCCCGCCGCCGCGCCGCGGTCCTGGCCCGAGGCCCCGGCCGCCGACGCCCCGGCCGCCGGGCAGACCTGGCCCGAGCCGCCGCGGCAGGACGAGGCCCAGGAGCCGGCGCGGCCCGCCATCACCCCGCCCGGCCCGCGGCCCGTGCACCCCTGGCAGAAGCAGGCCCGCCCGGAGAACACGGCCTGACCGGGGGACCCTCCGCGCCGGTCGCCGGGGCCGGTCTGCCGTGGGGGCACTACGGCAGGTAACCTCCAGCTCATGTCCCGCCATGTCGCGATCGTCACGGATTCAACGGCCTACCTCCCGGCCCGGACGATGGAGCGGCACCGCATCACCGCGGTCCCCCTGACCGTGGTCCTGGGAGACCGGGCGCTGGAGGAGGGCACCGAGATCTCGACCCGCTCGCTGGCCCAGGCCCTGCAGAAGCGCCGCCCGGTCACCACCTCGCGCCCCAGCCCCGCCCTCTTCGCCGAGACCTACCGCAGGATCGCCGAGTCGGGCGCCGACGGCATCGTCTCCCTGCACCTGTCCGCCGAACTCTCGGGCACCTACGACGCCGCGGTCGTCGCCGCGCGCGAGGCGCCGGTCCCCGTGCGGGTCGTGGACACCGGGATGATCGCGATGGCCCTCGGGTTCTGCGCGCTCGCCGCGGCCGGGGCGGCGGAGACGGGCGGCACGGTGGACGAGGCGGTCACGGCCGCGGAGAAACGGGCCGCGGGCACGGCCGCCTACTTCTACGTCGACACCCTCGACTACCTGCGCCGCGGCGGCCGGATCGGGGCGGCACAGGCGCTGTTCGGCTCCGCGCTCGCAGTGAAGCCGCTGCTCCAGCTCGACGGCGGCCGCATCGAACCGCTGGAGAAGGTGCGGACGGCCTCGAAGGCGATCGTCCGCCTGGAGGAGATCGTCGCGGACCGCGCGGGCAGCGCCCCGGTCGACGTCGCCGTCCACCATCTCGCCGCCCCCGACCGGGCGTCGGCCCTGGCAAACCGCCTGCGGGACCGGGTGCCGGGGCTGGCCGACCTGCACGTGAGCGAGGTCGGCGCGGTGATCGGGGCGCACACCGGACCCGGACTGCTCGGAGTCGTGGTCTCGCCCCGGTAGACCGGCGGGAGAGCCGCGTCGCCGCCCGCCCTCACCTGTGAGGGTGGGGGAGATATCCACAACCCGGTCCCCGTCCACGGAGATCGGCCATGATCGTCGCGGGACGGCCGGGGTGCCCGATCCTCGGCGCATGGCTCTTCGATCACGTTCCCGCACAGCGGCCGCGAGCAGCGGACCGGGCCGTGGACCGGCGTCCGACGGCCGCACCCGGCCGTCCCGGCGCCGCCCGCGTCCGCACGGCCGGGCACGGCACCGTCACGCGCCGGCGGAGGAGCTCCGCCGTCGGGCGCAGGCGCTCTTCGCCGAACCGGGTGAGGAGGAGCCGGGGGAGTCGGGGACGGGGCCGCCCGGCGGGACGGGGGCCGCCGGGGCGCCCGGCGGTGTCCTCGCCGGGCCCGACGGCGCCGGGCCCGACGGCGCCGGGCCCGACGGCGCCGGGCCCGACGGCGCCGGACCCGCGGAGGCCGCCCCGCCGGCAGGCGCCCTCGCACCGTCCTGGCGGGAGCGGGTCGGGCCCGCGCTGCGGGAGCGGATGCCGGTGTGGCTGCAGAACCGGTGCGGGATGGAGCGGCGCAGCGTGGCCGCGCTCACGGTGCTGCTCGTCGTCGCCGCGGGCCTCGCAGCGCAGCACTTCTGGACCGGCCGCACCGGGACGGTGGCGGCACCCGAGATGGTGCGGGAGGTGGCCACCCACGGCACACCGGAGCCGGGCGCGGCGGAGACCGGCGAGGGCGCGGCTGCCGGCGCCCCCCGGCCCGCTGGGACGGCCCCGGCCGGTGCCGGGATCGTCGTGGACGTCGCCGGCAAGGTCCGCGAACCCGGCGTCCACCGCCTGCCGGCCGGCTCCCGGGTCGAGGACGCCCTGCGGGCGGCCGGAGGCGTGCGGCCGGGCACCGGCACCGACGGCCTGAACCGGGCCCGCTTCCTCGTGGACGGCGAACAGGTGATCGTCGGAGTGCCTGTGCCGCCCGGCGCGGGAGCCGTCCCGGGCGGCACGGCCCCGGGCGGCCCGGCCGGCCCGGCGACGGGAACGGCCCCGGTCTCCCTCAACACGGCGACCGCGGAGCAGCTCGAGACGCTGCCGGGCGTCGGCCCCGTCCTGGCCCGGCACATCGTCGACTACCGCACGCAGCACGGCGGCTTCCGGTCGGTGGACGAGCTGCGCGAGGTCAACGGCATCGGCGAGCGGCGCTTCGCCGATCTGCGCGACCTCGTCCGGCCATGAGCGCGCCCACGGGGCCGGCGACGGGGGCGAACCCCGACGACGCCCGCGCCGCCGTCCACGCCGCGTCCGGGCACCGGCTCGGCGCCGCCCGCCCCCGGCAGGAGGGCCCCGCGGACCTGCGGCTCGTACCGCCCGCCCTGGCCGCCTGGGCGACGGCGGCGCTGATGCTGGACGCGGCACCGCGGTGGTCCCTCGGTGTGGTGCTCGGCTGCGTGGCGGCGGCCGGTGCGCTGCTGGGGACGCGACGGCGCGCGGGGCGTGGCTGGGCCCCCGTGCCGGCCGCCGCCGTGCTCCTCTGCGTGGCCGCGTCCGCCGCCTCGGCGGCGCTGCACGGAGCGGACCTGCGCCGCGGTCCCCTCCCGGAGCTGGCCCGGCAGTACGCCACCGTGACCGCCGAGGTGGAGATCACCGCGGATCCCCGGCCGACCCGGCCCCGGGTCCGCGGGGACCGCGCGGCACCGCCGGCCGTGGTGATCGAGGCCGACGTACGCCGGGTGCGGCAGGCCGACGGGAGGACGGTGGCGACGCGGACGCCGGTGCTGGTGCTCGTCGACACCGGTGCCGGTACCGGAAGGCCGGGCGGTGCCTCGGCCGCCGCGGCCGGAGGTCCCCGCGCCGCCGGTGGCGGGCCGGGCGCCGGACCCTGGCTCGCCCTGCTGCCGAGCACGCGGCTGCGCGTCGACGCGCGGACGGTGCCCCCGAGGGCGGGCGGGGACCGGATCGCCGCCGTGCTGCGGGTGCGGGGCCAGGAGGCACCGGACGTGGTGGCCGGGCCGTCCGGGCCGCAGCGGACGGCCGGCCGGCTGCGCGCGGGACTGCGGGAGGCCACCGACGGGCTGCCCTCGGACGCCAGGGCACTGCTGCCGGGCCTGGTCGTCGGGGACACCTCCCGCGTCACGCCCGAGCTGGAGGAGGCATTCAAGGAGACCGACCTCGCGCACACGCTGGCCGTGTCCGGGGCCAACTTCACGATCGTGCTCGCGCTGCTGCTCGGACCGCCCGGGCTGGCCCAGTACAGCGAACGCCGGGGGCTGGCGCCGCGCCTCGGGATCTCCCTGCGGACGACCGCGCTGCTCGGCGGGGTGCTCGCCCTGGCCTTCGTCGTGGTGTGCCGGCCCGATCCGAGCGTGCTGCGGGCGGCCGCGTGCGGATCCGTCGCCCTGCTCGCCCTGGCCACCGGCCGCCGCAGGTCCCTGCTCCCGGCACTGGCGACCGCCGTCCTGCTGCTGGTGCTGTACGACCCGTGGCTCGCCCGCAGTTACGGCTTCCTGCTCTCCGTACTGGCCACCGGCGCCCTGCTCACGCTCGCGCCGCGGTGGAGCGCGGCGCTGCGCCGGCGCCGGGTGCCGCCCCGGCTCGCCGAGGCGCTGGCCGCCGCCGGCGCCGCGCAGGCCCTGTGCGCGCCGGTGGTCGCCGTGCTGTCGGCCCGGGTGAGCCTGGTGGCGGTGCCGTGCAACCTGCTGGTGGAGTTCGCGGTGGCGCCGGCGACGGTGCTGGGCTTCGCGGCCCTCGCGACGGCGCCGTTGGCGATGCCGGTGGCCAAGGCGTTCGCCTGGTGCGCGGGTTGGCCGGCCGGGTGGATCGCGGGGACCGCCCGCACCGGGGCCGCGCTGCCCGGAGCGGGCGTGGACTGGCCCGGCGGCTGGACGGGGGCGGCGCTGCTCGCCCTCGCCACGGCGGGCGTGCTGCTCGTCGGCCGGCGGCTGCTGCGGCATCCCTGGTGGTGCGGTGTCTGCGCGTTGCTGCTGGTGCTCGCGGTGGTGCAGCCGGGGCCGCTGCCACGGGTGATCACGGGGTGGCCGCCGCCGGGGTGGCGCATGGTGATGTGCGACGTGGGGCAGGGGGACGCCCTGGTGCTCGCGGCCGGCCCGGGCGCGGGAGTGGTCGTGGACGCCGGGCCCGATCCGGTGCTCGTCGACCGCTGTCTGCGCTCGCTCGGCATCACCGAGATCCCGCTGGTCGTACTGACCCACTTCCACGCCGACCACGTGGCGGGCCTGCCCGGGGTGCTGCGGGGCCGGCCGGTGGGCGCGATCGAGACGACCGGACTCGAGGAGCCCGCGGACCAGGCCGGGTTCGTCCGCAGACTGGCGGCGGCACGACGGATCCCCGTGCGGTCCGCCGCCGCCGGGGAACAGCGGCGGACCGGAGCGCTGTCCTGGGAGGTGGTCTGGCCACCGCCGGCGCCACCGCGGGAACCGCGGCCGGGCACGGTGCCGGGCGCGCCGACGGCCCCGGCACCGGACCCACCGACGGGCACGGCGAGCACGGCGAGCCCCAACGACGCCAGCGTCACGCTGCTGGTGCGCACGGCCGGGCTGCGCCTGCTGCTGCTCGGGGACCTTGAGCCCCCGGCCCAGCAACAGTTGGCGAGGTCACCGGCGGCCGCCGCGCTGGAAGGGGCCGACGTGCTGAAGGTGGCCCACCACGGCTCCGCCCACCAGGACCCCGCCCTGATACGGCGGGTGGCGCCGCGCCTGGCGCTGATCAGCTGCGGCGAGGACAACCCGTACGGACACCCGGCCCCCGGCACGGTCGCGGCACTGCGGGCCGGGGGTGCGATGGTGCTGCGCACGGACCGGGACGGGGCGCTTGCGGTGACCGGCACGGGGGAGGCGTTGCGGGTCGCGGGAGACTGAGCGAATGGAGACACGACAGATCGACGCCTACCTCCGCCGCCTGGGCGCCGGGCGCCCGGCACGGCCCACCCTCGACGCCCTGCGCGAGCTGCACCTGCGCCATCTGCGGACGGTGCCGTTCGAGAACCTCTCCGTCCACCTGGGCGAGGAGATCGTGCTGGAGCGGGAACGGCTGCTGGGCAAGGTCGTCGACGCCCGTCGCGGCGGGTTCTGCTACGAACTCAACGGCCTCTTCGGCGCGTTGCTGAGCGCGCTCGGGTACGAGGTCACGCTGCTCGCGGCGCGGGTGTACGGGGACGGGGGTGCGCTCGGGATCCCGTACGACCATCTGGCGCTGCTCGTGCGGACGGTGGACGCGGGCGACTGGCTGGCCGACGTCGGGTTCGGGGCGCACAGCCACGGCCCGCTGGAGTTCGGGGAGCGGGGCGAGCAGAAGGATCCCGGGGGAGTGTTCCGGATCGCGGAGGCGGGTCCGGACGCGGCCGGGGCGGGCGGCGGCCACGATCCGGCCCGGGCGGCCGACCTGGACGTGCTGTGCGACGGGAAGCCCGTGTACCGGCTGGAGCCGCGCCCGAGGGTGCTCGGTGACTTCGTGTCCGGCGCGTGGTGGCACAGCACCTCGCCCCGGTCGCACTTCCTGAAGGCGCCGGTGTGCTCACGGCTCACGGAGGACGGCGGACGGATCACGCTCAGCGGGCGCCGGCTCACGACGACGGCCGCCGACGGGGGACGGGAGGCACGCGAACTGGCGGCGGACGAGGAGGTGCTGGCGGCCTACCGGGACCTCTTCGGCATCCACCTCGACCGGGTGCCGTCTCCGCCCGGCCGGTGAGGGAGCCGGGCGGAGCCGGCCGGTGAGGGGGCCGGGCCCGGACGCGTGGCCCCCCACCTGGGAGTTCGCTCGCAGTCCCGTGCCCGACAATGGTGCGTGTGAGTGACGTGAGACATGTCCTGGTGCTGCCCGACCGCGACGCCGCGGAGGAGGTGGCCCAGGAGCTCGGGGAGCGGTTCGGGCTCGCCGAGGAGCCGCAGCTCGTCCGGGACGCCCTGGCCGGTGAGGACGACGCCGAGGACGCCCAGTGGCTGGTCGTCCTGCGGGACGAGGACGAGCGGCTGGACCCCGGCGCGCTCGACGAGTTCGTACGCGCGTGGGACGGCTGGCGCGAGGAGCCGTAGCCCGGCCGCTGCGGGCCGCCCGGGAGTCGGCCGCTCCGGGAGCCGGGGGGAGTCGCGGGAGCCGGGGGCGTCGCGGGAGCCGCGCGGCGTCGCGGGCCGGGGCTCGCTGTCGGTGGTGCGTGCGATGCTTGTCACGATGGCCAGGAAGACTGCGAATGACGACCCGCTCGCCCCGGTGACCCTTGCCGTGGGCCAGGAGGACCTCCTGCTCGACCGTGCCGTGCAGGAGGTGGTGGCCGCCGCGAAGGCCGCCGACGCCGACACGGACGTCCGCGACCTGACCCCCGACCAGCTCCAGCCCGGCACGCTCGCCGAGCTCACCAGCCCCTCGCTCTTCGCCGAGCGCAAGGTCGTGGTCGTACGCAACGCGCAGGACCTGTCCGCCGACACGGTCAAGGACGTCAAGGGCTACCTCGGCGCACCGGCCGAGGAGATCACCCTCGTCCTGCTGCACGCGGGCGGCGCCAAGGGCAAGGGCCTGCTGGACGCCGCGCGCAAGGCGGGGGCGCGCGAGGTGGCGTGCCCGAAGATGACCAAGCCCGCGGACCGGCTGGCGTTCGTGCGGGCGGAGTTCCGCACCGCCGGGCGGTCGGCCACCCCGGAGGCGTGCCAGGCGCTGGTCGACGCCATCGGCAGCGACCTGCGGGAGTTGGCGTCGGCGGTGTCGCAGCTGGCCGCGGACGTCGAGGGGACGATCGACGAGGCGGTCGTCGGGCGGTACTACACCGGACGCGCGGAGGCCTCCAGCTTCACCGTCGCCGACCGGGCGGTCGAGGGACGGGCGGCGGAGGCACTGGAGGCGCTGCGCTGGTCGCTGGCGACCGGAGTGGCGCCGGTGCTGATCACCAGCGCGCTCGCCCAGGGCGTGCGGGCCATCGGCAAGCTGTCGTCCGCGCGCGGCGGGCGCCCCGCCGACCTCGCCCGCGAGCTCGGGATGCCGCCCTGGAAGATCGACCGCGTCCGGCAGCAGATGCGCGGGTGGACACCGGACGGCGTGTCCGTGGCCCTGCGCGCGGTGGCCGAGGCGGACGCCGGGGTCAAGGGCGGCAGCGACGACCCGGAGTACGCGCTGGAGAAGGCCGTGGTGACCATCGCCCGGGCGGCGCGTTCGCGGGGACGGGCGTAGAGCCCGTCGTTCCGGCGGCCGTTCACACCGAAGGCCCCGGTGGCCGTCCTGGGGA
>NZ_JBHXFL010000066.1:0-32031 GCF_042724095.1 Streptomyces sp. NPDC127100
ACGACCCGCACTGGACGCTGCACGCGGCGGCCGAGCAGGGCTACACGGGCCCGGGGGCCGGGAGGGCCCCCCCCCCCCCCGGGGGGCGGCCCCTTCCGCGTTCCCGCTCCTCCGTATTCGCTGCCGCCGCCCCGGACCGGTTGCTAGCATCCCCGGGCTTGGCATGTGCGGGGCGGCCGAGGGGGACTCGGAATGCGCCGCCACGGCATGCCGTTTCCCGATTCCCTGGGGAGGGACCCTTGACCCGGCGTGCCCGGATCGCGCTCACTCTGACCTGCCTGGCCGCCCTCGGCGCCGGCTCCCTGACCACCGCCGGCGCGGCCGGCGCCGCCGATCCGGCACCCACGCCGATCCAGACGGACGGCGTGTGGGGCATCGACTACGCGGGTGGCTTCCTGACCACCGTGGAGAACACCCCGAGCGGCGGCCAGTGGGTGATCGGCCGCCGGATCTCGGCGGACGGCACCACGGTGCTGGACCGGACCACCCGCGGGTACGCCGGCACGTACGCCGAGGGCAGTCACGCCGAACGGGTGCCGTGCGACGCCGGCGGCTGCGTCCCGATGCGCTCCTTCGGCAACACCTGGACCGGCTACTTCATGAACGGCGGATCGGGCGGGCAGACCGCGCAGATCCACCTCACGGAGAACTCGCTCGCCGGCAACGAGGAACCGTCGGTCGCCGGCGGCCGCTTCGTGGACGCCACCGGCCGCTACTACCTCTACGACGCGGCGTCCTCCGGGATGCAGTACGTCGACGCCGTGCACCCCTACCGACGGGGCGACGTCCGCCTGACCCGTCCCCTCAGCGCGGCCTCCGTGTGGGGACCGCACCTGTGGGTGCCCGGCACCGGCGACGGCACGGTGAGGGCGTACGACCTGGAGGGGAGCAAGTTCGTCGCGACGGTCTCCACCGGCGCGCCGTGCACCGTCAAGGAGCTCCAGGTCGTGGGCCGTTGGGTCTACTGGAACTGCGGGCCCACGGGCGCGGCCGGGGTGTACGACCGCACGGCCGGGAGGACGGTCGCCGTCCCGCCCGGGCCGGCGCTCGTCGGGGACGGTTTCCTGGTCCGGCACGACCGGACCGCGGGCAAGCTGATGCTGACGGACTTCCACAGCGGCACGGTCGCGGCCCCGCGTCCGGTCGCCGACCTCCCGGCCGGCACGACCGCCGACCAGCGGCGGCTGACCTGGTCCGTGGACAAGTTCGGCGGTGACATCGCGTACGCCGGCCCGGACAAGGCGGTCCGGATCGTGCAGAGCGGCGTGCCGGCCCAGGCGCTGACGAGCATCGAGTCCGACGTGGCCGGCGACGCCGTGGACCCCACGGAACGCGCCGGAGCCGGCTCCTGGGACAGCTACTGGCAGCTGAACAGGCCCGCGTCCTGGACCTTCACCGTCAAGGACGCACAGGGCCGCACCGAACGCACCCTCAGGGGCGACGGCGTCGCCGTCGACGTCAACTGGGACCTGAGGACGGACGCGGGCGACCACCCGTACAGCGGCCCCAAGACGTGGACGCTGACCGCCACCGCCGACGAGGGCGGCGGCACCTGGTCGACGAGCGGGCGGATCGGCTACAGCGGCGGCCGGCCGGGCCACCACGACCTGGCCGGCTACAGCTACGGCGACCTGGTCACGCTGAACTCCTCCGGCACGCTGACCGTGCACTACACCGACGGCTCGGGCACCTTCACCGGCCAGGAGTCCGGTGCTGGCTGGCCCGCGGGCACGGTCGTGGTGCCGTTCGGCGACATGGACTCGGACCGGTGCGCCGAGCTGCTGGTCCGCACACCGGGTGGTGAGCTGCGCCGCTACCGGGGCACGTGCGGCGGCTCGTACGTGCCGTCGGGCAGTCACACCTCGCTCGGCACGGGCTGGAACGCGTACGACGTGCTCACCGCCGTCGGTGACGTCACCGGCGACGGGCGCAGCGAGCTGATCGCCCGCACGGCGTCGACCGGGGACCTGTACCTGTTCGTCGCCGACGGCAGGGGCGGGCTCGCGCCGGGGGTGCGGATCGCCTCGGCGTGGACCGGCTACACGCACGTCGTGGGCGCCGGCGACCTGACCGGCGACGGCTACGGCGACCTGCTGGCCCGCGACACGGCCGGGACGCTGTGGCGGTACGACGGCCGGGGCAACGGCACGTTCGGCTCCCGCGTGCAGGTCTTCACCAACTGGGCCGTCGGCTACGACGCCGTCGTCGGCGTCGGGGACATCACCGGGGACGGCAACCCCGACCTGGTCGAGCGGGACACCGCGGGCAACCTGTTCCGCAACGATGGCAACGGCAAGGGGTCCTTCGGGGCCCGGGTGCAGATCGGTTCCGGCTGGCAGGGCTACAGGGGCCTGTTCTAGCCGACCCGGCCGCACTGTGACGCATGTCACGCCCCCGGCATGGGAATTGCTGGGGGCATGACAGATGACGCCAAGGCGAGCGGGCTCTCGGACGAGGAACGGCTGGCCCAGCTCGGCTACACCCAGGTCCTGGCCCGCCGCATGTCGGCGTTCTCCAACTACGCGGTCTCCTTCACGATCATCTCCGTCCTCTCCGGCTGCCTGACCCTCTACCTGTTCGGCATGAACACGGGCGGCCCCGCCGTCATCACGTGGGGCTGGGTCGCCGTCGGCCTGATGACCCTCTTCGTCGGCCTGGCGATGGCCGAGATCTGCTCGGCGTACCCGACGTCGGCGGGCCTGTACTTCTGGGCGCACCGCCTCGCGCCGCCCCGTACGGCGGCGGCCTGGGCGTGGTTCACGGGCTGGTTCAACGTGCTGGGCCAGGTGGCGGTGACCGCCGGCATCGACTTCGGCGCGGCGTCGTTCCTCGGCGCCTACCTGAACCTCCAGTTCGGCTTCGAGGTCACGCCGGGCCGTACGATCCTCCTCTTCGCCGCGATCCTGGTCCTCCACGGCCTGCTGAACACCTTCGGTGTCCGCATCGTCGGCCTGCTGAACAGCGTCAGCGTCTGGTGGCACGTCGTCGGCGTGGCGGTCATCGTCGGCGCGCTGACCTTCGCCCCCGACGACCACCGGCCGGCTTCCTTCGTGTTCGGCGAGTTCGTCAACAACACCGGCTGGGGCAGCGGCGTCTACGTCGTCCTGATCGGCCTGCTGATGGCCCAGTACACCTTCACCGGCTACGACGCCTCCGCCCACATGACGGAGGAGACCCGCGACGCCTCCACCGCCGGCCCCAAGGGCATCGTCCGCTCCATCTGGACGTCCTGGATCGCGGGCTTCGTCCTGCTGCTCGGCTTCACCTTCGCCATCCAGTCCTACGAGGGCGCCCTCGCCTCCCCGACCGGCGCCCCGCCCGCCCAGATCCTGCTCGACGCGCTCGGCGCGACCGCGGGCAAGCTGCTGCTGCTCGTCGTCATCGGGGCGCAGCTGTTCTGCGGGATGGCCTCGGTGACCGCCAACAGCCGCATGATCTACGCCTTCTCGCGTGACGGCGCACTGCCCTGCTCGCACGTCTGGCACTCCGTCAACCCGCGCACCCGCACGCCGGTCGCGGCGGTCTGGCTGGCCGCGCTGGGCGCCCTGGCCCTCGGCCTGCCCTACCTGATCAACGTGACGGCGTACGCGGCGGTGACGTCGATCGCCGTCATCGGCCTCTACATCGCCTACGTCGTGCCGACCTTCCTGCGGCTGCGCAAGGGCGACGCCTTCGAACGCGGGCCCTGGCACCTGGGGCGCTGGTCGCGGGCGGTGGGAGTGGTCGCGGTGACGTGGGTCGGCGTCATCACGGTCCTGTTCATGCTGCCGCAGGTGTCCCCGGTCACCTGGGAGACCTTCAACTACGCGCCGATCGCCGTCCTGGCCGTCCTGGGCTTCGCGGCGGCCTGGTGGCTGGCCTCGGCCCGGCACTGGTTCCTCAACCCCGACCACGAACGCACCCGGGCCCGGGCGGCGGCCCGCGCGAACGCCCCCGAGCCGGTGGACCCGTAGCGGAGTCCCCCCCCGGTGCCCGCCGACGCGGCCGAGTCCCCGATACCCGATCGGCGTCCCGGCCGCATCGGGCTATGCTCGGTGTGGCAACATCACGCACCACGCCGCGGGCCCTTAGCTCAATTGGCAGAGCAGTGGACTTTTAATCCATTGGTTGTGGGTTCGAGTCCCACAGGGCCTACCGCGAAACAGCGCCCGGGCCGGCTTCCGCCGGCCCGGGCGCTGTTTCGTTGTCCGGCCCCTACTTGATGTAGACGAGACCGTCGGTGGTGATGGTGGGACGGCCGCTGGTGCCGACCACGACGATCTTCACGGTGTGCTTGGCGCTGCCGGACCAGGTCTTCGTCCAGATCGCCTGCCGGTAGAGGGTGGCGGAGGACTTCAGGTCGACCGTGGCGGCCTTGACGCCGTCGACGTAGACGTACGCCTGACCCGAGCTGGACGCCCGGGAGACCACCCAGGAGACGGAACGGCCGGTGAAGGTCCAGGTGAGCGCCGCGCCCTTGCTCCCGCTGGAGTACGACTTGCCGCCCAGGTAGCTGGTGGAGGAACGGGCCGTCCAGCTGCCGGACCGCACCGCCGACGTCTCCTGGAGGATGACCGGGGTGTACGAGGCGGACGCGTTGCGGTAGTTGCCGGCGTGGTCGTACGCCTGCAGCGTCCAGGTGGAGGCCGTGCCGGACTTGGCGGTCCGGTTGTTGGCGGTCCAGGTCGGCCCGAAGGTGGCGGCCGTCGGGGACAGCAGCTTCACCCCGCGCAGCGCCTTGTCGTCGGTCGCCTTCCAGGCGAGGGTGACCGGGACGTCGGTGGTGCTGACCGTGCCGGTGCGCAGGGAGAGCTTCGGCGTGGTGGTGAACACCGGAGCGGTGGTCTCCGCGACGACGTTGAGCGCGGTGGTGGTCGCCGTCCTGCCGGACTGGTGGACCGCCCGCACCGCGACGGTGTGGCTGCCCAGCGGCAGGGTCGTGTTCGCCGAGGTGGCCGTGCCGGAGGCGGTGACGACGGTCTTGCCGTCGACCAGGAGCTGGTAGTTCTTGACCAGCGACGCGGGCGTGGTGGCCTGCCACTTCACGCTGAGGGCGCCCTTGGTGTAGTACGTCGTGCCGGACAGGCTCGCGCCGCCGACCGAGGCCACCTTCAGCCCCTGCACCGGACCGGCCGCCCAGGCGCGGACGGTCGCGAGCTGGGAGTAGAGGGTGTTGCCGGGGCACTGCGTGTTGTAGCCGTCGCGGTGGGCGGAGATCCGGTTGAAGGTGTACTTGGTGCCCGCGGTGAAGCTGGTACCGAAGTAGTTCTTCTGGCTCGCCCCGGCGGTGAGCTGCACCGTGCCGGCCGGATCGGCGCCGTACTGGCCGAGCTTCCAGGAGGCGACGCGGGCGACGGAGGCCAGCGCGGCGTTGGTGGTACCGGTGGAGCTGAACTCACCGAGCACGGCGATGCCGGCGGACTCACGGTTCCAGCCGTAGGTGTGAGCACCGAGCACCGGCAGGTCGACGCCGCCCTTGCGGCCCTCGAAGACGGTGCCGCACTTGTCGACCAGGAAGTTGTAGCCGACGTCGTTCCAGCCGTTGACCTGCGTGTGGTACGCGTAGATGCCCCGCACGATCGACGCGGAGTCGGCGCAGGAGTAGTCGTTGGCCCCGTCGGTGTGGTGGACGAAGACGGCCTTCACGTCGGGGTTGTACTCGGACGGGTCGGGGCTGAGCGACTCGTCGGCGCCCCAGCCGGCGCGCGAGGTGACCGGCGGCTTGGGCACGGTGGACGGCGGGGCCGACGGCGTGGTGGCCGTCGGGCTCGGCGACGCGGAGCCGGACGGCGAGTCGGTGGGCGTCGGCGCGGCGGTGGTGGTGCCGGTGGCCGCCGGGGACGTGCTCTCGGCCGGCGCGGGGGCCGTCCCGGTCTGCCCGTCCGTCGGCGTCGCGGTCGTACCGTCGGTGGGCGACGCGGAATCGGTGGTCGTGGCCGCCGGGCTGCTCTCCTCGGCGACGAACGCCGCCGGGCCGGTCGCCTGGGTCTCGGCCTTGGTCACCACGCCCGGGTCGACGAGATTGACCTCGAGCCCCTTGGGCAGCGTGCCGGTGGTGCCGTCCTCGTGGAGGACCTGGGCCTCGACGCCGTCGGAGGGACCGACCCACAGCGGCTCGGACGCGCCGCGCATCCCGGCCTCCGGGTCCTCCGGCGGGTCGATGTTCACCTCCAGGTCGTGCCAGGTGCTCCACTCGCCGCTCGCCAGATCGCGGGTGCGCACCTGCGCCCTGCCGTCGAGCCCCTCGACGGGCCCCGCCCAGGACACGCCGACCAGGGAGAACTGCCTGGTCTCCGTGCGCGGCAGCTCCCGCTTGCCGCGCGCGGTCCCCTTCAGCGCGAGGTCGTAGACCTTCACGGGCCGCTTGGCCCGGCCCGTCGTGCCGGGATCGTCGGACGGGCTGGCGACCGCGTACGTCACCACACCCCCGCCCCCCAGCACCACGGCACCGAGCGTCAGCCACGCCCGTCTCTTCAAGCTCAGCGGTCTGTACGCGTGTGACGTACGACGACGACTCATGACAAACCCACCCCAAAGAAAGCCGGCAAGGCTTCGGAAAGAAATGTGAGGGCACACCCGTCACACGGATGGCTCATTTCTACAGCGTGTTGCGCACGACGAACATCACGGGGATGCACACAGAGGTGACGTAGAACACTGAAACGTGATCCCGTCCCTTCGGGCAGCGATGTCGCCTCACCACCCCGACCGCGACCTTACGCCTCGTCGCCCCGGCCACTATGCCTGCCACGGTCGGGCTGACCGTCGGGAACAATGATGAGGCCCCAGCCAGTCCCGCCGAGGCGACGGCTGTGCGGCAATGCATGACGGCGGAGGAGCCGTTGATGCTGCGCCGATGTGGGATGAGAACGGCTACTTGGCTCGATAGCAGGCTGACTGGACCGTTACCTCAAGAAGTGAGGGGTCGTCGCCGTACTTTCGTTCATCGAGCAGTCGCACATCAACGGCGTACTCCTGTCCTTTGGACTCGGCGACGATCTGCGGGCTCTTGGCGGGGCTGTCGTCCACGCCGTCCTTCACGATCTTCCAGCCCTTCTCCGGAAGTCCGTCACGGAGGCGGTCCATAGCCTTTTCCATGTCGGATACGGGGACCTGGTACACACTCCACGGATGGCGGGCACGGTAGACATTCTCATCCGATTCGTAATCCGAACACCGAATGGTCATGGCGCCGGTGTCCGTCACCTTTCCGTTGAGTGCCATTATTTCCAAAATCCTGCTGGATGCCTGCTCAACCTGTGTCTTGACGGCTTCTTCGTCGCGCACTTCCATGTCGGCCGACTCACTTCCCTGTGAACAAGCGGCCAGAAGAATGCTGGCCACGAAGATATACAGAAGTTCCGGAAATCGCCTATTCAAGTTCAACCCTATGGTACTTGCCCGATATTACGGCGGCCTGGTTTCGTAGACTCTGAGAACTTTCGTCCCAGAATCCACTGTGTCCATCTGAGTCGCTTTTCATGATGTTCCCGCCGAACGATTCGTCGGTGGGAATAGTCAGGTTGTCGCCAAGCCCCATCAGGCGACCACCCTGGCGGACGACCTGATCGTCCCCTGGCCCACCCATCGCCCACACGTGATCCGCCCCTGCCCCCAGGTCGGCTGCATGGTCCGCTTG
Organism: Streptomyces sp. NPDC127100; assembly: GCF_042724095.1. Taxonomy (NCBI): domain Bacteria; kingdom Bacillati; phylum Actinomycetota; class Actinomycetes; order Kitasatosporales; family Streptomycetaceae; genus Streptomyces; species Streptomyces sp. NPDC127100. The sequence continues at coordinate 7,619 of NZ_JBHXFL010000066.1, forward strand.
GACGCCAGGGCTCCCTGCGAAGATGTAGTCGTCGACGGCCTCAGGATCCTTCCAGCTTCCGGTCTGTGCCGATACGCCGACAACCGTGCTTCCATAACTGTGACCGATAACCGTGGTGTGGGCGGTGCTTCCTGACGCGTTCTCGTGGGCTTCCCTATTTCCTTGGAGGAAGTCGTACAGGCGCGGACCACCTTCTTCGGCATATTTTCCGCTGGTCGCTTGGGGGACGATATTATCTGGAGCGTTGTAGTCGAGCCAGGTGATCGTGGAAATGTTCTGGCCCGGTGAGAGCGCACTGCTCTCTGTCCACAGTTTCTCCCCGCGGCCGATGTCCCCGTGATCTCCGCCTTCCCCGATCTTCTCGAGGCCGGCGTACGTTCCAGGCACATAGACAGCCACATGGTCGGCCGTGTCCGGATTTCCATTGGCGATGATGACCTTGCCGTCGCCGAGCCCTTTGGGATCGAATCCGAGCAGGTATGCCTCGGGCAGGCCCCTTACGCCGGTCCTGTCAAAGCGGTCTTGGATGTAGCCCATGCCTTTCAGGGTCTGGTTCAGCTGCTTGGAGCGATCCCCGTACTCTCTGTGCCAGTCCATCCATTCGTCGGTGTGCACCTTGGACGGGTAGGGACCTGAGGTGATCCAAGTCCATTCGTTGGCGGGAGGCTTGGGTATCGAGTTCAACTCCATGCGAAGTTGTGCACGCGTCTCATCAAAAACGATCCGGTTGGCCTCGTCTCGGATTGCGGACGGAAGCCCGTTCAGTTCTCCCACGGTTTTGGGATTGGCAGAAATCCATGCGCTCTGCTCTTCGGGGCTGAGCGATTTCCACCACTCCGCGTTGTCCTCGGCGCTGCCCTCCTTCGGGGGCTGCGGCAGGGTGTCGAGGTACTTCTTGCCCGCCTCGCGCACACCGGCCATGTCCGAGTGGGCGTCGGACCAGTCCGCGTCGGAGACGGTGAGGTCGTCGTCCGCCTTGAGTGCCCGGAGCTTGGGTGCCCATTTCCCGTCCGCCTCGGTCGCCTCCTTGAGGGCGGTGGCGATCAGGTCGGCGCAGTCCTGGGCGAGGCGGTGGTGGGGGTTGGGGTCGAAGTTGGCCGCCTGCCGACCGACGGCGGAGGCGGTGCTGTCCGTCAGGCCGTTCACCGTGCCGCCGTCGGGGGTCTTGCCGTCCTCGCCTTTCGCGCCACCGGGCGGGTAGGAGACCGATCCGTCGGAGTTCACGGTGAGGTTGGCCGCCTTGGCGTTCTCCAGGGCTGTATCGAGTTTTCGCTTGGCCGCTTCCATCTCGTAGGAGAACGCTTCGAGAGCGGTGCTGATGAGGCCGCACTGCGTCTGTATGTAGTGGAAGTTCTGGCTCAGTCCACCCAGCTGCGTGCCCGCCGCGGTGGCGGCCTTGCCCTTCAGCTGGTTCCTCATGGCCACTGCTATCTGGTTGTCGATGCGGTCCTTGACCGCGCTCGCCATGTCGGCGGTGCTGCGGTAACCGTCTGCCGCTTCGGAGTACTCGGTCGGTTTGAGCGCCTTGAACGTCGCGAGGTCCATGGCGTCCGGTCACCGCCCCTTGTCCTGGCCACCGACAGCCGACGTGTCCGCGTACGCCACCACGAGCTTGGTGATCTCGGCTTCGACCGACTGGTCCGTCTTCAGTTGGTCGTTGCCCGCCTTCACCAGCAGACCCGAGAGCTTCCCGCAGCGCCCGCTGACCTTGGTGACGTAGGTATCCCAGGAGTCGTAGACGTCCTTCTGGGCGGCAGCGGTCAGGCAGCCGGTGTCGCTGCCGAGTCCGGTTTGGCCGTCCTCGAGTTTTGCTGTGGCCTTGCTGATGTCCTCACGCAGCGAGCCGATGTCCGTGCCGCTCTTGGTCCAGGCCGGTTTGTTCGAGATGAGGTCGCCCGTGCCGCCGCTCTGCTCAGCAGGTAGCTGGTTCAGCTGCATCTGTGCGCTGTTGCGTTCGGCCGCTGCGGCCTTTAACCGCTCCCATTCGTCCCATGCCATGAGTGGCCCCCCTGTTGTGCGCTGTCGAGTGGACGTGTACGTCGATACGACCGCTTGATGATGGTGGTCGGGTCCGTACGGTAATGACCTGTCATCTCACCGGACATCAGTGTCGGCCACCAGCGCGTCTGAGTACGGGTACTCAGGCGAATCGCGCCCAGAAAAGAGGTGGGACGGACGCGAGAAGGCGGCGGACGATCCATGGCCGGCGATCCGGGAGCGTGCTCATGAGCCGCACCATGAACCAGTCCAGCGCTGAAGGGCAGCTATCGTCGAAGAAGGCCTCCCACCTGGCAGATGGGCCGGACGCTCAAGGCCCAAGCCGTAGCAGTCGCCCGTACCGGCGCCCCAGGCGGGCACGCGGCCACGCTCCCGCAAGCCCGTCCGCCCGCCCTCACCGGAGTACGCCCATGTCCCTCCCGTACGTCCTGCTCTCCGCCGCCGTGTCACTCGACGGCTACCTGGACGACACCGGTCCCGAGCGGCTCCTGCTGTCCTCCCCGGCCGACTTCGACCGGGTCGACGAGGTGCGGGCGTCCGTCGACGCGATCCTGGTCGGCGCCGGCACGATCCGGGCCGACAACCCGCGGCTGCTGGTCAACGCGTCCGGGCGACGGGCCGCCCGGGTCGCCGCGGGGAAGCCGGAGTACCCGCTGAAGGTCACGGTCAGCGGGTCGGGCGAGCTGGACCCGGCGGCGGCCTTCTGGCACACCGGCGGGGACAAGGTCCTGCTGACCACCGACGAGGGCGCCCGGCGGGCCCACGCGCTCGGCATCGCCGCCGACGTCGTGCCGCTCGGGGACACGCTCGAATGGCGCGCGGCGCTGGAGTACCTGCACGACCGGCGGGGTGTGCGGCGGCTGATGGTGGAGGGCGGGGGGACCGTACACAGCAGCCTGGTGCGGCAGGGGCTCGCCGACGAGCTGCAGCTCGTCCTCGCCCCGGTGTTCGTCGGGGACCCGGAGGCCCCCCGGCTGTTCGGGCCCGGCGACTACCAGCGCGGGCGGCTCAGGCTGGTGGAGACGCGGCGGATCGAGGACGTCGTGCTCATGCGGTACCGGCCGACCGCCCCGGGCTCCGCCGGCCGGGTGTCCGCCGCCGACCGGCACTGGCTGGCGCTCGCCTGCGAGCTGGCCGAGCTGTGCCCGCCGTCCGGCACGGCGTTCAGCGTGGGTGCCGTGGTCGTCGCCGCCGACGGCACGGAGCTCGCGCGCGGCCATTCCCGGGAGGGCGGGGACCCGGTCGTGCACGCCGAGGAGGCCGCCCTCGCCAAGGTCGACCCGTCCGATCCGCGGCTCGCGACCGCGACGGTGTACAGCAGCCTGGAACCGTGCGCCCGCCGTTCCTCCCGGCCGGCCCCCTGCGCCCGGCTGATCCTCGACGCCGGGGTGCGCCGCGTGGTCACGGCCTGGAGCGAGCCGGACACCTTCGTGTCGGGCGCCGACGGCAGCGGGGTGCTCACCGACGGGGGCGCCGTCGTCGTCCTGCTGCCGGAGTTCGAGGCGGCGGCGAAGGGCCCGAACCGTCACCTGGCGGGCCACTGAGGAACGCGTGTGCGTTCCACCCCCGACATGACGTACACTGGTGACACAACGACGCGGGGTGGAGCAGCTCGGTAGCTCGCTGGGCTCATAACCCAGAGGTCGCAGGTTCAAATCCTGTCCCCGCTACTCAAGGCCGAAGGCCGGAATCCTCAAGGATTCCGGCCTTCGGTGTGTCCGCCTCCGTCACCCGGCCGGCCCGCACGGCTCGCTCCCCGCCCCTCCTCCGGGAAACCTGGAGGACGGGACGGCAAGCGGCGTGGACGTGCAGGGGCGGCGGGAGACGAGTGGTGCGGCCAGGTGAGGTGGACGGCGAGGGCCCGTATGCCGGGGCCGGGGGTCGGCTGCCCGGCGACCCCGTGCCCGATCCCGGCCTCGGCCCGGTGCCCGCGCCGCCCGTCGCGCGGGAGCGGCGGCGGACCCCGTACGGCCGGGCCCTCGTGCGCCTGCTCCCCGTCCTGCTCATCGTCGTGGCCATCCTGTACGACCTCTTCACCCCCCGGTACTTCACCGCGGGTCCCCTCTACACGGCCGCGCCCCTGGTCGCGGCGCCCGTCTACTCGCGGCGCGGCACCGCCCTCACCGGCCTCGCCGTGGTCGCCGCCGTCGTCGGGCTCCAGCTGAGCAAGGGCGTCATCCACTACGTGGACTCGCTCACCGAGCTGATCACCATCGCGACGGTCGCCGGCCTCGCCGTCTTCGTGAACGCCTTCGTCCGCCGCACCGACGAACGGCTCGCCTCCGCCCGCGAGATCGCCGAGGCCGCCCAGCGCGCCGTGCTGCCCGAGCCCGCCGGGCGGATCGGCGGCTTCGAGATCGCCGCCCGCTACGAGGCGGCGCAGGCCGGCGCCTTCATCGGCGGCGACCTGTACGCGGTGCAGGACAGCGCGCGCGGCGTGCGGCTCATCGTCGGCGACGTGCGCGGCAAGGGCATGGGCGCGGTGGCCGCCGTCGCCGTGGTGATCGGCGCCTTCCGGGAGGCCGCCGAGCAGGAGGCGACGCTGGAGGCGGTCGCGCAGCGGCTGGAGCGGGCGCTGGCGCGCGAGGGGGCCCGGCGCGACGGGCTGGACGCCTTCGAGGGGTTCACCACCGCCGTCCTCGCCGAACTCCCGCACGGCGAGGGGGTCGTCCGCGTCGTCAACCGCGGCCATCCGCCGCCCCTGCTGCTGCACCCCGACGGCACCGTGCACCCGGTGCAGGCCACGGAGTCCGCACTGCCGCTCGGGATGGGGGAGCTGGGGGTGTGGCCCGACCGGGCGGTGCCGACCGGCTTCCCCGGCGGTGCCACGCTGCTGCTGTACACCGACGGGCTGTCGGAGGCCCGCGACGCCCACGGCCGCTTCTACGATCCCCACGCCCGGCTGACCGGCCGGGTCTTCCGGCGCCCGGCGCACCTGCTCGACACCCTCGCCGACGAGGTGCGACGGCACTCCGGGGGCGGCATGGCGGACGACATGGCCCTGCTCGCCGTGCACCGGCACTGAGCCGGACGACCACATCGAACAGAGTCACGGGGGGTGACGAAGTGAGCGCCCTCCGCATAACAACTGACACACCATCAGGAACGTGTGTGGTGATCTTTCGGCCTGAGGGGCGGTCAACTGGACCGCATTTGGCCCTTCATGGGGTGTACGTCCGGGCCCGATCCCTTAACGATCAAGAGGAACGGCTTGGAATCGGCGCCTCGCGTCTATTAACGTTCGATAACGCAGCGCGGTCGTCCCAGCCGTCACAGAAGGCGGCTCCGTGCGCACGCGCCGAATCCCGTGAGGGAACCGGGGAACCACCACTTGGGGTGAATCGGGCGTATGCCGCCGTGGAGACACGGCACGTATACGCGCGTAGGAGACCTTCCTGCTCCGAACCCGTCAGCTAACCCGGTAGGCGGAAGGAAGGAAAGGAGTACGCCCACGTGGCGTCCAACCGGCCTGCCCCCGAGGCCCCGTTCGTGCCGAGCACGCACGACACCGCATCCTTCGGCTACGACGGCCACCGCGCCGAAGAGGGCCCCTGGGAGGAGTGGAACCCCACCGCGGAGTCCATCCGTCCCGTGCGCGGCCGGCACCGCGTCGCCAAGCAGCGCGGCGGACTCGCCCGCAGCTCCACCGTCCTCGGCGTCGGCGTCATCGCGGCCGTCGGAGCGGGCGGCATGGCCAGCGCCCAGACCGGCAAGCCGCCGGTGTCGATCTCGATGCCCGATCTGCCGAACGTCGGCTCGCTGATCTCCGACGACGAGCCGGAGCCCGAGGGCTCCGCCACCCCGCTCAGCGGCATCGGCGTGACGGCCGGCGACACCGCCGAGGGCACCACCGACGCCGGTGAGGTCCTGCGGGCGCGCATCATGCAGCAGGCCGAGCAGCAGCAGGTCCAAGTGGAGGACAAGGCCGCCGCCGAGGCCGCGGCCGCCGCCGAGAAGCAGGCCGCCGAGGCCGCCGCCAAGGCGGAGAAGGAGGCCGAGGCCAAGGCCGCCGCCGCCAAGAAGAAGGCGGAGGAGGAGGCCGCGAAGAAGGCCGAGGCCGAGCGGCTCGCCGAGCTGGCCAAGCAGTTCACCCTGCCGACCTCCTCGTACACGATCACCTCCACCTTCGGTCAGGCCGGTTCCATGTGGTCCTCCGGCCACCACACCGGCCTCGACTTCGCCGCGCCCACGGGTACCCTCGTCAAGGCCGTCCACTCGGGCACGATCACCGAGGCGGGCTGGGCCGGTTCCTACGGCTACCGCACCATCCTGACCCTGGACGACGGCACCGAGCTGTGGTTCTGCCACCAGTCGTCGATCAGCGTCGGAGTCGGCCAGAAGGTCAGCACCGGGGACGTCATCGGCCGCGTGGGCGCCACCGGCAACGTCACCGGACCGCACCTCCACTTCGAGGTACACGTCGGCGGTGCCGAGGGCGGCGTCGACCCGGCGGCCTGGCTGCAGGGCAAGGGCCTCAGCCTCTGAGACCGGGGCGTCCGTCAGCGGCGCCCACGACACCCACCTCCGGATCCCGGCAGTCCTGACGGCGACCCCCCGACGTCAGGGCTGCCGGTTTGCGCGAACTTTGCGTCGCGCTGGAATGACCGGTTCCGGGGCGCTTGTTGTCGCCCTACATGACTTCTCTGCGCAAGCTCGGCTCCTCCGACCTCGAGGTCTTCCCGCTCTCCCTGGGCGGCAACGTCTTCGGCTGGACCGCCGACCAGGACACCTCCTTCGCCGTCCTCGACGCCTACACCGCCGCCGGCGGCAACTTCGTCGACACCGCCGACTCCTACTCCGCGTGGGTCGACGGCAACAGCGGCGGCGAGTCCGAGACCCTCATCGGCAAGTGGCTCGCGGCGCGCGGCAACCGCGCCGACCTCGTCATCGCAACCAAGGTCAGCCAGCACCCGGAGTACCCCGGCCTGTCCGCCGCCAACATCAAGGCCGCGGCCGACGCCTCGCTGCGCCGCCTGGGCACCGACCACATCGACCTCTACTACACCCACTTCGACAAGCCCGAGGTGCCGGTCGAGGAGATCATCGGCGCGCTCGACGAACTGGTGCGCGCGGGCAAGGTCCGGTACATCGCCGCCTCCAACATCACCGCCGAGCGGCTCTCGGCGTCCCTGGAGTTCTCCGACCGCGAGGGCCTCGCCCGGTACGTGGCCCTCCAGCCCCACTACAACCTGGTCTCGCGCGACACGTACGAGGGCGGGCTGCGCGACGTCGCCGAGCGGGCCGGTCTCGCCGCCGTGCCGTACTACGCCCTCGCGGCCGGCTTCCTCACGGGCAAGTACCGGCCCGGGACGACCGTCGACAGCCCCCGGGCGGGCGGTGCCGCCAAGCACCTGGAGAGCGAGCGCGGCCGGCGGGTGCTCACCGCCCTGGACGAGATCGCCGAGGCCCACGGCGTGCCGGTCGCCACGGTGGCCCTGGCCTGGCTGGCGGCCCGGCCGACGGTGGCCGCGCCGATCGCCTCCGCGCGGACGGTCGAGCAGCTTCCGGCGCTGCTGGGCGTGGCGGAGCTGGAGCTGACGGAGGCCGAGGTGCGCGGGCTGACGGAGGCGTCCGCCTGAGGCACCCGCCCGGGGACCGCTCAGCCGCCGCTACGACCGGTACGGGTACGCGGTGCCGGGGGCATGGGCCTACGCGGCGTACGGGGCGGGTGCCGTGTGCGCCGCGTGGCCGCCGTACGCGCCGTACGCGCCGTAAGTCCCGTACGCCGGCCACGGGGGCACGGCCACCGGGAGCGGCGGCGCCGTGGCACGGGCCGCGTGGTCCAGTGCCGGGCGCGCCACCTCCCGCCGACGCCACAGCTCGGTCAGCAACTCCCGTTCCCGTACGACGTAGTCGGCGCCCGCCCGGCCCCGGAGCCCCCGGTGCCGCAGGGACGCCAGCGAGGTCGCGTACGCCGCGTACTCCGCCACCGTCCGCGCGGCGGGCTTCCCGGCGTGACGGCGGGCGTACTGCCGGGCGATGCGGCGCGCCCGCATCGAGCCGAGCGCGAACGGCTCGGCCGGCGTCAGCCAGCCGGCCACGGCGTAGACGGGCAGCTCGGCCCGCACGGCGCCCAGTTCGCGCTGCCGGGTCCACACCGCGAGCCAGGTCAGCAGCCCGAAGGCCGGCACCATGAAAGCGGCGTACACGGCGAAGAAGCCGTACTCGCCGAGCGAGGCCGAGCCGTTCCACAGCGCGTGCGTGCCCATCGCGAGCAGCAGGCCGGACAGGGGGAGCAGCACGCGCCGCAGGCGCCGGTGGCCGGGGGAGAGCGCGGCGGCGCCGAAGCCGACGCCGGTGAGCACGGTGAACAGCGGGTGGGCGAAGGGCGACATGACGACCCGGACGAAGAAGGTCGCCGCGGTCACCGAGGCGAAGCCCCGGTCGCCGGTGAGCTGGTCGGTGCCGAAGGCGGTGCCCAGGTAGAGGATGTTCTCGGTGAAGGCGAAGCCCGTGGCGGTGACACCGGCTATGACGAAGCCGTCGATGATGCCGGTGAAGTGCCGTCTGCGGTAGAGGAAGACCAGCAGCACCGCCGCGGCCTTGGCGGACTCCTCCACGACCGGCGCTATCACCGTGGCGCCCAGGGTGTCCGCGCCGCCGGGGTCGGCGGTGGCCGTCGCTATCCACCTGGTCGCGAAGCTGTTGGCGACGATCGCTATCAGTGCCGCCGCGCAGGCGCCCCAGGCGAAGGAGAACAGCAGGTTCCGCCAGGGGCCGGGGTCGACCCGGTCCAGCCAGCGGAAGGCGGCCACGAGCAGCGGTACCGGAAAGACCGCCAGCCCCAGCCCCACCAGGAACCCTTGCGTACCGGTCTGTTCGCGCACCAGGGCCAGGATCACCGCGCCGGCGAGCGCGAGCAGGACGGCCGGGGCGCCGTAACGCACCCAGGTGCGCTGCCACCAGTGCGGACGCGTGCGGGGCTGCGTGGGCGGACGCGTCGGATACGGGGGACTGGTGGCCACGGCATGGACCCTAACCGGTGGGAGGCTGCTCCTCGTGCTGTTCGCCGTGCTGCCCGCGGTCGGGCACGGAGGGCTGGACGCGGCGGAAGAGCAAGTCGTTCACCACATGTCCCTTCTCCAGTCCCTGGCCCTCGAAACGGGTCTGCGGCCGGTGGTCGGGACGCGGCGCGAAGCCGCCGCCGGGCACGGTGTTCTCGAAGTCGGGGTGCGCGGTGAGGACCTCGAGCATCTGCTCCGCGTACGGCTCCCAGTCGGTGGCGCAGTGCACGACGCCGCCGGGCGCGAGGCGGGACGCGGCCAGGGTCAGGAACTCCGGCTGGATCAGGCGGCGCTTGTGGTGCCGCTTCTTCGGCCAGGGGTCGGGGAAGTAGACGCGCAGTCCGGCGAGGGAGCCGGGGGCGAGCATCTCGCGCAGCAGGATGATCGCGTCGCCGTTGCCCACGCGGATGTTGGACAGCCCGTTCCGGTCGGCGAGAGCGAGCAGATTGCCCTGGCCGGGGGTGTGGACGTCCACGGCGAGGATGTTGGTGTCCGGGTCGGCCGCGGCCATCCGGGCGGTGGCCTCGCCCATGCCGAAGCCGATCTCCAGGACGACGGGGCCGGTGTTCCCGAACAGCTCGGTGAGGTCGATGACCCGCTGCCCGTCTATGTCCAGGCCCCACTTCGGCCACAGCCGCTGCAGCGCGTCCGCCTGCCCGGTGGTCACCCGGCTGCGGCGCGGCTGGAAGCTCCGGATACGGCGCTCGAAGTGCGACCCGGCGGGATCGGCCTTCGGCCCGTCGGGGAACCGGGGCTCGCCCTTGGCACGGGCATGCCGGTCGGGGGTGCCGAGGGGCGGCTGCGGGCTTTCGGGGGCATGGCGTGAATCAGACACAGTGAGTCGATTTTACGGCCGGGCCGCTTCATCCCGCGCCCAGTGCCGTCAGCGCCCGCCGGGCCACCTCCCGGCCGATCGGCAGTGCCGCGGTCGCGGCGGGGGACGGTGCGTTCAGGACGTGCACCGCACGCGCCCCCTCCTTGATCAGGAAGTCGTCCACCAGCGTCCCGTCCGCCAGCACCGCCTGCGCCCGCACCCCCGCCGGCGCCTTCACCAGGTCGCCCTCCGTCACCGCCGGCAGCAGTCTGCGCACCGCCGACGTGAACGCCGCCCTGGACACCGACCGGCGCAGCTCCCCGGCGCCGTACCTCCAGTGGCGCCGGGCGATGCGCCACGAGCCCGGCCAGGCGAGCGTGGCACCCAGCTCGCGGGGCCGGACCACGCCCCAGCCGTAGCCCTCGCGGGCCAGCGCCGGCACCGCGTTCGGGCCGAGGTGCACGCTGCCGTCGATGCCGCGGGTCAGGTGCACGCCGAGGAACGGGAACGCCGGGTCGGGCACCGGATACACCAGGCCCCGCACCAGCTCCGGCCGCGCGAGCTCGTAGTACTCCCCCCGGAACGGGACGATCCGCATTCCCGGGTCGTCACCCGTCATCCGCGCGACCTCGTCGCAGTGCAGACCGGCGCAGTTGACCAGGACCCGGGCCCGGACCACGTCACCGGTACGGGTGCGGACGGCGACCCCGAGGTCCGGGCGCCGGTCGACGCGCTGGACCTCCGCGCCGTAGCGGATCTCCGCGCCCGAGGCCCGGGCCAGCTGCCGTGCCACCCCGGTGTAGTCGCAGACGCCGGTCGTCCCGACGTGTATGGCCGCCAGGCCCCGGACCTCCGGTTCGTACGCGTGGATCTGGGCCGCGCCCAGCTCCCGCACGGGAATGCCGTTCTCCCGGCCGCGCTGGACGAGCGCGTGCAGCCGGGGCAGCTCCGCCCGGTCGGTGGCGACGATCAGCTTGCCGGTGACCGCGTGGTCGATGCCGTACTCCGCGCAGAACTTGACCATCTCGGCGGCGCCCCGCACCGCGTAGCGGGCCTTCAGCGAGCCCGGGCGGTAGTAGACGCCGCTGTGGATCACGCCGCTGTTGCGGCCGGTCTGGTGCCGGGCCGGTCCCGGTTCCTTCTCGAGCACCGTGACGCGGGTGCCGGGCGCGGTGCGGGTGATCGCGTACGCCGTCGACAGGCCGACGATCCCGCCGCCGATCACCAGCACGTCGCAGTCGTATGCGATCCCGGTCCGCACGTGTTCCACCTCCCGGTCCCTTCCCGGTCCGTCGCCCGGCTTCGATAGTGCACTGCGCCACTGACAATGCCCTCAAACCCGCGCGGCACCGGACTCAGGCCGGGGTCACCAGCAGCGGCCGGGCCCGCTCGCGCAGCTCGACCACCCGGGGCTCGTCGCCGTACGGCTCCAGACGGTGCAGGAGATCCTTGACGTACTCGGTGGTGCGGGCCGAGGAGATGCGCCCGGCGACCTCGACCGCCCGCACGCCCTGCTCGCAGGCCGCGTCCAGGTTGCCGGACTCCAGCTCGGCCACCGCCGAGACGACGAGCCGCAGTCCGTGCGAGCGTACGAACTCCTCCGTCGGTTGCGACAGGGCCTGCTCGGTGAAGCGGCGCACCTGGCGTGGTGCCTTCAGGTCGCGATAGCACTCGGCCGCGTCGGCGGCGAACCGGTCGTAGGAGTAGAAACCCAGCCACGTCGGATCGTTGTCACCCGGACGGGCGCGCTCCAGCCAGCTCTCGGCGGCCTTCAGGGCGGCCCCCGCGGCCGGCGCGTCGCCCGCGCGCGCGTGTGCACGGGCCTCGACCAGGCGGAAGAAGCTCATGGTGCGGGCCGTGGCCAGGCCGCGGTTGCGTTCCAGCGCGGCCTGGGCGAGGTCCACGCCCTCGTCGCCGAAGCCGCGGTAGGTGGCCTGGAGGGACATGGAGGCGAGGACGTAGCCGCCCAGGGGGACGTCGGCCGCCGCGCGGGCCAGGCGCAGGGCCTGGATGTAGTAGCGCTGGGCCGCCTCCTGCTGGCCGGTGTCGAAGGCCATCCAGCCGGCCAGCCGGGTCAGCTCGGCCGAGGCGCCGAAGAGGGCGCGGCCGACCTCGTCGGAGTAGGAGCCGAGGAGCAGGGGTGCCGCCTCGACGCGTAAGCACTCGGGCACCATGGACGAGCGCCAGTCGCCGCCGCCGTACTTGGAGTCCCAGCGGCGGGCGTCCTCGGCGGCCTCCCGCAGTTTGCGCACATCGCTGTGGCCGACTTTGAGCGGTGCGCCGGAGCCCTCGGCCGGGCCCGCGTCGCGCGCCACCGAGCTGTCGGCCGGGGTTATCAGCCACCGCGAGGCGGGCGTTGCGTATGCGCTCACTGCGAACGATCCGGCGAGCGACTGCCAGATGCCGCCGGCGCCGGCCCGGCGTCCGGCGAGGTCGAGGCGGTACAGCTCGGTGGCGGACCTGACCGCCTGGCCGACGTCCCGCGGGAAGGCGAGACCCACTTCGGGGGCGGGATCCGCGTCCGCCAGGCCGATCTCGTGCAGCGGCACCGGACGGCCGAGCTTCTGGCCGATGGCGGCGGCGATCAGGTGCGGGGCCGCACCCTGCGGCACCATGCCCTTAGACACCCAGCGCGCCACCGACGTCTTGTCGTAGCGAAGCGTCAACCCGCGCTGGGCGCCGAGGTCGTTGACGCGCCGGGCGAGTCCTGCGTTGCTGATTCCCGCGAGGGCGAGAACGGCGCCGAGCTTCTCGTTCGGCCCGCGTTGCTCCCTGGACATGCGCCACCCCTCGACACAGACGGCTGCCGCACTGGCATAACCACGCGGCATTCGTAAACCCAGCGTAGTTCGCCGCATCCCATGCGTTAAGAGGCATTGTTCCGGATGGCGGGATTGTGGTCCGTACGGAAGCGCGGCGCCTGTACGGAACGTCGCCGCGTGCTCCCGGTGTGTGGCCGTGCGCCCGTCCGTGCGCTCTTCTCCGGCCACCCGGGGAGCGGTTCCATGGCGGTGCGTGGGTCGGCCCGCTGTACTGGATCCGGTGGGCTGGGGGACGCCGCCGCCTACATCCCCGCGGGCGGCGGACCGGTCCGGGAGGCGTGGCCCGTCTCCCGGACCGTGCACCGCCGGGTGGTGCGCAGAACCTGTACGGAGCGTGTTCAAGACCGTCCGTGTGACGCCGATTTGGCCAAAAGAAGCCCCCCGCGTTTAGGAGGCGCCGACGCCCTCACCACGGACTTGAGGGCGCATCGGGGAGCCAAAGGGCGCGTTCCGGGGGCGCATTCGCGTCGCCGGTGCGAGCCCCCGGGAGGCACCGCGCCGTGGCCGGTGTTCGGCCACCGGGAGTTGACGTCCCCGTGTGGGTATCCGCGGGGGCGCATTCATGGGAGCACACGCGGCTCCGCCGACGCTCTGCGGCGCGCCCTTCATGGCAGCATGGGGAACCAGTTCGTACGGTGCACTGGTTCCCCGGCCTGTGGAGGCGTCGATGCGGTGGTTGGTGGGGTGGAGCAGCACCGCCGTGGGCGCCGCGGGAAGCGCGGGTGGCGTCGGCTCCGCCGGGGCCACCGGGTACGACGGTGAGACGGTGCAGCCCGTGGGGTCCCAGCTCCTGTGGGGCGACCCCGACCCCCTGTGGGCGGTCGGCGACTGGCGCCCCGACGAGGTGCGCGTCGTCACCGCCGACCCCCAGACGCGGATCGCCGTCCTCGGCATCTGCGGCGCGACCGACGAGCAGCTGCGCGTCGGGCTGTTCGCCGCGCGCGGCGGGGCCCTGCGGCACCTGACCGCCTGGCCCGGCAGCTACACGGCGGTCGTCCAGGTCGGCCGGCGGATCACCGTCTGCGGCGACCTCGCGGGCGCGCGGCCGGTGTTCTACACCCCCTGGGCGGGCGGCACGGCCTACGCGACCGCCGCGCTGCCCCTGGCCGACCTCGTCGAGGCCAACCTCGACTTCGGGCACCTCGCCGCGCTGCTCGCCGCCCCGGACGTACCGGCCGCGCTGGACGACTCCACCCCGTACGACGGCGTGAAGCGCATCCCGCCGGGGCACGCCCTGATCCTGCGCGCCGGGGCACGCGAGATCGCCGGGTACGAACCGGTGGCCTCACTGGCGGTGGCGGCACCCGCGGCCGACCCGGACCGGGCCGTGGACGGCGTGCGGGACGCGCTGGTGGAAGCCGTACGGACCCGCCTCGCCGCGCCCCGGCACGTCCCCGGTGACGGCATCGACCCCGGGCCGGTGCCGGGCATGGGGCCGGCCGAGCGCCGGGCCGCGCGCGGGATGCCGGTGCCCGGGATCGGCGCCGACCTGTCCGGCGGACCGGCCTCGGGGACGCTGGCGCTGCTGGCCGCCGGGCTGCCGGGGATGCCGGGCACCGTGCTCGGGCACGGCACGGGCGCCGGGGAGCGGCTGCTCGCCGTCACCTTCAACGACCTGGCCGTCGGCGGACGGGAGTCCGAGCTGGAGCGGGCGGGGGCGCTGGCCGCCAACCCGCGGCTGCACCACGTGGTCGTCACCGGCGGCGAGGAGGTCCTGCCGTACGCCGCGCTCGACGGGCCCCTGACCGACGAGCCCGGCTCCTGCCTGGTGTCGGCGGCACGGCACCGGGCGCGGCTGGCCGCCGGCAGCGCGGACCACTTCACCGGCTACGGGGCGCGGCAGGTGCTGGACGCCCATCCGGCGCGGCTGGCCGACCTGCTGATGGACCGCAAACGGCGCCATCTGGTGCGCCCGGTCGCCGCGCTCGCCAAGGCCGACGGCTCGGTACTGGTGCCCGCGCGGGTGTACGCCGCCGCCCGGCGCCTGTCGCGCATGCCCTACCGCGCGGGCGTCGAGGGCCTCGCCGAACGACTGCTGCGCCGGCGCTTCGACGAGTCGGCCGGCGGGGGCGGTGGCGCGGTGGAGGCGTCGCTCGCCGTGCTCACCTGGGCCGGGCCCGGGCCGGCCGCGCGGTGGCTGACCGGAGAGGCACTCGCTGAAGTATCGGTTCGCCTTCAGGCGTCCACCCAGCGGTCCGGGGTCGGGCCGGGGCAGCGGCCCGGTGACTTCCGCGCGCGTGCGGCACTGGCCCGGCAGGCGGCCGACGTGCGGGTGCTGGAGCAGGCCGCCGAGATCCGCTTCCAGCGGCTGCACGCGCCCTTCCTCGACAACCAGGTGGTCCGCGCCTGCCGGGCGCTGCCGGAGGCGCTGCGCGTCCAGCCGGGGGCGCGGGCCGCGATCCTGCGGACGGTGCTGGAGGGCGCCGGGGTGAGTGAGCTGCCGAGCGGGTGGGGGGCGCCGACGCAGGCACTGGCCGCCTCCGCCGCGCGGACGGGGCTGCGGGTCGCCACCGACTCCCTGCTGGCCCTGTTCGACACGCCGCTCCTCGCGGAGGCGGGGCTGGTCGAGGCGCGGGTCGTGCGCAAGGCGGTGCGCGGGGCGGCCGCGGGCGAACCGCTGCCGCTGGACGGGCTGGCCGACCTGATCTCCCTCGAGCTCTGGCTCCGCCGCCTCCTCGCCCGCCGCGGCACCTGCTGGACCGGCACCCCGGCACGGCAACGCGCGGTCCCCGCGGGCATCGCGCCGCAACGGGGTGCGCTGGGCGGCGCGGGGGCCGTGGTGCGGCGGGCCCCTACGCGCAGGTGAAGCGCGACCCCGCCCAGTCCGCGAGCGCCGCCGGGTCGAAGGGCCCGTGCGGCTCGGCCACCAGCCGTACGGTCCCGCGCCCGGAGATGTCCACATGGACGGGTACCGCCGGGTCCCCGGCCCCGACCGTCCCGGAGTTCCACAGCCGGACGCCGTCCGCGTAGACGGAGAAGCGGACCTTGCCGAGCTTCGCCGTCAGGTCGTCGACGCCGACCAGGGCGTCGTAGGACGAGCACGGGCGGTTGAGGCCGATGGTCACCGAGGAGCGTCCGTTCACGGTGACGCCGTGCGCGTACCCCACCCCGCCGATCGACAGCGCGGAGCGGCGCCACACCCAGCTGCTCCCGGCCAGCCGCATCTCGGGCCCGGTGCCGTCGCCGCTCACGTCGTACGCGAGGTCGCTCCACCGGTAGACGGTCGGGGCGGGTGGCGGAGAGGGGGTCGGGGTGGGCGCCGGGGGTGGTGTCGGCGCGGGAGTGGGAGCGGGGGGCTTCGGCTTCGGGGTCGGTGCGGGGGTGGGTGCCGGCGACGGAGGGGGCGTGGCCGACGCGACGGGGGTGGGCGTGGGCGTGGGGGCCGGTTCGGGCGCGGCCGCCGGCGGGGGCGGGGTCCGCCGCGGTGGCGCCGGGGTGTCCGGCGCGGGCTGTGCCACCGGGGAGGAGGCGGGCGGGGCTGCCGCGTTCGGCGGCGCCTTGTCCGGGGCGTCGTCCCCGGCCGGTACGAGGGTCAGCGCCGCCGCGGCGGCCACCGCCGTCACACCGGCCGCGATACCGGCCTTCACCGGCGCGCCCAGCCCTTCGGAGGCCGCGGCTCCGCTCCCTGCTCCCGCTCCGCCGGACGTGCCGCCGCCCGCCGCGGCCGCGGCACCGGCCGCACCGGCGCCCGCACCACCGGCGACGAGCCCGGCGGCCTTTGTGTACCCGGCGGCGCCGAACCAGCCGACGACCGCGACCGGCACCACGGCGGGGATGCCGCTCGCGACCTCCTCGATCTGGCCGGCGGCCAGCCGGCATCTGGCGCACTCCGCCAGATGCCTGCGCAGGCCCCGCTCGGCCCGGATGCGCAGCCGGCCCCGCGCGTAGGTGCCGAGCTGGTCGGCGTAGCGGGCGCACGCCTCGTCGGCGGCGAGGGCATCGCTGACATGTGCCTGGAGGTAGGCCTGCTTCAGGCCCTCGCGGGCGCGGCTGGCGAGCACGCGCGTGCCGTTGGCGTCCAGCCCGAAGAGCACGGCCACCTCGCTGGGCGACTCGTCCTCGACCTCGGTGTGCCACAGCACGGCCTGCCACCGCTCCGGCAGCGACCGGAACGCCCGCACGGCCATGGACCGCTCGGCCTCGTGCAGGGCCCGGACGTCGGCGCCCAGCTCCAGGGTGTCGTCGTCCGGTGCCTTCGTGGCGTGGGCGGACTGCGCGGCGAACACGGCGAAGTCGTCCACCAGTTGTTCCCGCCCGGCCGACCGCGTCCAGCCCGCCGCGACGCGACGTACGGAGGTCAGCAGGTACGCGCGGACGGCGTGCTCCGGTCCGGAACCGCCGCGCACCGCCTGGAGCATGCGGGCGAACACCTCGGCGGTGAGGTCCTCGGCGGTGTGCGCGTCGCGGCAGCAGGTGCGCGCGTACCGGCGCAGCGCGGCAGCGTGGCGCCGGTACAGCTCCTCGTAGGCCGAGTCGTCGCCCGAGCGCATCAGCCCGATCAGCTCGGCGTCGGACGGCGGCACGCCGCGCGGGGGCGGCAGCACGCCGTCCTCGTGCGGCTCCCGCTGTGCCGGGACGCCGCCCCGCGGGACGGACGCGGGGCCGCCCTGGCCCGGTACCCGCGGCGGGTCGCCCGGTCCGGTGCCGCCGTCACCGAGTGCGCCGTCGCGCCTGTCAACGCTCATCGCGGAAAGCCCCCGACACCTGCCCACCCAGACCCGAACACCGGGTCAGGCTGCCACGGGGGCCCATCGCCGGGGACCCGTACCGCGGACGGTCACTCGTCCGTGGTCCCGTGCGGCAACGCAGAACGGGAGGTCACCCGTTCGGGGAAGGGGCACTCCCTTGTCCCCGGCCGCCCCGCCGGCCCGGACGCGCACCCCGGACCCGACGGCCGGGCCGCGTCGCCCGCCCCTGAGGCCGGCATCACGCCCCGGACCCGACGCGCACCGGGCGGGACGCGCGGAGGCTCCCCCGCGGCCCGCCCGACTCCGGCACCGGCCTCACGCGGGACGCGAGCGCAGCCCTTCCAGCAGGATGTCCAGCAGCCGTGCCGAGGCCGCCGCCTGCTGCGCCGCGTCGGGCAGCGAGGGCGCCGCCGTGGCTATCACCAGCAGCACGTCCGAGACCGACACGTCCGGCCGCAGCTCGCCCGCCTCACGTGCGCGGTCCACGAGCCGGCCCACGACCTCCAGCAGCGCCGCCGCCCCGTGATCCACCCCCGGGCCGAGGGACGTCGCGACGGCGGCGGACGCACCCGCCCCCAGCGACACCGCCTCCTCGGGCATCGGCCGCAGCTCACCGGAGCCCGGCTGCACCCGCTGCTGCGGCACCCGCGGCTCACCGGCCGCGCCACCACCGGCAGCGCCGTCACCGTCGTCGGACACCCCCACCCGCAGCACCTGCGGCGGCAGCAGCCGGCCGGCGCCCGAGGCCACCGACGTGCGCAGGAAGCGCGACAGCGCCGACCACGGCTCGTCCTCCTGCCCGAGCGCCGCCCGGGCCTGATCGGTCAGCCGGGCCGTCTCCTCCTCGGCGATCCGCCGCACCAGGACGTCCTTGCTCGGGAAGCGCCGGTACACCGTGCCGACACCGACCCGCGCGCGCCGCGCCACGTCCTCCATCGGCGCGCCGTACCCCAGCTCGCCGAACACCTCGCGCGCGGCGCGCAGTACGTGCTCCAGATTGCGCTGGGCGTCCACGCGCAGGGGCGCCGTACGCCCACCGTCACCGCGTCCGCCGCCCGCCACCGCACCCATCGCGCCGCCGGGCGCGACAGCGGACGCGGACGACCAATGAGAGTCCTGAACATGCATAGACAATCCCCCGGTAATGACGTCTCCCCCCGGAGACTCTCCCCGCCATCGAAAGCGGAGCGTGTGTGACGGACCCGGTCCGCGGCCCGCCCGTCGCGGACCCCGTGAGCACATCCCCCTACACTCCGTGGGGACGAACATAGTTGAGCGGGAGTCAATTCAGAAGAGGCGTGTTCCGCACGGAGCGTCCCCCGATCGGACCACGGGCGGTATCCGTCCGGAATATGCCCCCGCCCGTTCGCCGCCCCACCCGCGCTGACCTGGGTCGGCGACCCGCACCACGGCGATCCGGCCAACCCCGCGCCCGAGTGGTCTCCGGTCACACAAATTGCCGAGCCTGTGGACAAACGCAAGCGCCGGGTGCGTCATGGGATGGTGAAGGAACGTGCGCGCATTCTCGTTGTCGGCGGCGGCTACGTCGGGATGTACACGGCCCTGCGCCTCCAGCGGAACCTGAGAGGCGAACTCCGGCGGGGCGAGGCGGAGATCACGGTCGTCACCCCCGACCCCTACATGACGTACCAGCCGTTCCTCCCCGAGGCGGCGGCCGGCTCCATCTCCCCGCGCCACGTCGTCGTGCCGCTGCGCCGCGTCCTCGGCGACTGCGACGTCGTCGTCGGCGAGGCGCACAGCATCGACCACACCCGCCGCACGGCCACCGTCACCACCCTCGCCACCGCGGAGGAGGGCACCGGAGCCCGCCGGCTGACGTACGACGAACTGGTCCTGGCGCCCGGCTCGGTCTCGCGCACCCTCCCCGTCCCCGGCCTCGCGGACCACGGCATCGGCTTCAAGACCGTCGAGGAGGCCATCGGCCTGCGCAACCACGTCCTCGAGCAGCTGGACATCGCCTCCTCCACCCGTGACCCCGCGGTCCGCGACGCCGCCCTCACCTTCGTCTTCGTCGGCGGCGGCTTCGCCGGGGTCGAGGCGCTCGGCGAGCTGGAGGACATGGCCCGCTACGCCGCCCGCTACTACCACAACGTCACGCCCGAGGACATGAAGTGGATCCTCGTGGAGGCCTCGGGCCGCATCCTGCCCGAGGTCGGCGAGGACATGGGCCGCTACACGGTCACCGAACTGCGCCGCCGCAACATCGACGTACGCCTGGACACCCGCCTGGAGTCCTGCGCGGACCGCGTCGCCGTCCTCAGCGACGGCGCCCGCTTCCCCACCCGCACGGTCGTCTGGACGGCCGGCGTCAAACCCCACCCCGTCCTCGCCGCCACCGACCTGCCCCTCGACGACCGCGGCCGGCTCGTGTGCACCCCCCAGCTGGCCGTCGACGGCGCCCCGCACGCGTGGGCAGCGGGCGACGCCGCCGCCGTCCCCGACGTCACCGCCCCCGGACCCGGAGGCCAGTGCGCCCCCAACGCCCAGCACGCCGTCCGCCAGGCCAGGGTCCTCGGCGACAACATCGCGCACGCCCTGCGCGGCGAACCCCTCGACACGTACGCGCACAAGTACGTCGGCTCCGTCGCCTCCCTCGGCTTCCACCAGGGCGTCGCCCACGTCTACGGGCGCAGGCTGAAGGGCTACCCGGCGTGGTTCATGCACCGCGCCTACCACCTCAGCCGCGTCCCCACCGTCAACCGCAAGGCACGCGTGCTGGCCGAATGGGCGCTCGCCGGACTCTTCAAACGGGAGATCGTCTCCCTGGGATCACTCGAACATCCTCGCGCTGAGTTCGAACTCGCGGCCGGTGGAAAGCCTTCTCAGGAACCTCCGCGCAACCCGAAGGGGTAGTCCTGGCCGGAGTCAGGAACTCCCCGGGCCGGCCCGGCGTCTGACGGATGTCGGCCCGGTCGGCACCCTGCCAGACTGGTCCACCACCGCGGGCGGGCCGCCGCTCACCCCGCGCGGCTCCCGGGCCCTGCCGGTTCCGGTACCGGCCGCCGACGACTACCCGAGGCAAGGATTCGTGAACTTCACGCGCTGGAGCGCCCGACTCCCCGGAACGCAGCGCCGCGCCGCAGCGCGGACCGACCCCGCCCTCTCCCCGGACGGACGGGGAGACGGCTCCGTACCCGCCGCCCGCGCCGAACAGCTGACCGACGAGGCCCCGCCCGTACCGGCCGTCGACGACCTGCCGACGCGCGACGTCCTCGACCGCGTCCCGGCCCTCGTCGCCCTCGTCCACGGCCCCGACCACCGCGTCGCCTACGTCAACGACGCCTACGCCACGGCCTTCGGCACCCGTCCCCTCGGCAGACGGGCCCGCGAGGCCCTCCCCGAACTCGACGCACTCGGGCTCTTCCCGCTCCTCGACCAGGTCCAGCGCAGCGGCAGACCCCGCACCCTCAAGTCCCGCAAGGCCCCCGACGGCCGCTCCTACACCTTCACCTGCACCCCGGTCACCGAGGGCGACCGCGGCGACCGCGGCGTCCTCGTGTTCGCCACCGACGTCACCGACCACGCCGAGGCCGCCGCACGCCTGCGCGCGAGCGAACGCCGGCAGCGCGAGACCGCCGTCACCCTCCAGCGCTCCCTGCTCCCGCAGGAGCTCGAGGAGCCCGACGACCTGCGCGTCGCCGCCACCTACCACCCCGGCGGCACCGAGGCCGCCGTCGGCGGCGACTGGTACGACGTGATCACCCTCGGCGGCGGCCGCACCGCCCTCGTCATCGGCGACGTCATGGGCAGAGGCGTGCGCGCGGCCGCGGTCATGGGCCAGCTCCGCACGGCGGTGCGTGCCTACGCCCGCCTCGACCTGCCCCCGCACGAGGTCCTCCAGCTCCTCGACGGCCTCGCCACCGAGATCGACGCCAACCAGATCGCCACCTGCGTCTACGCCATCCACGACCCGAACGAGGGCCGCCTGGTGTACGCCTCCGCCGGGCACCTGCCCATCCTGGTCCGCGACGAGACGGGCACCGTCCAGCGCGCCGACGAACCCACCGGACCCCCGCTCGGCACGGGCGGCTGGATCCACGCGTCGGGCTCCATCGCCCTGACCCCCGGCTCGACCGCGGTCCTCTACACCGACGGCCTGGTGGAACGCCGCAACCAGGACCTGGACGAGGGCATCGCCGCCCTGGAACGCGCCCTGTCGGGGGCGACCGGCAGCCCCCAGGTGATCTGCGACCGCCTGGTCCGCTCGGCCGGCGTCACCCCCGACCACGACGACGACGTGGCCGTCCTGGTCCTCCAGCACCCCGCCCGCAAGGGCCCGGAGGCCGAGCTCTTCCGCAACGCCGGCCTCGAACTGCTGGGCGGCGTCGAAGCGGCCCCCCGCGCGCGTGCCTTCGCCTCCGGCGTCCTCGCCAGCTGGCGCTTCCCCGCCGACCTGCACGACCTGGGCGTCCTGGCCACCAGCGAACTCGTCGCCAACTCCCTCCAGCACGGCACGCCCCCCATGCGCCTGCGCCTGCGCCGCACGGACCGCCGCCTGATCATCGAGGTCACCGACGGCGACGACCACCTGCCCCGGCGCCGTCGCGCGGAACCGGGGGACGAGTCCGGCCGGGGCATCGCCATCGTCGCGACGATCGCCACCAACTGGGGTTCCAGACGCACGCCCGGCGGCGGCAAGTCGGTCTGGTGCGAGTTCGTCCTGCCGAAGCCGTGAGCCGTGACGGGTGCGGCACCCGTCACGGCCTCGCTCACGCCTCCGCGGCCGCCACGGCGCCCGCCGGCGTCCCGCCCTGCGTGACCACCCGGCTCCGCGCGAGCGCCGGCTGGTTCTGCACGTCCGTGAGCTGCCGCCCCAGCCGCACCGCCAGCACCGTGATGCCCAGCGAGAACAGCAGGAACGCCACGATGTACGGCCCGTGCAGCGAGGCCCCCAGCGGACCGCCCACCGCCGGTCCGATCGCCAGCGCGAGCTGCTTCACCAGGGCGAAGGCGGAGTTGTACTGGCCCGCCATCCCGGTCGGAGCGAGGTCGGCCACCAGCGGGGCCAGCGTCGGCGACAGCATCGCCTCACCCAGCCCGAACAGCGCGTACGTCGAGACGAACGCGGCCGTCGCCATCGTCTGGCTGCCGTGCCCGAGCCCGGCGTATCCGGCCACCGCCCACGCCACGGCCCAGATCAGACCCACGGCGGCGATCACGCGGGACCGCTTCCGCCGCTCCACGAACTTCAGCACCGCGAACTGCGCGACCACGATCATCAGCGTGTTCGCCGCCAGCGCCGTGCCCAGCGCGGACGTGGAGATCCCGGCGGCCTCGACGCCGTAGGCGCTCAGCCCCGACTCGAACTGCCCGTAGCAGGCGAAGAACAGCACGAAACCCAGCACGCAGAGCTGCACCATGGCCCGGTTGCCCAGCAGCTGCTTCCAGCCGCTGCCCGAAGCCTGCCCCGGCGTGTCCCCCACTCGCGGCGCACGCGGCATCCGCACCGTCGCCATCACCACGACCAGCAGCAGGAACATCGCCGCCTCGATCGCGAACAGCAGCGTGAACGACGCGGCGCTCGTGGTGTCCACCAGGTGACCACCGATGAGTCCGCCGACACCGAGCCCCAGGTTCTGGAGGAAGAACTGCATCGCGAACGCCCGCGACCGCGTCTCCGACGGGGAGCAGTCCACGATCATCGTGGCGAGCGCCGGCTGCATCACCGCCTGCCCGGCCCCCAGCGCGGCGGCGGACAGCAGCACGGCGGCGGCCGTGGTCGCGAGCCCGAGGCTCAGCGCGCCGACCGCGGCGGTGACCAGGGCGACCAGCAGCACCGGCAGCGGGCCCCGCCGGACGATGGCCCGCCCGGCGAACGGCAGCACGATCAGCGCGGCCACGGCGAAGACGGCGAGCACGAGACCCGCCGTCACAGACCCCAGCCCTCGCACCTGCGCCACATAGACGTACAGGTACGGAACGGTGAAGCCCAGCCCGAACGCGCTGAGTGCGTTGCCCACGTGGATCCGGCGCATCGCCGCGCCCATTGCCCTGGTCACGTTCACCCTCTCTTGGGTAGTCGGCTCCAACCCGTTAGAGCTGAAGACTTAGAAGCTAAAGTTCAAAGGTAAAGAGTACATACCGAAGGACTTCAAGGCAAAGGAGCGGCGTGCCATACTGCGGCCATGGGCGACACCTCCGGCGCCGGCGAGCCGCCACTCGAAGAACAGATCGCCGCCTACCAGCGCGAGTTCCAGGACCTGGACCCGCAGGTGGAGAAGATCGTTTCTGCTCTCTCCCGGCTCAACCGCCGCATGAACGTCGCGTACGGCCGCCAGACGGCCGAGCTGGGCATCAGCAACACCGACTGGGAGGTGCTCAAGGCGCTCGTCCTGTCCGGTGCCCCCTATCAGCTGGGCCCCGGCGACCTCGCGAAGCGCCTCGGTCTGACCCCGGCCGCCATGACCCACCGCATCGACCGGATGGTGACGGAGGGGCTGGTCACCCGGGAGCGGGACGAGTCGAACCGGGTCCGCGTGATCGTCGAGCTGACGGGCGACGGGCGCGAGAAGTGGCTGGAGGCCATGCGCCTCGCCACGGTCTTCGAGGAGGACCTCCTCCAGGACCTCTCGGCCGACGAGCGGTCGGCTCTCGGCGAGGTCCTCACCCGCCTGCTGCGCAGGGTCGAGCACGCGCAGCCCGACGCCGGCGGCCGGCTCAGCGACCTGGATTAAAGATCTTGACAGGGACGCTTGACACCCCCCTGACAGATCCGTAAGGTTCTTCGGGTTGCCACCGGGCCGTAACGGTTCTGCGGCAGCAACTCCCGCCGCAGCAGCGGCACACCAAACCACCAGCACGACCTCCCCATGGGAACTGTTTCGGCGTGTCCGAATTCAATTCCGATGGGTCTCGTCGCCCCGGTCGACACCGATTGGGAAACGCCGAGAAAGTCCGCTAAGGTTTGAGACGTCGGAACGGCCCAACAGCCGGGAAGGCAACCCCCTCTGACTGGGAATCAGGGCCGAAAGGATCTGATAGAGTCGGAACCGCCGGAAAGGGAAACGCGAAAGCGGGAACCTGGAAAGCACCGAGGAAATCGGATCGGAAAAGGATCTGATAGAGT
>NZ_JBHXFL010000067.1:0-31793 GCF_042724095.1 Streptomyces sp. NPDC127100
TTCGCGCGGCGGGCGACGATGAGGGCGGCGTCCTCCAGGGTGAGGGCGCCGGCGATGTGGGCGGCGGCGATCTCGCCCTGGGAGTGTCCGATGACCGCGTCGGGCTGGATGCCGTGGTGCTGCCAGAGGCGGGCGAGGCTGACCATCATCGCCCACAGCACCGGCTGGATCACGTCCACCCGTTCCAGACCGGGCGCGCCCTCCCTGTGCAGGATGACGTCGATGAGGTCGAAGTCGGTGTGGGGGGCCAGGGCCCGTGCGCAGGCGGTGAGGTGTTCGGCGAAGACGGGTGAGCGGTGGTAGAGGTCGGCGCCCATGCCCGCCCACTGCGAGCCCTGCCCGGGAAAGACGAACACCGTCCTCCCACCCCTGCCGGTGCCGGCCGTTGCGGCGCCGGTGACCAGGGCCGGGTGCGGGCGGTCGGCGGCCAGCGCCTCCAGCCCCGCCAGCAGATCCCCGGCCGACTCACCCACCACGGCCGCCCGCTCCTCGAAACCGGTACGCCCGTGAACCAGCGTGTGAGCCACCCCAGCCACATCCACCGCGTCCCCGGCCCGACGCACGTAGGCGGCCAGGCGTTCGGCCTGCTCCCGCAGCGCACCCGGTGTCTTCGCCGACACCGGCCACACCACCGGCAGACCCGAAACCCCCCGCTCCGCCGCCTCACCCGCCGGCTCCTCGGCCGGCGCCTGCTCCAGGATCACGTGAGCGTTCGTGCCGCCCATGCCCCACGACGACACACCGGCGATCAACGATCGCTCGGGATGCGGCCAGGCACCGGTTTCGGTCCGGACCCGCAGCCGCAGCTCGTCCAGGGGGATGTTCGGATTGGGCGACTCGTAGTTGAGGCTGGGCGGGAGGGTGCGGTGCTTGATGCTGAGTGCCGTCTTGATCAGCCCGGCGATACCGGCGGCGCTCTCCAGGTGACCGATGTTGGTCTTGACGGAGCCGACGTACAGGGGGTCGTCCCCGTCGCGCTCGCTGCCGAGGGTGGCGCCGAGGGCCGCCGCCTCGACCGGGTCGCCCACGGGGGTTCCGGTGCCGTGGAGTTCCACGTACTGCACCTGGTCGGTGGGCACCTGCGCGTCGGCGTAGGCGAGTCGGATGACGCGCTCCTGGGCGTCGGCACGCGGCGTCGCGATGCTCGCGCCGCCCCCGTCGTTGTTGACGGCGCTGCCGCGGATCACACAATGGATCGGGTCACCGTCGGCCAGCGCCTGGGCCAGGGGCTTGAGGACGATCACGCCGCACCCCTCGCCGCGTATGTAGCCGTTGGCGCGGGAGTCGAAGGTGTAGCAGCGGCCGTCGGGGGAGAGCCCTCCGAGTTTGCCCGCCGTCACGGTGCTCTCGGGAACGAGGTTGAGGGTGATGCCCGCCGCGATGGCGAGGGACGACTCGCCGCGGCGCAGGCTCTCCACGGCAAGGTGGACGGCGACGAGGCTGGAGGACTGGCCGCTGTCGACGGTGAGGCTGGGGCCGGTCAGACCGAGGTGGTAGGAGATGCGGTTGGCGAGGACGCTGCGCTGGGTGCCGATGAGGCTGTGGCGGGTGATGGCCTCCAGTCCGCTGTCGCGCAGGAGGGTGGTGTAGTCGTCCCACATGGAGCCCACGAAGACGCCCGTCGCGGTGGCATCGAGGCTCGCGGGGACGACCCGGGCGTTCTCCAGCGCTTCCCAGGCCAGTTCGAGCAGCATGCGCTGCTGAGGGTCCATCGCCTGGGCCTCGCGAGGGCTGATGCCGAAGAAGGCCGCGTCGAACCCGCGGACGTCGGCGTCGTCGAGATAGCCCCCAAACCGGGTGGTCACCTTGCCCGGGGTGGTGAACTCACTGTCATGGAGTGCCTCGGCGTCCCAACGGGTGGACGGGGTCTCCGTGACGGCGTTCGTCCCGGAGCGCAGCAACTGCCAGTAAGCGTCCAGGCCGCGCGCCTGTGGCAGTCGGCACGACATGCCGATGACGGCGATCGCTCGCAGACGCGGGTCTCGCTTCGCCTCTTCGGCAGAGGTCGCGGGGAATCCGGGCACACTGGAGTTCACGCTCAACCGCCCTTGGTCTGAGGGGTCCTTGGCTGCCGCGTTCGAGTGCGGCGATCTTGGCTCGACAGGTACGTCGACCGACGTGAGCAGGGTCCGCCGGGGGGCCAAAGAGTGCCTTGGCGGGGCCTAAAGCCGATGGGTGACGCGCGCTTGCGGGAGCGGAAGCCCGACGGGACATCAGGAGGGTGGAATTCCGAATTCCTCACATGCTGTGACTGGTCACCCCTGTCCCGGCGGTCGCCATATCCAAGAGTTGTCAGCCTCTGACAGATTCTCGTGGTACGTTGCCTAGGACGTTCCGGGGCACCGGGTGCCGTCGTGGACGTGTCCACGGACTCGTATCGCGGAGGGGTGTTCATGAGGTTCATCGAACGCGACGCCGAAGTACGTACCTTGGCGGAGGTGTTCGTCGACTCGGAACGGCGTACCCGAAACGCGGTCGTACTCATCGAGGGACCCGTGGGGTGCGGGAAAAGCCAATTGTTGCACAAGGGCGTGGAAGAAGCCCTTGGTCGTGATGCGCTCGTACTGGAGGCCACCGGATCGTACGAGGAGCGCAGGCTCCCCTTCGGCATAATGCGTCAGTTGCTGGAGGACGTGGGTATTCCCGACGAGGCCGGTGGCCGACTCCGGGAACTGGTGCACGCGGCCACGGAATACGCGATGGACGGCCCCCAGGAATTCCACGTCGACGATGTGCGCTGGCCGCAGCTGATGCACAGTGTCTTCCTCTCCCTGTGCGAACTCGCCAAGTCCCGGCCCGTCGTCATCGCCGTGGACGACCTCCATCACGTCGACGAAGTCTCCTTGCACTTCCTCAAGTACCTGCTGCGCCGCTCACGCGGCTCGCGACTCTCGTTCCTGCTGACGATCCCCCTGCACCAGAAGCCGCAGGACAGCCTGTTCGAGGCCGAGTTGCTGCGCCAGCCGGCCTTCGTCCGGCTGTCGGTGGGCCGCCTGAGCCGGGTCGGCGTGCTGCGCCTGGTGGGTGACCACCCCGCCGCACAGGCGTCGAGCCGTGCCGTGGACGAACTGTGCACGCTGAGCGGCGGGAACCCCCTTCTGGTGCGCGCCGCTATCGAGGAGTGCCGCAGGGAGAGCGCCGCGGAGCGCATCGACAGCCCCTTACGATTACGCAGGGGAGGCCCCTTCGCCCAGGCGGTGCACGCCTGCCTCGCGGTGAGCGGCCCCCACATCGCCGACACGGCCGCCGCCTTCGCCGTACTGGGACCTTCCGTCTCCGTTCCCCGCATCAGCCGGCTGCTGGAGATGGACCGGCACACCGCCGAACAGAGCGTCGCCTGCCTGCGCGCCGCCGGCCTCGTCACCGGCACCTCCTTCCGGCACCCCGCCGTCGAGAGAGCCGTCCGCGAGGCATTCCCGGCCGAGCGGCCGGCCATGCTGCACGGGCGGGCCGCGGAGCTCCTGCGGGACGAGGGCGAGGCCGTCGCGGTGGTCGCGGAGCACCTCGTGGCCTGCGGTGACGACGGGCACGCGTGGGGCTTGCAGGTGCTGGTGGAAGCCGCGGAGAGCACGCTCGGCGGGGACCTCGCCGAGAAGGCCGTCCGTTACCTGGAAGCCGCGCTGGACCGGTGCGACGAGGAAGCGCGGCGCGCCGAGATACAGATCCGGCTCGCCGAAGTGCTCCACCGCCTCGACCCCACGGCGGCCGAACCGCTCCTCAACCAGGCGCTCGCCGCCGCGCACCGGCACGAACTGCCGGCACTGTCCCTGGAAAGCCTGGCCCGGATGGCGCGCGCCCGGGGATACGTCGTCGAGAGCGCCTGCACCGTGCGGCAGTTGGGCGCGGCCGTGACCAGGGGCCACGCGCTACCCAGGGAGGACCGGGAGACGCCCGTCGTGGAGCGGGCGCACCGCTCCCCCTGGCGTCGCCCCCAGCGGGGTTCGCGGCCCACCGTCGCCCTGGACGAGGCCGAGCGGGAGCTGTGGGTCAGCCTCGCGCACGGCGCCGCCGAACCCGCGCTGCTGGTCACGACCGCCCTGTGGACCATGCCGGGGTGGGGGACCGGAGACGGGCCGGCACCCCGGGTGGCCGGCAGCTCCCTCAGCGCCCGGTCCCACATCAGCGACATGGGGCTGCCCGGCATGCTGAACGCCGTCAAGGCCTTCGCCTTCGCCGACCGCACCGACGCGGCGGCCCGCTGGTGCGAGACCCTGAGCGAGGAGGCCGACTGGCGCCGGGCCCCGGGCTGGCGGGCCGCCGTGAACGCCGTCCACGCCGAGGTCCTGCTGCTCCAGGGCCGGTTCGCCGAAGCCGACGACAAGGCGGCCGACGCCCTCGCCGATGTTCCCCTGGGCACCGACAGCGTCTTCGTGGCCGGGCCCGTCGCCAGCCGCGTCCTCGCGGCCACGGCGACCGGACACTACGAGGAGGCGGCCCGGCACCTCAGCCGCCGCCTGCCCGAACGCGTCCACCGCACCGTCGACGGACTCGGCTACCTGCGCGCACGCGGCCGCTACCTCCTCGCCATCGGACACGCCCAGGCGGCCCTCGACGACTTCCTGTGCGTCGGGCGCCGCACGGCCGCCTGGGGCATCGACAAACCGGGGCTGATCCCCTGGCGGATCGACGCCGCCGAAGCCTGGCTGCGACTCGGCGAGGACAACGAGGCCGAGCACCTCATCACCGAACAGGCCTCCGGCGTCGAGGTCAGCAACGCCCTCACCCGGGGCATGACCCTGCGCCTGCGCGCCTCGACCGCCGAGCCGCCCATGCGACGCCGGCTGCTCACCCGCGCCGTGGGGGAGCTGCAGAAGTCCGGCAACGTCTACGAACTGGCCAGGGCGCTCGCCGACCTGGGCCAGGCCCACCGCAGTACGGGTGACCGGAGCCTCAGCGAGTCCGTCCTGCAACGCGCCGGCCGGCTGGCACAGGAGTGCGGAGCCGAGGAACTCTCCGAACAGCTCCGCGGCCCCAGCGTGCGCTTCGAGGGCGAGAACGACGCCCAGTCGAAGCTCAGCGAGTCCGAACGGCGTGTCGCCGCGCTCGCCGCATTCGGTCACACCAATCGAGAGATCGCCACGCAATTGCACGTCACGATAAGCACGGTTGAACAGCATCTGACGCGCGTCTATCGGAAACTCAACATCGCGCGCCGACAGGATCTTCCGCCGCAGCTCAGGATTCCCGTGAATCAGGTTGCCTGAGGCGCCCATAATCCGGCCGGCGTCACATCGGAGCCCTGGTATCCGCAGAAGATACCGGGGCTTTGCCTTTGTTGATGAACTGGAAACCTTGGCGCAACCTTGCCTCAGGGGTTCTTCAGGGGTTTGTAGGGGGAGGGGTGGGGTTGGCTCACACGTGCGCGCTTGGCGACAATAAGACGCACGACTGAGCACCTGAAGATCTCAAGATGGGGGAATGGAATGCGCTACGAGATCCTGGGGACACTCCGCATCGTCGACGAGGGGCGCGTGGTCACCATCGGAGCCCGCAAAGTGGAGACCCTGCTCACGGCACTGCTTGCGAGTTTCAACGAAACCGTGCCGTCCGGCCGGTTAATCTCCGAGCTGTGGGGAAACAAGGCACCCCGGCGGGCCAGCGCCGCGCTCCACGTCTATATATCCCAGCTTCGCAAAACCCTCAAGAAATCGCGGCCCGACAGCAACCCGATCGTCACCACACCGCAGGGCTACATGCTCAGCCTGGCCGGAGACGAATTCGACGCCCGGGAATTCCAGCAGCTCGTCGAGCTGGGGCGGCGCCGCGCCCGTGAGGGATGGCACACCGAGGCCGTCGACGTCCTGAACCGGGCTCTCGCCCTGTGGCGCGGGCCGGCTCTGCTGGACCTGTGCGACGGCCCGATCATCTACGGCTACGCGGCCCGGCTCAACGAAGTCCGCTTGGAGTGCATCGAGCTGCTCGTCGAGTCCAGCATCGAGCTCGAACGCCACCGCGAAGTCATCGGTCGGCTCTACTCCCTGGTCGCCGACTACCCGCTGCGCGAGGCCCTGTACCGCTACCTGATGATCGCCCTGTACCGCTCGGACCGCAGGGCCGAGGCACTCGCCGTCTACCAGAAGGCCCGGGACACCCTCCGCAGCGAACTGGGGCTCGAGCCCTGCCAGTCCCTGCGCGACGTGCACCAGGCCGTACTCACCGACACCGCCCTGCTGGCCGGCGGGGCGAGGCTGTGACCCCACCCTGCCGGCCGGCGGCGACCACCACTCAGCCGGGCAGCCCGAACCACCTGGTCAGGGCATCGCTCAGACCGTCGACAACGTCGTCGACGCCGGCCCACGCCACGAACCCGTCGGGTCGCACCAGCAGAGCCGTCGCGGAGACACCCTCCACGGGCCCGGCCGCCACGACGGACACCCGCCCGCGCCAGTCCGCGGCCACCGAAGCCGCCGCGGAGTCCCCGCCCGACGTCAGGTCGAACAGGACACCGCGCGCCACGTGCAGGGGGTGCGCGTCCTCCCCGTCCGCCTTCAGCAGGGCCCCGGGGACCCGGCCACCCAGCAGCGGGTGGTCCGCGCCGACCGCGTCCGCCGACCCCAGCGGGTACCGGACGTCCGTCACCCGGGTCACGAAATGCCGGTTGGCGTCGTCCAGTTCGATCAGCTCGCCGATCAGCCGGCGCAGCCCCGGCGAGCGCTCCATGCTCTGCATGATCTCCAGCTGCGCCTGACCGTGCCCGCACGCGCGCTCGCCCACCGGGTGCCGCTCGGCGCTGTAACTGTCGAGCAGCCCCTGCGGAGCCCAGCCGTTGAGGTCGGCGCCGAGCTTCCAGCCGAGGTTCACAGCGTCGTGGATGCCGGTGTTGTGGCCGTGGTTGGCGTGCACGAAGTGCCGGTGCGCGGCGTCCCCGGCCAGGAAGACGTTGCCCTTGCGGTAGTCGCGCGCGTGCAGGGTCGTACCGCCGTACCGGTGCGCCCAGCGCAGCTCGTGGAACTTCATCTCCTCGCCGGTGACACGGCGGATGCTGCTGGTCAGCTCCTCCAGTGTCACCGGCGTCGAGGGATCGTCGGGCCGCGCGTCGAACTCGATCGACATGACCCGGATGACGTTCTCCTGGAACGGCCAGATGCAGAAGATGCCGCGGCTGTTTACGTCCGTGACGAAGCCCGCCTCGGAGCCCTCCGGCAGCACCACGTCACCGAAGATGCCGTAGTACGACAGCGGACTCTCCTCGCAGTCGAACCCGGCCAGCTCCCGCGTCGTGCTGAGCGGGCCGTCCGCGCCGACCAGGTAGCGGCACTCGATCGCATAGGTCGGGCCGCCCTCGCCGCCCGAGCGCACCGTCACCGTGACACCGCCGTCGCGCTGCTCCACGCCCACGACCTCGTGCCCGCGCCGCACCTCCACACCCAGCTCGGCGGCACGCCGGGTCAGGACCTCCTGCTGAAGACGCTGCTCGATGATCACGGTGAAGTCGTCACCGGACCGGGGCACGTCCAGCCACAGCATCGAGAAGTGCAGCCTCGGCCACGACTCGAACTCGCTGCCGAACTCCGCCAGCAGACCCCGCTGCTCGAAGGCCTCGACGGCCCGCGGATGCACACCCAGGTTGTGCGAGTGGTCACCTATCACGGGCTCACGCTCCAGGACGATCGCCGGCACACCGGCGAGCCCCAGTTCGTGCGCGAGCATCATGCCGGTCGGACCCCCGCCGGCGATCACCACCGTACGGTCCGGCGCGGCCGGCGGGTCCGGGACGATCGGCGTCTTCGCGTTCATGGAGAGGTCCTTCCGGAAAGAGAACAGGGGTGAACAGGCGCCCAGAGGCTCAGGACGCCCGACAGACGGTCGAAGAAGTCGTCCATGCCCGCGTCACGCGGGAAGAAGTGACCGCCCGGGATCGGGTGGACGTCGCAGGACACCGACGTCAGCTCGGCCCAGGCCCCCGCGTCCTCGGGGGTGACGAGGGGGTCGTCGTGGCCGGCGAACACGTGCAGCGGGAGCGCCAGCCGGTCCACGTCCCCGGGGTCGTGGCTCGCGCACAGCGCCAGGTCGTCCCGCACCAGCGACAACGCCCACCGCAGCCACTCGGAGTGGCACAGCATCTGCCGGGAGAGCCCGCCGATGCCCACCAGCCACTCCACGAGCTCGCCCTCGGACACGTCCGGCACCTCCCGCAGCCGCTGCGGCCGCTGCGGCGCCGGATGAGCGCCCGCCAGCAGCGTCACCGGCGTCGAGCGGCCCTCGGCGGCACGGTGCCGCGCCAGCCGGTAGGCGACGAGGGCGCCCATACTGTGCCCGTACAGCGCGTACGGCGCGTCACTCCCCGACAGATACGGGTCCAGCGCCCGGTCGAGCTCGCGGACGAGCACGTCCATGTCCCGTACCCGCGGCTCCTGCACCCGCCGCTCGCGGCCCGGCAACTGCACCGGCAGGACCTCCACGTCCGGCCCCAACTGCGCCTGCCAGCCGCGGAACCAGGACGCGGCACCACCGGCGTGGTGCAGACAGAACAGCCGCAGCCGGGCACCCGCCCCGGGCCGTACCGTCAGATACGGGCTCAGCTCCACCACCGCGGTGTCACCGGCGCTCGGCGCGACCGGGCCGGCGGTGCAGACACCCGGAGGCGCCAGGACCGGGGGGATCACGGGGTGACCGCCAGCTCGTACAGATCCAGCAGACTCGTCGACTCCAGGGCGTCCGAAACGGCGATCCGCCGCTGCGTCTCCCGCTCGATCAGCACCAGCAGGGACAGCAGATGTACCGAGTCCCATTTCGGCAGCGCGTCGAACGGGGCGCCGACGGTCTCCCTCGTCACCGGAATGCCCAGCTCGACGCTGACCAGTGACACGAACTCGTCCACACTCCGCATCAGTTGACTCCCTCGTTGTCTTGACGGTGGTCGCCGAAGTGCTCGGTGAGAGCCACGTGCTCCGGCGGGTCGGCGATCACGGCGAGGTCGTGACGGAACGTCGCCCCGTCCGGACCGGCGTCGAGCGGCACGAAGCCCGCACGCTCGTAGAAGTCCGCCACCTTGCCGTTCTTCGCCGTACGCGCGTAGCTCCCGGTCACCTCGCGCGCACCGCGGGCCTTGGCGTACCGCAGCACCGCCGACAGGCAGCTCTGCTCGATACCCCGCGAGAACACCCGGCAGCTGAGCAGGAAGTTGTCCAGCACCGCGGCGCCGTCCTCGAAACGCAGGAAGACCGCGCCCACGATGCCGTTGTCGCCGAACCGGTCGGACGCCTGCACCGCCAGCGGCAGCCGCGCCGGGTCCGCGCACCACGCACGCACGTCCTCCGGCTGGAGACGGCGGCCCGTCATGTTGAACTGGTTGGTGCGCAACGTGATCTGCGAGATCCGGGGCACGTCCCGCTCCTCGACAGCGGCGAGCCGCACGGTGACCCCCAGCTCACGCAGATAGTCGCCGAGGGAGTCGAAGTCGTTGAGGAAGTCCCGGCGCACCAGCTCCTCGCGGTACCGCTCCGGGCGCTTGCGGTCCTCACCGGTCAGCTCCCGCACGGTGAACCAGCCGTCCCGCAGCAGCCGCTCGCCGTGCAGAGCCGGCTCCTCGTCGACGTCGACGACCGCGACCTCGGGCAGCTCCCGGCGGACCAGGCCGCGCTCGTAGGGGCTGTCGTCCACGAAGACGAAACTGTCGACACCGATGTTGAGATCGGCCGCGAGCTCGCGCAGGTTCTCGTGCTTGGGACGCCAGTTGGCGACGACCCGCACGAAGTCCTCCTCACGCAGTGTCATCCCGGGGTGGCCGCGCAGCACCTCCCGCACCGGCTCCAGGTCGTTCTTGCTCACCGCGGCCAGCAGCACGCCCTGCGACGCGATCTGCCGCGCCAGCCGCTGGAACGCGCGGAACGCCTCGCCGCGATAGGTGTCGGCGACCTCGATGCCCTCCGGCCCGTCGTCGCCCAGCACGCCGCCCCACACCGTGTTGTCCAGGTCCAGGACGAGGCACTTGCGCAGCCGGCCCGTGATCATGCGGGCCAGATGGCCGACCTCCCGCGCGTACGAGCTCAGCGTCTCGGGCGACAGATGCGCCTTCGCGTACAGACTCAGCCGGGTGTCCGCGGCCGTCGCCCGCTCCCGCACGGCGTCGTTCACGGTCTCCAGATCCAGGACGACGAGCTGCGGATGAGCGTCCACCAGACGCAGCAGCCGCGCGTTCGCCTCCCGCCACAGCGCACCAGCCCGCGCCCGTGACCGAAGGTCGACCAACTGGGCGGTGAGCGCGTGCGGCAGGGGCAGCGTGTTCATCACGAGCGTGCCGCGCGCCGTGGCGCCGAACCGCGCCGCCAGATTCTCCAGCAGCCGGAGTTCCGCGTCCAGGACGTCGGACAGGTCCTGCACGCTCCACGGGTTCGGCAGCTTGTCGAGGACGACCCGGGCGTCCAGCACACACAGCGCGAGATCGGGATCGCAGGCGTACAGCTCGCTCGACGGATCCGACAGGTCGAAGACGTAACTGTCGAAGTCGGACAGCTTCGGCCGGGCCCACAGCCCGTGCCGCGCCGACTCGGCGACCAGTGCGGGCAGCAGCGCGTTGAGTGTGCCGTGCCCGGTGACCGCGATCCGCACGGCCGGCAGTTCGGGATGGGACCGCCGCACCTGGTCGTCGTCGAGTCCGGCGAGCAGACGGCCGGCCCGCGGCAGTTCGTCCTCGCTCACCGAGGCCACCAGTGCGAGCGCCCGCGGAAGCTCGTCGACGAGCCGGTCGGCGGCGCCGAGCTTCCGCAGTGCGGCGAAGGCGTCCGTGCCTTCGGGAATGGCTGTCGTCGTCATGGGAGCCGACCTCTCAGACCTTCTCCAGGGCGTAACCGGCCTTGATCCACTTGCTCGACTCCACCGCGATGCCGATGGCACGGTCGCCCTCGGCCATCTGCGGCATGAGTTGTTCCAGCTGGAAGAACGGCAGCGCGTTGCCGGTGTTGGAGATCTCCGACACGCAGCTGATCTCCTCCGCGCCCGGCACGTTCAGCTCCTCGACGATCCGGCTGGTCATCTTCACCGACAGCTGCGGCGGCAGCAGGTAGTCGACGTCGGTCCCGGACCAGCCCAGGTCGTCGAGGAGCTCGTGCAGGATCTCCGCCGACATCACCGGCACGGACTCCTCGATGGCCTTGTAGTCCTCGCTCACCGCCTGCCGGGCGGAATCCCGGTCGATCAGCCCGAACCAGTCCACCGTCTGTCCCGGCGGACGCCCGAGGCCCGTGAGCCGGTTCAGCAGCCTGCGCACCACGAGGCTCTCCGGCACCTCGTCCGTGGTCAGCACCGCGGCACCGGCCGCGTCCCCGAACAGCAGCAGGTTCACCAATTCGTCCGGTGCCATCTTCTTGACGTCGACGGACAGGTCGTAGTGCTTGGCGCACACCTCGCCGCCGATGACCAGCGCGTGCCGCCGCCCCGGGGTGAGCAGCATCTGCCGGCCCAGATCCATCGCCTGGACCGCGCCCGTGCAACCCGACTGGAGCTGGTACGTCGGCACCCCGTCGATCCCGAGCCGGTCCGCGATCATGTTCACCGTCGTCGGCATCAACTGGTCGGGCATGGCCGTCCCGAGCACCATCACATCGATGTCGCCCGGCTCGAGACCGGCGTTCTCCAGCGCCCGGCGGGCGGCGGCCTCACCCAGTTCCGTGAGGGAGGAGACCACCTCCCCGCTCTCCAGGTCGACGGCGAGATGCCGGGTGCTCGCGCCGATGAAGGCCTCGATCCATTGCTCCCAGATCTCGTCCATGCCGAACCGCCGGGCGAGCGCGGCATTGTCGAGGAGCGGTCCGGGCAGGGCCGTACCGACCGAAAGAATTCGAGTGTCCGAGCCGTCCATCCGGTCATCTCCCACAGCGGTGGTGACGTACAGGGTCAGGGCAGCGGAGGCGCTGCCCGGCCCATCGTCCGGACCGGGTCTTAAGCCGACCTAAGAACCGCGAGGGCCGCCCACCGGCCCCCGGCAGGACCGCTCACGGGGCTTTAGAACCCACCAAGGGCTCCCTAAGCCGGCTCAGCGATGTTGCCAATGCCGCGGGGCCGTGCCGCCACGGCGTCCCGTTCTGACACTCCCGAGTCCCTGGCCCACGTCCGCCCCGAGGGAATGGCTGCAGATGGCGAACACGAACGAAGCAAAGCTCCGCGACTACCTCAAGCGCGTCACCGCTGAGCTGCACGAGACGCGCGAGCGCCTTCGCACGGCCGAGGCCCGCGCGAAGGAGCCGATCGCGATCGTGGGCATGAGCTGCCGGCTGCCGGGCGGGGTGACCTCGCCCGAGGGCCTGTGGGACCTGCTGACCGACGAGACGGACGCCATCTCGCCGTTCCCGGCCGACCGCGGCTGGGACCTCACCGCCCTCTACGACCCCGACCCCGACCGCTCGGGCACCTGCTACGCCCGAAGCGGCGGCTTCCTCCAGGACGCCGACGGCTTCGACGCCGACTTCTTCGGCATCAGCCCGCGCGAGGCGCTGGCGACGGACCCCCAGCAGCGGCTGCTGCTGGAGGCGTCCTGGGAGGCGTTCGAACACGCCGGCATCGACCCCGCCTCGGTACGCGGCAGCGACACGGGCGTCTTCGCGGGCGTCATGTACGACGACTACGGCGTCCGCCTGCACTCCGCCGAACTCCCCGACGGGCTCGCCGGATACGTCGTCAACGGCAGCGCGGGAAGCGTGGCCTCCGGCCGTCTCTCGTACGTGTTCGGGCTCGAGGGTCCGGCGGTGACGGTGGACACGGCGTGCTCGTCGTCGCTGGTCGCCCTGCACCTGGCCGCCCAGGCGCTGCGCAACGGCGAGTGCCGGCTCGCCCTGGCCGGAGGCGTCACCGTCATGGCGACGCCCAGCACCCTCCAGGACTTCAGCCGCCAGCGGGGCCTCGCCCCCGACGGCCGCGTCAAGGCCTTCGCGGGTGCCGCCGACGGCACGGGGCTCGGCGAGGGCGTGGGTGTCCTGGTCCTGGAGCGGCTGTCGGACGCCCGGCGCAACGGGCACCGGGTGCTGGCGGTGGTCCGGGGCTCCGCCGTCAACCAGGACGGCACCAGCAGCCAGCTCACCGCGCCGAACGGTCCCTCGCAGGAGCGGGTGATCCGGCAGGCCCTGTCCGCCGCGGGGCTGACGCCGGGTGACGTGGACGCGGTGGAGGCGCACGGTACGGGCACGCGGCTGGGCGACCCGATCGAGGCGCAGGCGTTGCTGGCGACGTACGGCCAGGGACGCGACGGAGACGCGGAGCCGCTGTGGCTGGGCTCGGTGAAGTCGAACATCGGGCACGCGCAGGCTGCCGCGGGTGTCGCCGGTGTGATCAAGATGGTCGAGGCGATGCGGCACGGTGTGCTGCCGCGAACGCTGCACGTGGATGAGCCGACGCCGCACGTGGACTGGGAGGCCGGGCGGGTGCGGCTGCTGGCCGAGGCGCGCGAGTGGCCGCAGGTCGAGCGGCCCCGGCGGGCCGGTGTCTCGTCCTTCGGGATCAGCGGTACCAACGCGCACGTGATCCTGGAGCAGGCCCCTGCTCCGGAGGCGGGGGAGGAGCCCGAGCAGGGTCCGGGCGGGCTGGTGTTCTGGCCGGTGTCGGCGAAGACGCCGGGTGCGTTGCGGGAGCAGGCGGGACGGCTGGCCGCGTATGTCCGTCAGGCCGGGGACGCGGTGGACGCGGCGGCTGTCGCCCATACCCTCATCCATGGGCGGGCCGGGTTCGACGAGCGGGCCGCGGTCGTCGGCGAGGGTGTGCCGGAACTGCTCGCCGGGCTCGAGGCGTTGGCGGCCGGTGAGGCGCATCCGTCCCTGGTGAGGGGGGCGGTGGCCGGGGGCAGGACGGTGTTCCTGTTCACCGGTCAGGGCTCGCAGCGTCCCGGGATGGGACGCGACCTCTATGACCGTGAGCCGGTGTTCGCGGCCGCCTTCGACGAAGTGTGCGGCCGGTTCGAGCTGCCGGTGCCGTTGAAGGAGGTCGTGTTCGGGGCGGATCCGGAGCTGCTGAACCAGACCCGCTACGCCCAGGCCGGTCTGTTCGCCCTCCAAGTCGCGCTGTTTCGGCTGGCTGAGCACTATGGGCTGGTGCCGGAGGTGCTGCTGGGGCATTCCATCGGTGAGCTCGCCGCCGCGCACGTCGCCGGCGTCTGGTCGCTGGAGGACGCGTGCACGCTGGTCGGAGCACGGGGCCGGCTGATGCAGGCCGCCCGCTCCGGTGGTGCGATGACCATGATCGCCGCGTCCGAGGACGAGGTGACGGCGGTCCTGAAGGGCCGCGAGGGTGTGTCACTGGCGGCCGTCAACGCGGACGAGTCCGTGGTCGTCTCCGGAGACGTCGAGGCCGTCGCCGAGGTCGCCGAGCACTTCGCGGCGCTCGGTCGGCGCACGAAGACCCTGCATGTCAGTCACGCCTTCCACTCCGCGCACATGGACTCGGCCCTGGAGGAGTTCGCACGCGTGGCCGCCCAGGTCACCGCGCATGCCCCGCGTGTGCCGGTGATCTCGAACGTGACCGGGCGGGTCGCCTCGGCGGAGGAGCTGGCCGACCCCGCCTACTGGGTGACCCAGCTGCGGGGGACGGTGCGTTTCGCCGGTGGGGTCGCACAGGCCCGGGAGCTGGGCGGCACCGTGTTCGTGGAGCTCGGTCCGGATGCGGTCCTGGTCACCCTGGTCCCCGACGAGGCCGTGGCCATTCCGTTGCAGCGCACCGGCCAGGCCCACGCCTTCCACCTGGCGCTCGCGACCGCCCACTGCCACGGGCTGCCCGTCGCCTGGCCGACCGCCAGCACCACGCCGGCGGACCTGCCGACGTATGCGTTCCAGCACGAGAGGTTCTGGCTGCACGCGGCGTCGGGTGCCGGTGATGTGGTGAGTCTGGGGCAGGCTCCGGCGGGTCATGGTCTGCTGGGGGCGGCGGTCGCCCTGGCCGAGGACGGCATGACCGTGTTCACCGGCCGGATCTCGCTGTCCACGCATCCGTGGTTGGCGGATCACGTGGTGGGTGGGTCGGTGCTGGTGCCGGGTACGGCTTTCGTGGAGCTGGCCCTGCACGCCGGGGACTACGTCGGCTGCGGCCTCCTGGAAGAGCTGACGATCGAAGCCCCCCTCGTGCTCGACGAGGAGGACAACGTCAGCATTCAGCTGGTCGTCGAGGCCGCGGACGAGGCCGGACGCCACACTTTCCGGCTCTCCGCGCAGTCACCGTCCGGCACGTGGGTCCGGCACGCCACAGGAACGCTCGTCGCCGCTGCGGGCCCTGCCCACGAAGACGTCATCGTGCAGGGCAGCTGGCCGCCCGCGGGGGCCCGAGCCATCGACCTGGGTGACTTCTACGCACGCGTTGCCGACCTCGGCACCGAGTACGGTCCGGTCTTCCAGGGCATGACGGCCCTCTGGCGAGACGGTGACGACCTGTACGCGGAGATCGCCCTGCCTTCCGGCACTGAGGTCTCGGACTACGGCATCCACCCCGCTCTCCTCGACGCCGCGCTGCATCCCCTGGCCACGACGCGTGACGAGGCGGCGGAGGGGCCGTCCCTCCCCTTCGGCTTCACGGGCGTCCGTCTCCACGCCACCGGCGCCGACGCCCTGCGCGTCCACTGGTCGCCCGCGGAAGGCGGTGCCGGAGCCTTCCGCTGCCGAGCCGTCGACCCCGCGGGAGCCCCGGTCCTGACGGCCGACTCGCTCGTCCTGCGGGAGGCCCCGAAGAACCTCGCCGCCGCACGTGCGCGGGGTCAGGGCCTGACTCGCCTCGACTGGACGCCCACCACACCGAGGGCTGGCGGTGTCCCGGCGGGAGAACGCTGGGGCGTACTCGCCGGCCCGTCCCCCGCCGCAGCCGAGCTGCTGGAGGGGAACGCGGAACTTGCGCAGCTCACCGAGTACTCCGACGTCGCGGCTCTCGCGGAGGCAGGCGTCGACGTGGCGATCCTGCCGTTGCTGTGGGAGCACGACGACTCGTCGATGGCCGAGACGGTGCACGCCGGGACGGCTCGGCTGCTCACT
The DNA here is from genome assembly GCF_042724095.1 of Streptomyces sp. NPDC127100. Taxonomy (NCBI): domain Bacteria; kingdom Bacillati; phylum Actinomycetota; class Actinomycetes; order Kitasatosporales; family Streptomycetaceae; genus Streptomyces; species Streptomyces sp. NPDC127100. The sequence goes on from NZ_JBHXFL010000067.1 coordinate 15,939, forward strand.
CAGGTTCAGGAATGGCTGGGCGACTCCCGCCTGGACGCGGCGCGGCTGCTGGTCGTGACCCGCGGAGCCGCCGCCGTACGGGACGACGAGACGCCGACCGACCTGGCGGCCGCGGCCGCATGGGGGCTGCTGCGCAGCGCGCAGTCCGAGCAGCCCGGTCGGGTCGTGCTGGTCGACTGCGACGACGAGCAGTCTTCCCTGGCCCTTCTCCCCGCGGTCCTCGCGAGTGGCGAGCCTCAGGCGGCCCTGCGGGGTGGCCGGACTTACGTACCTCGTCTCACTCGCCTCACAGGTGTCCCTGAAACCTCCGCCGGCTTCACGAGCGTGGGCGACGGGACGGTGCTGGTGACGGGGGGTACCGGTTCGCTGGGTGCGTTGGTGGCGCGTCATCTGGTGGGTGTGCACGGGGTGCGGCATCTGCTGTTGACGAGTCGGCGGGGTGTGGAGGCGCCTGGTGCGCGGGAGTTGGTGGAGGAGCTGGAGCAATCCGGTGCGCGGGTGCGGGTGGAGGCCTGTGACGCGGCGGACCGGGAGGCGCTGGCGCGTGTGCTGGCGTCGGTCGAGGAGGGGCATCCGCTGACGGCGGTGGTGCATACGGCCGGTGTGGTGCGCGATGCCACCGTCTCGGCGCTGTCGGCGGAGCGGTTGGCCGAGGTGCTGCGGCCGAAGGTGGACGCCGCGTGGAATCTGCATGAGCTGACGCGTGAGCTGGATCTGTCGGCGTTCGTGTTGTTCTCGTCGGTTGCCGGTGTGGTGGGCAGTCCGGGGCAGGCCAATTATGCGGCGGCGAACGCGTTCTTGGACGTGCTGGCTCGGTGGCGGGGTGCGCAGGGGCTTGCGGGTACGTCGTTGGCGTGGGGGTTGTGGGATCAGTCCGGGCAGGGCGGGGGTATGGGAGCGGCGCTGGAACAGGCCGACCGCGACCGCATCACCCGCAGCGGATTCGGTGCCCTCGGCGCCGAGGAGGGCCTCGCGCTCCTCGATGCCGCTGTCACCGGCGATGACTCCGCCGTCGTCGCCGCTCCCATCGTCGAGACCGCACTGCGCCGGCAGGCCGAGGCCGGACTGCTGGCACCGGTGCTGCGCGGGCTGATCCGCGGCGGCACCGGCAGGACCGCGGCGTCCGGCAACCGCACCGCCGAGACGCGAGGCTCCACGGGTGGTGTCGACGTGGCGACTCTCGCGCGACTCGCCACCGACGAACGGCGACGTGCCGTGCTCGACGTGGTGCAGGAGGCGGTGGCGTCCGTACTCGGTCACGCCTCCACCGACGTAGTGGACCCCGCGCGGGCCTTCAAGGACCTGGGCTTCGACTCCCTCATGTCCGTCGAGCTGCGCAACCGCATGAACTCCGCGACCGGACTGCGTCTGCCCGCGACCCTCGTCTTCGACCACCCCACGCCCGCGGCCCTCGCCGCCCATCTGGTCGGGGAGCTCGTGCCCGATGGGGTGTCGTCGGTTGCTGCTGTGGTGCCGGGTGCTGGTCTCGGTGCGGGTGTGGATGTGGCGGCGGATCCGGTGGTGATCGTAGGGATGAGCTGCCGGTTGCCGGGTGGGGTGTCCTCGCCGGAGGAGTTGTGGCGGCTGGTGGCCGAGGGCGGGGACGCGGTCTCGGAGTTTCCGGTGAACCGGGGCTGGGATCTGGGTTCGCTGTTCGATCCGGATCCGGATCATCCGGGGACGTCGTACGTGTCGCGGGGCGGGTTCCTGCATGCGGCGGACGGTTTCGATGCCGGGTTCTTCGGGATCAGTCCGCGTGAGGCGCTGGCGACGGATCCGCAGCAGCGGCTGCTGCTGGAGGCGTCCTGGGAGGCGTTCGAACACGCCGGCATCGACCCCGCCTCGGTACGCGGCAGCGACACAGGCGTCTTCGCGGGCGTCATGTACGACGACTACGGCATCCGCGTCGGCAAGGCGCCCGAGGACCTGGAGGGCTACCTCGGTACGGGCAGCGCGGGCAGTGTCCTGTCCGGTCGTGTGTCGTACGTGTTCGGGCTCGAGGGTCCGGCGGTGACGGTGGACACGGCGTGCTCGTCGTCGCTGGTCGCCCTGCACCTGGCCGCCCAGGCGCTGCGCAACGGCGAGTGCCGGCTCGCGCTCGCCGGTGGCGTCACCGTCATGGCCGCACCGACGACCTTCGTGGAGTTCAGTCGTCAGCGTGGGCTTGCCCCGGACGGCCGGGTGAAGGCGTTCGCCGACGGTGCCGACGGCACGGTGTGGGGCGAGGGCGTCGGGGTCCTGGTCCTGGAGCGGCTGTCCGACGCCCGGCGCAACGGACACCGGGTGCTGGCGGTGGTGCGCGGTTCCGCCGTGAACCAGGACGGAGCGAGCAACGGCCTCACCGCCCCCAACGGCCCCTCACAGGAACGAGTGATCCGGCAGGCCCTGTCCACCGCGGGGCTGACGCCGGGTGACGTGGACGTCGTGGAGGCGCACGGTACGGGCACGCGGCTGGGTGACCCGATCGAGGCGCAGGCGCTGCTCGCGACGTACGGCCGGGACCGGGACGACGAACATCCGCTGTGGCTGGGCTCGATCAAGTCCAACATCGGGCACGCCCAGGCCGCCGCGGGTGTCGCCGGTGTGATCAAGATGGTCGAGGCGATGCGGCACGGTGTGCTGCCGCGGACACTCCACGTCGACGAACCCACGTCGCATGTCGACTGGGAGGCCGGGCAGGTGCGGCTGCTGGCCGAGGCGCGCGAGTGGCCGCAGGCCGAACGGCCCCGCCGGGCCGGTGTCTCTTCCTTCGGCATCAGCGGCACCAACGCGCACATCATCCTTGAGCAGGCCTCCGACGACGAGACTGCCAAGGAGCCCGAGGGGGACGCGGGCGGGCTGGTGGTGTGGCCCGTGTCCGGCAAGACGCCGGAGGCGTTGCGGGAGCAGGCCGGACGTCTGGCCGCCTACGTCCGCGACGCCGGCGAGGGACTGGATACGGCGGCTGTTGCACACACCCTCATGCACGGGCGTGCCCACTTCGACCTACGGTCGGTCGTCCTGGGCGCTGACCGGCACGAACTCCTGTCGGCCGTCGAGGCGTTGGCTGCGGGACAGCCGCATCCCCATCTGGTGAGTGGGGCGGTGGCCGGGGGCAGGACGGTGTTCCTGTTCACCGGTCAGGGTTCGCAGCGTCCCGGGATGGGGCGGGAGCTGTATGAGCGTGAGCCGGTGTTCGCGGCCGCCTTCGACGAAGTGTGCGGCCGGTTCGAGCTGCCGGTGCCGTTGAAGGAGGTCGTGTTCGGGGCGGATCCGGAGCTGCTGAACCAGACCCGCTACGCCCAGGCCGGTCTGTTCGCGTTGCAGGTGGCTCTGTTTCGGCTGGCTGAGCACCATGGGCTGGTTCCGGAGGTGCTGCTGGGGCATTCCATCGGTGAGCTCGCCGCCGCGCACGTGGCCGGGGTGTGGTCGCTGGAGGATGCGTGCACGCTGGTGGGGGCGCGGGGCCGGCTGATGCAGGCCGCCCGCTCCGGTGGTGCGATGACGATGATCGCCGCGTCCGAGGAGGAGGTGGCGGCGGTCCTGGAGGGCCGTGAGGGTGTGTCGCTGGCGGCCGTCAATGCGGCCGAGTCCGTGGTCGTCTCCGGAGACGTCGACGCAGTGGCCGAGGTCGCCGGGCACTTCACGGCGCTCGGTCGGCGCACGAAGGTTCTGCATGTCAGTCATGCCTTCCACTCGGCGCACATGGATTCGGCCCTGGAGGAGTTCGCGCGTGTGGCGGCCCAGGTCACCGCGCATGCCCCGCGGGTGCCGGTGATCTCGAACGTGACCGGGCGGGTCGCCTCGGCGGAGGAGCTGGCGGACCCGGCGTACTGGGTGTCCCAGTTGCGGGGGACGGTGCGTTTCGCCGCCGGGGTCGCACAGGCCCGGGAGCTGGGCGGCACCGTGTTCGTGGAGCTCGGTCCGGATGCGGTCCTGGCCACCCTGGTCCCCGACGAGGCCGTGGCCATCCCGCTCCAGCGCACCGGCCAGACCCACGCCTTCCACCTGGCGCTCGCCACCGCCCACTGCCACGGCCTGCCCGTCACCTGGCCGACCGCCAGCACCACGCCGGCAGACCTGCCGACGTATGCGTTCCAGCACGAGAGCTACTGGCTCACCCCCACCACCCACACAGGCGACGCCACCGCCCACGGCCTCGACACAACCGACCACCCCCTGCTCACCGCATCCCTCCACCACCCCGAAGACGACACCACCCTCCTCACCGGCCGGGTCTCACTGTCCACACACCCGTGGCTGGCGGATCATGCGGTGGGTGGGTCGGTGCTGGTGCCGGGTACGGCTTTCGTGGAGTTGGCCCTGCACGCCGGGGACTACGTCGGTTGCGGTTTGCTGGAGGATTTGACGATCGAGGCTCCGCTGGTGCTGGGGGAGCGGTCGTCGGTGATGGTGCAGGTGTCGGTCGGTGAGGCCGATGAGGGTGGCCGTCGTGGGGTGCGGGTGTTCGCCCGTTCGGGTGAGGGTGCCTGGACGCGGCATGCCACCGGTGCGCTGAGTCCCGCTCTTCCCGCGCCCGGGGTGGAGGAGGCTGTCTGGCCGCCGTCGGGGGCCGTGCCGGTGGAGCTGGCCGGTCTGTATGAGCGGTTGGCGGAGCGTGGTTACCTTTACGGTCCGTTGTTCCGGGGGTTGTCCTCGGTGTGGCGTGATGGTGAGGAGTGGTTCGCGGAGGTCGTGCTGCCGGAGGGCGCGGAGGTGTCCGGGTACGGCATTCATCCGGCGTTGCTCGATGCCGCGTTGCACACGTTGGCGGCCGCGAGTGGGGGAGCGGTGGACGAGGTGCGTCTGCCGTTCAACTTCGCCGGCGTGGGGCTGTATGCGACGGGTGCCACGGCGGTGCGGGTGCGGCTCGCACCGGTGGACGAGTCCGGCGACACGGTCAGTCTCCACCTGACCGACCCCACCGGCGCACCCATCGCCCGCATCGCATCGCTGGCGACACGGGTCGTGCCCGCGGCCCAGTTGAGCGCGCTGGGTGTTGGCGACTCCGAGGCGAAGGACCCCGTGTTCGTCGCCGAGTGGGCCCCGGCCCAGATCACGGCGGGCGCCACCACAGCCGCGGTCGACTGGGCCCTGCTGGGCCCGGACGTCCTGGAGCTCTCTCCCGCGCTCGCCGAGGCGGGGGTGAGCGTGAAGCAGTACGCGGGGCTGGCCGAGCTTCGGGCAGCGGTCAAGGAGGACGCCGCCGCACCTCAAATCGTCGTCGCCCCTTTCACCGCCGAGCGTCTGCCGGACGACGTACGTCAGTCGGTGCACGAGGTGGCGGCCGCGGCGCTCGCCCTGACGCAGGAGTGGATCGCGCTCGACGCCCCCGGGCTGTCGGACGCCCGGCTCCTCGTCTGCACGCGGGAAGCAGTCGGTGTCGAGTACGGGGAACCCGCCCGCGACCTGGTGCATGCCCCGCTGTGGGGCCTGGTGCGGTCGGCGCAGACGGAGAACCCGGACCGCTTCCTCCTCGCCGACGTCGATGCGCACCAGGACTCGGCGCGGGCACTGCTCGCCGCCGTGGCCGCCCACCTCGAAGGCCGGAGTGACGACGGCCAGATCGCCGTACGGCAGGGGACGGTCAAGGTCCCCCGCCTGGCGCGGCGGACGACGGACGGACTCATCCCGGAACCCGTCCACGAGACGTCGGGCGAGGGTGCCGTGCCGTGGCGGCTCGCTCTGGAGGGCACCGGCTCGCTGGACCAGCTCGCCCTGCGACCCCATGCGGACGCCCTCCGGGAGCTCGGCCCCGACGAGGTGCGCATCTCGCTGCGCGCGTCCGGCCTCAACTTCCGCGACGTGCTGACGGCGCTCGGCATGGTGCCCGGTGACCACCGGGCGGTGGCCGGCGAGGGCGCGGGCGTGGTCCTGGAGACCGGTGCGAACGTCTCCTGGGTGCGCCCCGGGGACCGGGTGATGGGCATCCTCCTGGAGGGCACCGGGCCGGTCACGGTCACCGACGCCCGTCTCGTCGTTCGCATGCCGCAGGCCATGACCTTCGCCGAGGCCGCCGGTGTGCCAGTCGTCTTCCTCACCGCCTACTACGGACTGGTGGACCTGGCCGGAATCAAGGCGGGCGAGTCGCTGCTCGTGCACGCGGCGACCGGCGGCGTCGGCACGGCCGCCCTGCAACTCGCCCGCCACTGGGGCGTGGACGTGTACGGCACGGCGAGTCCCGCCAAGTGGGACACGCTCCGCGGGCAGGGCCTGGACGACGACCACATAGCGAGCTCGCGCGACCTGGAGTTCGAGGAGAGGTTCCGCACCTCACTGGGCTCGGTATCCGGCACGGGCACGATGGACGTCGTCCTGAACTCCCTGGCCAACGAGTACGTCGACGCCTCGCTGCGACTCCAGGGACCCGGCGGCCGTTTCCTCGAGATGGGCAAGACGGACAAGCGCTCGCCCGGCGAGGTGGCGGCCGCGCACGACGGGGTGACCTACTGCGCGTACGACGTCCTCGACGCCGGCCCCGAGCGCATCCGCGAGATGCTCGGGGAATTGGTCGAGCTCTTCGAATCCGGCGCCGTACGTCCCGCGCCCGTGTCGGCATGGGACGTGCGCCGGGCCCCCGACGCCCTCCGCTTCCTCAGCCAGGCCCGCCACACGGGAAAGCTGGTCCTGACCCTGCCGCGTCCCTTCGACGAGGAGGGGACGGTGCTGGTGACGGGGGGTACCGGTTCGCTGGGTGCGTTGGTGGCGCGTCATCTGGTGGGTGTGCACGGGGTGCGGCACCTGCTGTTGACGAGTCGGCGGGGTGTGGAGGCTTCCGGTGCGCGGGAGTTGGTGGAGGAGCTGGAGCAATCCGGTGCGCGGGTGCGGGTGGAGGCCTGTGACGCGGCGGACCGGGAAGCGCTGGCGCGTGTGCTCGCGTCGGTCGACGACCGGCATCCGCTGACGGCGGTGGTGCACACGGCCGGTGTGGTGCGCGATGCCACCGTCTCGGCGCTGTCACCCGAGCAGTTGGCCGAGGTGCTGCGGCCGAAGGTGGACGCCGCGTGGAACCTCCACGAGCTGACGCGCGAGCTGGACCTGTCGGCGTTCGTCCTCTTCTCCTCCGCCGCGGGCATCATGGGTGCCGCGGGCCAGGCCAACTACGCGACAGCGAACACCTTCCTGGACACCTTGGCCGGACTCCGACGCTCGCAGGGGCTGCCCGGCATCTCCCTCGACTGGGGCCTCTGGGAGCAGGCGGGCGGTATGGCGGCCGCCCTCGACAGCGGCGACCGGCAGCGGCTCGGACGATCCGGTGTCACCCCCCTGCCGCTCGACACGGGCCTGTCCGTCTTCGACACCTCTCTGCGCGCCGACGAACCGGTACTCGTCCCCGTCCAGTTCGACCTCGCGGCGCTGCGGTCCCGTGCGGTGGGCGACGCCGGAGGAGACGTGCCGCCCCTGCTGCGCGGCCTCGTCGGAACACCGGCCCCACGCCGCACCGCGCTGCGCAAGGCGGCGAGCGCTGCCGCCACGGAGACCAACTGGGCCGACCGGCTCGCCGGCCGCACCGCCGACCAGCAGGTCGAACTGCTCGTCGAGCTGGTACGCGAGCAGGCGGCGGCCGTGCTCGGCCACGGGGACACCGCCGGCATCGAGGCGGACCGGGCCTTCAAGGAGCTCGGCTTCGACTCCCTCACCGCCGTCGAGCTGCGCAACCGTATCGGCAAAGCGACGGGCCTGAGGCTGTCCGGCACCCTCGTCTTCGACTTCCCCACGTCCGCCTCGCTCGGCGCGCATCTGCGCACCGCACTGGTCCCCGAAGAGGCGGACCCGGTGACACGGATCGTGGGCGACCTGGAACAGATCGAGGCCGCGCTGTCCGTACTCGGGCAGGGCATCGAGCCCGACGACGAGGCCTACGGGAGCATCACCGCCCGCCTCCAGGCGATGCTCTGGAAATGGAACGACCTGCACCACGCTGAAGGCTCCGTCGACGAGACACAGGACTTCGGTACGGCGAGCGACGACGAACTCTTCGACGCGCTCGACCAGGAGCTCGGCAATTCCTGAGCTCCTGCCCTCCCGGCGCACCGCCGCCGCTCACCAGCCGTAACTGTCGTACCCAGGAGTGGAATTCGCATGGCGAACGTTGCTCAGAACCCGGCGAACGGTCCTCGCGACACGGGGAAGGCCGCGGACAACGAGGAGAAGCTGCGGGACTACCTGAAGCGCACCGCCGCCGATCTGCGCCAGACGCGCCGGCGGCTGAAGGAAGCCGAGGCCCGGGAGCAGGAGCCGATCGCCATCGTCGGAATGGGATGCCGCTACCCCGGCGGCATCACCTCACCCGAAGCCCTCTGGCGACTGCTGGAACAGGACGGTGACGGCATCACCGAGTTCCCGTCGAACCGGGGCTGGGATCTGGAGGAGGTGTACCACCCCGACCCCGACCACGCGGGCACCTCCTACGTCACGAAGGGAGGCTTCCTCCACGACGCCGACCGCTTCGACGCGGACTTCTTCGGCATCAGCCCGCGCGAGGCCGAGGCGATGGACCCGCAGCAGCGGCTGCTGCTGGAGACCGCGTGGGAGGCGTTCGAACACGCGGGCATCGCCCCCGACACGCTCAAGGGCAGCCGGACGGGTGCCTTCGTCGGCGCGATCGCCCAGGACTACGCGCCCACGGGCCGCGCACTGCCCGCGGAGTACGAGGGATACGTGCTGACCGGCACCACCACCAGCGTCGTCTCCGGGCGGCTCGCCTACACGCTCGGTCTCGAAGGCCCCGCCGTCACGGTCGACACCTCCTGCTCCTCCTCGCTGGTCGCCCTGCACCTGGCCGTCCAGGCCCTGCGCAACGGCGACTGCGGTGTGGCACTCGCCGGCGGCGTCACCGTGCTGCCCACCCCCCGTCTCTACGTGGAGTTCAGCAAGCAGCGCGGCCTTTCCCCCGACGGCCGCTGCAAGGCCTTCGCGGCCGCCGCCGACGGCACCGGCTTCGGCGAGGGCGTGGGTGTACTGGTCCTGGAGCGGCTGTCCGACGCCCGTCGGCGGGGACACCGGGTACTGGCGGTGGTCCGAGGTTCGGCCGTGAACCAGGACGGTGCGAGCAATGGTCTGACGGCGCCGAACGGTCCGTCGCAGGAGCGGGTGATCCGGCAGGCGCTCGACAACGCTCGGCTGGCTCCGGCCGAGGTCGACGCGGTGGAGGCGCACGGCACGGGCACCAAGCTGGGTGACCCGATCGAGGCGCAGGCACTGCTCGCGACGTACGGCCAGGGACGCGACGGAGACGCGGAGCCACTCTGGCTGGGCTCGGTGAAGTCCAACATCGGCCACACCAACGCCGCCGCGGGTGTCGCCGGTGTGATCAAGATGGTCGAGGCGATGCGGCACGGTGTGCTGCCGCGGACACTCCACGTGGATGAGCCGACGCCGCACGTGGACTGGGAGGCCGGGCGGGTGCGGCTGCTGGCCGAGGCGCGCGAGTGGCCGCAGGTCGAGCGGCCCCGCCGGGCCGGTGTCTCGTCCTTCGGCATCAGCGGCACCAACGCGCACGTGATCCTTGAGCAGGACCCTGCTCCGGAGCCCGTCGACGACGGCGAGGCCGAGGAGACTCCGGTCGCGGGAGCGGATGCGCCCGTGGTCTGGCCGGTGTCGGCGAAGACGCCTGAGGCGTTGCGGGAGCAGGCCGGACGCCTGGCCACCTACGTCCGTGAAGCGGGGGAGGAACTGGACGCGGCGGCTGTCGCGCACACCCTCACGCACGGGCGGGTGCATTTCGAACAGCGGGCAGCGGTGCTCGGCGAGTCGAGCGCGGATCTCCTCGCGGCTGTGGAGGCGTTGGCGGCCGGTGAGGCGCATCCGTCCGTGGTGAGTGGGGCGGTGGCCGGGGGCAGGACGGTGTTCCTGTTCACCGGTCAGGGTTCGCAGCGTCCCGGGATGGGGCGGGAGCTGTATGAGCGTGAGCCGGTGTTCGCGGCCGCCTTCGACGAGGTGTGCGGCCGGTTCGAGCTGCCGGTGCCGTTGAAGGAGGTCGTGTTCGGGGCGGATGCGGATCTGCTGAACCAGACCCGCTATGTCCAGGCCGGTCTGTTCGCGTTGCAGGTGGCTCTGTTTCGGCTGGCTGAGCACCATGGGCTGGTTCCGGAGGTGCTGCTGGGGCATTCCATCGGTGAGCTCGCCGCCGCGCACGTCGCCGGCGTCTGGTCACTGGAGGACGCTTGTGCGCTGGTCGGGGCGCGGGGCCGGCTGATGCAGGCCGCCCGCTCCGGTGGTGCGATGACGATGATCGCCGCGTCCGAGGAGGAGGTGGCGGCGGTCCTGGAGGGCCGTGAGGGTGTGTCGCTGGCGGCCGTCAATGCCGCCGAGTCCGTCGTCGTCTCCGGAGATGTCGAGGCCGTGGCCGAGGTCGCCGGGCACTTTGAGGAGCAGGGCCGGCGCACGAAGGCCCTGCATGTCAGTCATGCCTTCCACTCGGCGCACATGGATTCGGCCCTGGAGGAGTTCGCACGCGTGGCCGCCCAGGTCACCGCGCATGCCCCGCGTGTGCCGGTGATCTCGAATGTGACCGGGCGGATCGCTTCGGCGGAGGAGCTGGCCGACCCGGCGTACTGGGTTTCCCAGTTGCGGGGGACGGTGCGTTTCGCCGGTGGGGTCGCACAGGCCCGGGAGCTGGGCGGCACCGTGTTCGTCGAGCTCGGTCCGGATGCGGTCCTGGCCACCCTGGTCCCCGACGAGGCCGTGGCCATCCCGCTCCAGCGCACCGGCCAGACTCACGCCTTCCACCTGGGGCTCGCCACCGCCCACTGCCACGGGCTGCCCGTCACCTGGCCGACCGCCAGCACCACGCTGGCAGACCTGCCGACGTATGCGTTCCAGCACGAGAGGTTCTGGCTGCACGCGGCCTCGGGCGCCGGTGATGTGGTGAGTCTGGGGCAGGCTCCGGCGGGTCATGGTCTGCTGGGGGCGGCGGTCGCCCTGGCCGAGGACGGCATGACCGTGTTCACCGGCCGGGTCTCGCTGTCCACGCATCCGTGGTTGGCGGATCATGCGGTGGGTGGGTCGGTGCTGGTGCCGGGTACGGCTTTCGTGGAGTTGGCCCTGCACGCCGGCGACTACGTCGGTTGCGGTTTGCTGGAGGATTTGACGATCGAGGCTCCGCTGGTGCTGGGGGAGCGGTCGTCGGTGATGGTGCAGGTGTCGGTCGGTGAGGCCGATGAGGGTGGCCGTCGTGGGGTGCGGGTGTTCGCCCGTTCGGGTGAGGGTGCCTGGACGCGGCATGCCACCGGTGCGCTGAGTCCCGCTCTTCCCGTACCCGAGACGGCGGAGGCTGTCTGGCCGCCGTCGGGGGCCGTGCCGGTGGAGCTGGCCGGTCTGTATGAGCGGTTGGCGGAGCGTGGTTACCTTTACGGTCCGTTGTTCCGGGGGTTGTCCTCGGTGTGGCGTGATGGTGAGGAGTGGTTCGCGGAGGTCGTGCTGCCGGAGGGCGCGGAGGTGTCCGGGTACGGCATTCATCCGGCGTTGCTCGATGCCGCGTTGCACACGTTGGCGGCCGCGAGTGGGGGAGCGGTGGACGAGGTGCGTCTACCGTTCAACTTCGCCGGCGTGGGGCTGTATGCGACGGGTGCCACGGCGGTGCGGGTGCGGCTCGCACCGGTGGACGAGTCCGGTGACACGGTCAGTCTCCACCTGACCGACCCCACCGGCGCACCCATCGCCCACATCGACGCTCTCACGCTGCGCGCGATGTCCTCCGAGCAGCTTCGCGGAGCGGCGGGGAGCGTCAACGACTCCATGTACCGACTGAGCTGGCACAGCAGCCGGCTCGAGCCCGGAACGGAGGCGCCGCGCTGGGCGACGCTGGGGACACCGCTGCCCACCCTCCCGGACCTTCCCGCATACGAGGACGTCGCCGCCCTCGTGGCCGCGGCGGACGCCGGGGAGGGCCTCCCGCAGGCCGTCCTCGTCCCGTGCCGCACCGAACCGGCCGACGGTGACGACCCGGCCGCGGCCGTGCACGCCGCCACGGCCCGTCTGCTCACCCTGCTCCAGGATTGGCGCGCGGACGACCGGCTCGGGGCCGTCCGGCTGGTGGTCGTGACCTCGGGTGCGATCGCCGCGCAGCCGGGTGACGTCGTGGACGACCCGGCGGCGTCGGCCCTGTGGGGCTTCGTGCGCGCGGCGCAGGCGGAGGCCCCGGACAGTTTCACGCTCCTCGACGTGGATGCCGCGACGACGACCGACGGTCTGACGGCGGCACTGCGGGGCGTGCTGGCCTCCGACGAAGCGCAGGCCGCGGTCCGGGGCGACGAGGTGCTCGTCGCCCGTGTGACGCCCGCCGCGGACGGTACCGGACTCGCCGTGCCGGGATCGGGCGAGCTCTGGCGCGTGGACGTCAGTGCCAAGGGCACGCTGGAGAATCTCGCCCTCGTCCCGAACCCCGGCGCGGACCGGCCCCTCGCTCCCGGCGAGGTGCGGGTGGCGGTGCGCGCCGCGGGCCTCAACTTCCGTGACGTCCTCATCGCGCTCGGGATGTACCCGGGCGAGGCGCCGATCGGCAGCGAGGGCTCCGGTGTCGTCCTGGAGGTGGGCTCGGCGGTCGCCGGCGCCACCGGACTGCGGCCGGGGGACCGGGTGATGGGGCTCCTCACCGAGGGCGTCGGCCCGGTGTCCGTCACGGACCAGCGTTACCTCGCCCGGATCCCGCAGGGATGGACGTTCGCGCAGGCCGCCGCGGTCCCGATCGTGTTCCTCACGGCCTACTACGGCCTGTTCGACCTGGGTGGGCTCCAAGCCGGTGAAGCGGTCCTGGTGCACGCCGCGACCGGCGGTGTGGGCATGGCCGCGGTCCAGCTCGCCCGGCACGCGGGCGCAGAGGTCTTCGGCACCGCCAGCCCCGGCAAGTGGAACACCCTGCGGGGACAGGGCCTGGACGACGACCACATCGCCAACTCCCGCACGCTCGATTTCGAGCAGACCTTCGCCCGGCGCACCGGCGGACGGGGCATGGACGTCGTACTCGACTCGCTGTCGGGCGAGTTCGTGGACGCGTCACTGCGGTTGCTGCCGCGCGGTGGGCGCTTCCTGGAGATGGGCAAGACCGATGTCCGTGACCCGGAGACCGTCGGCGCGCAGTACTCCGGCGTCGACTACCGGGCCTTCGACCTGCTGGACGCCGGGCACGACCGCATCCAGGAGATGCTGACCGAACTCGTCGGGCTGTTCGAGAGCGGTGCCCTACGGCCGCTCCCGGTCTCCGCTTGGGACATCCGCCGTTCTCCCGAGGCCTTCCGCCACCTGGGCCAGGCCAGGCATACCGGCAAGGTCGTCCTCACCGTGCCACGTCCCTTCGACGAGGAGGGGACGGTGCTGGTGACGGGGGGTACCGGGTCGCTGGGTGCGTTGGTGGCGCGTCATCTGGTGGGTGTGCACGGGGTGCGGCATCTGCTGTTGACGAGTCGGCGGGGTGTGGAGGCGCCTGGTGCGCGGGAGTTGGTGGAGGAGCTGGAGCAATCCGGTGCGCGGGTGCGGGTGGAGGCCTGTGACGCAGCGGACCGGGAGGCGCTGGCGCGTGTGCTGGCGTCGGTCGAGGAGGGGCATCCGCTGACGGCGGTGGTGCATACGGCGGGTGTGGTGCGTGATGCGACCGTTTCGGCGCTGTCGGCGGAGCGGTTGGCCGAGGTGCTGCGGCCGAAGGTGGACGCCGCGTGGAATCTGCATGAGCTGACGCGCGAGCTGGATCTGTCGGCGTTCGTGTTGTTCTCGTCGGTTGCCGGTGTGGTGGGCAGTCCGGGGCAGGCCAATTATGCGGCGGCGAACGCGTTCTTGGACGTGCTGGCTCGGTGGCGGGGTGCGCAGGGGCTTGCGGGTACGTCGTTGGCGTGGGGGTTGTGGGATCAGTCCGGGCAGGGCGGGGGTATGGGAGCGGCGCTGGAACAGGCCGACCGCGACCGCATCACCCGCAGCGGATTCGGCCTGCTCACCCCCGACGACGGTCTGGCGCTCCTCGACGCCGCGCTCCTGTCGGGCCGCAGCGACCTGGTCCTGACGCACCTGGACCGGAACGCCCTGAAGCAGCGGCTGGACGCCGGTCAACTTCCCTCCGTGCTGCGCTCGCTGGTCCGTGGCGGTGGCCGTGGCGGGCGCCGCGCCGCCGCCGGAGCGACGGCCTTCGGTGCGGCTTCCCTCACCGAACGACTCGCACGCCTCGGCTCCGAGGAGCAGGACCGTCTCCTGCACGGCATCGTCCGCGACGAGGTCGTCGCCGTCCTCGGCCACGGAGCGGGCAGCTCCCTCGAACCGGGACGTGCCTTCAAGGACCTGGGCTTCGACTCGCTGACCTCCGTCGAACTCCGCAACCGCATGAACGCCGCGACGGGTCTGCGCCTGCCCGCGACCCTCGTCTTCGACCACCCCACGCCGGCGGCCCTCGCCGCTCACCTGCGCACTGAGCTGGTCGGCGATGGCAGCACCGCATCGGGCGCGGTCACGGGCGCGGCGGCCGCGGGTCCGGAGCGCGCCACCGACACCGACCCGGTGGTGATCGTGGGGATGAGCTGCCGACTGCCCGGCGGCGTCACCTCGCCGGACGGCTTGTGGCGTCTGCTGGAGGAGGGCACGGACACCATCGCGCCGTTCCCGACGAACCGGGGCTGGGACCTGGACAACCTCTACGACCCGGACCCGAACACACCAGGCAAGTCCTACGTCCGGCAGGGCGGGTTCATCGACGGTGTCGACGGGTTCGACGCAGCCTTCTTCGGCATCAACCCGAGAGAGGCCGTGGCCACCGACCCGCAACAGCGACTGCTGCTCGAAGCCGCCTGGGAGGCGTTCGAGCACGCCGGTATCGACCCGACCACGGTGCGCGGCAGCGACACGGGCGTCTTCGCCGGCGTCATCTTCGGTGACTACACCTCGCGCCTCCAGGAGATCCCCGAGGGATTCGAGGGCTACATCTCGACGGGCAACACGACCAGTGTGGCCTCCGGCCGGCTGGCCTACACGCTCGGCCTCGAGGGTCCGGCGGTGACGGTCGACACGGCGTGCTCGTCGTCGCTGGTCGCCCTGCACCTCGCCGCCCAGGCACTGCGCAACGGCGAATGCTCCCGCGCGCTCGTCGGCGGCGCCACGATCATGTCGGGCCCGACGAACTTCATCGAGTTCAGCCGCCAGCGGGCCCTGTCCCCGGACGGTCGCTGCAAGGCCTTCGCGGCGGCTGCCGACGGCACCGGGTGGGGCGAGGGCGTGGGCGTCCTGGTCCTGGAGCGGCTGTCCGACGCCCGTCGGCGGGGACATCGGGTGCTGGCGGTGGTTCGTGGTTCGGCCGTGAACCAGGACGGCGCCAGCAACGGCCTCACCGCACCCAACGGCCCCTCACAGGAGCGGGTGATCCGGCAGGCCCTGTCCGCCGCGGGGCTCACACCGGCCGAGGTCGACGCGGTGGAGGCGCACGGCACGGGCACCAAGCTGGGCGATCCCATCGAGGCACAGGCACTGCTGGCGACCTACGGCCGGGAGCGGGACGACGAACACCCGCTGTGGCTGGGTTCGTTGAAGTCGAACGTCGGTCACACTCTCGCCGCCGCGGGTGTGGCGGGTGTGATCAAGATGGTGCTGGCGATGCGGCACGAGACGCTGCCGCGCACCCTGCACGTCGACGAGCCGACCCCGCACGTGGACTGGGAGTCCGGGAAGGTCCGCCTGCTCACCCAGGCCCAGCAGTGGCCGCGGACCGACCGCCCGCGCCGGGCCGGGGTCTCCTCCTTCGGCATCAGCGGCACGAACGCTCACGTGATCCTGGAGCAGGCGCCGGCCGAGGAGCCGGCGGGTGAGACGGAGCGGGGGGTTTCGGGTCTGCCGGTGGTGTGGCCGGTGTCGGCGAAGACACCGGGTGCGCTGCGGGAGCAGGCCGAACGCCTGGCCGCCTAC
>NZ_JBHXFL010000068.1:0-29585 GCF_042724095.1 Streptomyces sp. NPDC127100
CGCGGTACCGCGCGACCGCCGCCGGCGCGCTGTGCCGCCGCACGACCGCGGGCCGCGCACCCTGGGCAACCGCACAGCCCTGAACCGCGCACCCCGCGAGGGAACCGCAGGTGGGGCGGCCGACCCCCGGCCGAGCCGATGCGCGGCCCGCGTGGACCGGTGGCTTCCGCCTCTGGTTACGCGCGCGTAACCTCCCGGGAATGACCGGAGAGACGACCGTACGTACGGCCGTGCGGATCCACGGCCGGGGCCCGCAACCACGGGCGGTGGGGGCGCTGCTGGACCGACTGCGCACCCGCAGCGGCCACCTGGTGGTGACCGGGGAGCCCGGACTCGGCCGCACCACCCTCCTCCAGTGGGCCGCCCGCTCCTTCACGGCCGGTCCCGTGCTGCGCCTCGGCGCCCGGGCGGACCGGTGCGCACCGGTGACGGCCGAGGACCTCCTAGCCACCCTGCGGGCGGCGGCCGGCGACGGCCCGCTGCTCGTGTGCGTGGACGACGCGCACCTGTGGGACCCGCCGGCCCGGGCCGCCCTGGGCCGCGCGGCCGCGCTCCTGCGCCCGGCGGACCGGACCGGCCTGCTCCTGTCCGTGGCCGCGTACCGGGCCGTCGACCAGGAGTACGCCCATCTGCCCGCCGTACGCCTGGACCCGCTGACGCCGCCGGACGCCGACGCCCTGCTGGACGACGCGACCGGCGGCACCTCCGACCCGGCCGTGCGCGCGCACCTGCTGGCCGAGGCCGAGGGCAACCCGGCCCTGCTGCTCGCCCTGGTCCGCCGTCTGACGCCCGCCGAACTGCGCGGGCACCGCCCGCTGCCCAGCCCCCTGGCCGACGCCGGCACCCTGGACGAGGTGGCGGGCGGCGCCCTGACCGGCCTGCCGCCGGACGCACGGGACCTGCTGCTGACGGTCGCGGCGGCCACCCGGGCCCCGGACACCCCGGACGCCGACGCGGACCTCGTCCTGGACGCCGTACGGCACCTGCGGCCGGCCACCGCGCCCGCGCCGTGCCTGGCGCCCGCGCCCGGACTCCTCGCGCTCACCGAGGGCCGGCTCCGCTTCCACAGCCCGCTGGTGGCCCGCACCGTCCACGCCACCGCCGCACCGGACCACCGGCGCACGGCCCACCGCGCGCTGGCCGAGGCCATGGAGGCGGCCGGTCGGCGGCTCCCCGCGCTGCTGCACCGTGCCTGGTCCCTGACCGGCGCCCGCGGCGCCCCGGCGCTCGCTGACCGGCTCGCGGCCCGGGCGGCCGACGAGGCCACCGCGTCGCACCGGCTGCGCGCGACGGCGTACGCCCGCGCCGCCGAGCTGTCGGCGGACGGCCCGGCGCGGGCGGAGCGGTACACGGCCGCGGCCGAGCAGGAGCTGCTCGCCGGCCGGCCCGACCGTGCGCGCCCGCTGCTCGCCACGGCCGGCGGGTGCGCCGCGCCCGCCGTGGTGCGGGGGAGGGCCGAACTGGTGCGGGGGCTGACGGAACTGCGGGACGGCCCCGTCGGCGACGCGCACCAGTCCCTGCTGCTGGCCGCGTCCCTGCTCGCCGCCGAGGCCCCCGGCCAGGCCGCGACCGCCACCATGGCCGCCGCCGACGCGGCCTGGGCGGCCGGTGACCTGCCGGCGTGCCTCGCGGCCCTCGGCCCGCGACCGCACCCGCCCGACCGGAGCCCCTGCCCCCGGCGCGGCGACCGGCCGCGCCCGACCGCCGCCGTGCCGTCCTCCGACCCGGTGCACGACCACCGCACCGGCATGCGGGCGCTGCTCGAAGGGCGGCTGGACCGCGCGGCGGCACCGCTCGGGCAGGTCGTGGCACGTGCCGGGACCGAGGAGCGCCCCGAGGGCCTGCTGAGGGCGGCGGCGGCAGCGCTGCTGCTGGGTGAGGTGGACGCCGCCCGCCGGGCAGGGGCGCGGGCCCTCGCCGCCGCCCGACACCTCGGTTCGGACACGCTGGTCCCGCAGGCACTGGAGTACCTGGCCTACGCCGAACTGCGCGCCGGACGGCACCCGCAGGCCCGCGCCCACGCCGAGGAGGGCCTGCGCACCGCGCTGCGGGCCGGGCAGCGCAACACGGCCGCCCACCACCGGGCGGTACTGGCCCTCGCGGCGTCGATCGAGGACGAGCCGGACGCGGTCGCCCGGCACGTGACGGCCGCGCTGGCCACCGCCCGCCGGCACGGACTGGCCCAGGCGGCCACGCTGGCGGAGTGGGCGGCGGCCCGGGCCGACCTCGGGCGCGGCCGGCCCCTCGACGCCGCCGACCGGCTCGGCCTCCTGGTCCTCCCCGGCCCCCGGCGCGGGCACTTCGCGGTGTGGCGGCTCGCCGTGCCCTGCTTCGTGGAGGCCGCCGTCCTCGCCGGCCGGCACGAGGACGCCCGGTCGCTGCTCACGGACTTCGCCGGCTGGGCGGCCTTCGGCGCCGACCCGCAGGCCGCCGCCCAACTGGCCCGCTGCCACGCCCTGCTGGCCCGGCCGGAGGACGCCGACGCGCTGTACGTGGGCGCCCTCGCCCAGCACGACGAGGCGGGCGGCGACTTCGAACGGGCCCGCACCGCCCTGCTGTACGGGAAGTGGCTGCGCCGCCGGCGCCGCCCGCGCGAGGCCCGTGACCGCCTCGGTGCCGCGCTGGCCGGCTTCGAACGCTGCGGCGCCGGTGTCTGGGCCGACCAGGCGCGCGACGAACTGCGGGCGCTCGGGGCCGCCCCGCGCGCCTCCACGAGGACCGGCACGCTCACCCGCCTGACACCGCAGCAGCTGCGCATCGCCCGGCACGTCGCGGAGGGCGCCACCAACCGGGAGGTCGCGCTGACCCTGGCGGTGAGCACCCGCACCGTCGACTACCACCTCCGCAAGGTCTTCGCGGCCCTCGGCGTACGGTCCCGGCTGGAGCTGGCACGGGTGGTCGAACAGGCGGAACAGGGGCAACGGGCCGAAAAGACCGGTGCACAACCCTAGGGACCGACCAGACGGTATGCCATCCTTCGGGGCAGGACGAGTCAGGGGGCGAACCGGGCGCGGGCGGACGGCCCGCGACGGGCCTCCTCCGTGAGCCCTGCCCTGGGGAGGACCGCGATGCAACACGCCGTACGGTCACGAGCAGCGATCCGCACCGCCGGACTGACGCCCGTTCCGCGCCCGCGGACACCGGGCGTCGCCTCGCTCATGGACGCCGACGCCCTGCGGGTCCTGCACCGGGCGGCCCGCGGGCTGCTCGACGACCTGCCGGGGCTGACGGACCGGCTGGTGGCGCTGCTGCGGGAGTCGGAACCGGCCTACCGCGCCGCCCTGGCGAAGGATCCCACCGGGACCTGGCAGGAGGCGCACCGTTCGCTGCGGCACAGCGTGACGTCGCTGCTCGACCCGCGGGGCTCCCGGGACGCGGCCCGCCGCTGTTCCTGGCGGATCGGCGCCACCCGCGCCGAGCAGGGACTGCCGCTGGACGCCCTGCTGCACGCCTTCCGCCTCGGCGGCTCCCTGGTGTGGCAGCGGCTGGTCGAGGAGACGTCCCGCACCGCCCCCGAGGACGTCCGGCTGCTGGTGCACGTGGCCGCCGACGTGTGGAACTTCGTCGACGAGCACTGCACCCTCGTCGCGGACGCCTACCGGCAGACCGAGTGGCAGCTGGGCCGGCGCCGCGAGAACCGGGCCCGGCTGCTGGCCGCCGGTCTGCTCGACGGCACCAGCCGCATCGCCGACCTGCCCGAGGCCGCGCAGGCGCTCGACCTGCCGGAGCAGGGCCGCTACGTCGTCGTCGCCGTCACCGGCGCACACCCCGCCCGGGCCGCCGCCGCCCGGGCCGCCGCCGTGCCGGACGGGACGCGCGTCCACTGGCACACCGGGGCGGGGGTGGACTACGGCATCGTCCTGCTCGGTGCCGGGGGCGAGGAACCGCCGGTTCCGGGCGACGCCGTACCGGGTGTACGCATCGGCGTCGGCAGCCCCGTCGAGGGACTGGCCGCCGTCGGCGACGCGCGCGGGTTCGCGGACACCGCGCTCCGCATCTGCCCCGAGGAGGGCGGCACCGTGCGGCTGGCCGACCACCTCCCCGCCGCCCTGGTCGTGGCCGGCCCAGAGCTCGGACGGGCCCTCGCGGACCGGGTGCTGGGCCCGCTGCTGCGCCTGGAACCCGCCGACCGCGACGTCCTGCTGGACACCCTGACGACGTGGCTCGACTGCGACGGCTCGGCGCAGCGGGCCGGCGAACGCCTCTACTGCCACCGCAACACCGTCCTCAACCGGCTGCGCCGATGCGAACAGCTCACCGGCCGCTCCCTGGCCCGCCCGGCCGACCTGGTCGAAATCACCCTCGCCCTGACCGCCCACCGCCTCCTCCCCACCTGACCCCCAACCACCACGCCCGAGCCGCGGGGGCCATGCCGCCCCAGCGGCGGGCAGTCGTGCCGCTGGGGCGGCACGGGTGGGCGCAGCGGCACCCCGCACCGCCGGGCAGTGCCCCCACCGTGCGGCGGTCCCCGTGCCGGGCGCCGCGCATCGCCGGGCAGTGCCCCCACCGTGCGGCGGTCCCCGTGCCGGGCGCCGCGCATCGCCGGGCAGCGCCCCCACCCCACGCCCGGCCCCCACCGGGCCCCGCCCCGAACCCCCCGGTGGGCATCCGCACAGACTCACCGCCCCCGGACTGGGACGCCGCAGCAACCCACCCCCAGCCCCCTGTACGCGCACCGGCCCCCGTGCTGTGGTGGGCGCCCCTTCCCCCGTCACCGTGCCGCTCCAAGCACGGTCCTCAGGAGCCGCGATGCCCGCAGCACCACCGGACGGTGAGCCCGCGCTGCACGTCGAGAGCCTCGACGTGACGTACGGGCGCGCACTGTCCGCTCTCCGTTCCGTGTCCCTGACCGTCCCGCACGGCGGCGTCGTCGCCCTGCTCGGCGCCAACGGCGCCGGCAAGACGACCCTGCTGCGCGCGGTGTCGGGCACACTGCGCCTGCACCGCGGCGCGATCACGGCCGGCCGGGTCCGCTACGGCGACACGGCCCTCGACGGCCGCGACCCGGTCGCCGCCGTGCGTGCCGGAGTCGTGCAGGTGCCCGAGGGCAGGCGGGTGTTCGCCGGTCTCACCGTCGACGAGAACCTGCGGGCCGGCGGCCTCGGCCTCTCCCGGCGCGCCCCGGCCCAGGTCCGCGAGGCCCGCGACCGCGTCTTCGCCCTCTTCCCCCGGCTCGCCGAACGCACCCGCCAGGCCGCGGGCCTGCTGTCCGGCGGCGAACAGCAGATGCTCGCCATCGGACGCGCCCTGATGGCGGCCCCCCGCCTGCTCCTCCTCGACGAACCCTCCCTCGGGCTCGCCCCGCTCATGGTGGACCGGATCGCCGAGGTGGTCCGTGAGATCAACACCCAGGGCACCGCCGTCCTGCTGGTCGAGCAGAACGCCGGCATGGCGCTGTCCCTGGCCGACCACGCCCACGTCCTGGAGGTCGGCGAGGTCCGCCTGTCCGGCCCCGCCGGCGAACTCGCCCGCACCGACGCCGTACGCCGCCTCTACCTGGGCGAGGCCGCCGACGACCAGGGGGCCGCGTGACCGCCCGCACCACCGCACCCCCCGTGCTCGAGGTCCGCGGCGTGACCGTGCGCTTCGCCGGCCTGACCGCCCTCGACGACGTCTCCTTCACGGTCGCCCCGGGCACCGTGCACGCCGTCATCGGACCCAACGGCGCCGGCAAGTCCACCTGCTTCAACGTCCTGTCGGGCCTGTACCGGCCCGCCGCCGGCACCGTACGGCTCGGCGACGCCGAACTGACCCGGCTCGCCCCGCACCGCATCGCCGCCCTCGGTGTGGCCCGCACCTTCCAGAACATCGTCACCACCCAGGGAACCGTCGCCGACAACCTGATGCTCGGCCGCCACGCCCTGACCCGCGCCGGCTTCGCCGCCAGCGCCCTGCGTCTGCCGCGCGCCGTGCGCGAACAGCGCGAACACCTCGCCAAGGCCCGGGAGATCGCCGAACTCACCGGGCTGGGAGCCCACTTCGACGCACCTGTCGCCCTGCTCTCCTACGGCGACCGCAAGCGGGTCGAACTCGCCCGCGCCCTCTGCCTGGAGCCCCGTGTGCTGCTGCTCGACGAACCCGTGGCCGGCATGAACGCCGCCGAACGCGTCCGCATGACCGAGGTCGTCCGGGAGGTCCGCGCCGAACTGGGCCTGTCCGTCGTCCTGGTGGAGCACGACATGGGCCTGGTGATGCGCCTCGCCGACGACGTCACCGTCCTCGACTTCGGCAGGGCCATCGCGCACGGCACCCCGGACGAGGTCCGCCGCGACCCCGAGGTGCTGCGCGCCTACCTGGGCACCGGTACCGGCGGGGAGGACGCGGCATGAACGGCTTCCTCGACAACCTCCTCAACGGGCTCGCCCTCGGCTCGGTCTACGCCCTGATCGCGCTCGGCTTCGTCACCATCTTCAAGGCCTCGGGCGTCCTCAACTTCGCCCACGGCTCCCTGCTGCTGCTCGGCGGCTACCTCGTCGCCGTCCTCCACGACGACCTCGGCTTCGCCGGCGCGCTGGCCCTCGCCGTCGTCGTCACGGCCGCGGTGGCCGGCGCCCTCGACCGCCTGCTCCTCCAGCGCGGGGAGCAGGACGCCCACGGCGCCCATGTGCAGACCATCGTGACCATCGGCGTCGACATCGTCCTGGTCACCGACCTGACCCGGCGCATCGGCGGCGACCTGCTGCCCCTCGGCGACCCCTGGGGGGACGCGGTGACCGACCTGGGGCCGGTGACCGTCGCCGACAGCCGCGTCGCCGCGATCCTGGTGTCCGCCGCGGCCATCGGAGGTGCCTTCGCCCTCTTCCGGTTCACCCCCTGGGGGCTGTCCCTGCGCGCCGCGGCCGAGGACGCCGAGGCCGCCGCCCTCATGGGCGTACGGCTGACCCGTATCCGCACCGTCGCCTGGTGCCTGGCCGGCGGCCTCGCCGCGCTCGCCGCGGTCTTCCTCGTCGCCTTCCCGGCACCGGGTCTGGAGCGCACCACCGGGCAGATCGCCCTGAAGGCCTTCCCGGCCGCCATCCTCGGCGGCATGGCCTCCCCGGTCGGCGCGCTGGTCGGCAGCATGCTGATCGGCCTCACCGAGGCCTTCGTCGCCGGCTACCAGTCCGACCTGCACGTCCTCGGCGAGGGCTTCGGCGACGTCGCGCCGTACGCCGTGATGGTGCTCGTCCTCCTGGTCCGCCCCGCGGGCCTGTTCGCGGCGAGGGGAGCGGCCCGTGTCTGACCTCCTCAAGGCCGGCGGCCTCCTCAGGCGCGGCCCGCTGCTCCTGACCGCCCTCCTCCTGTGCGCGCTGCCCTTCTACCTGGACGCCTTCTGGCTGCGCATCGGCCTGTTCTCGATGGCCGCGGCCATCGGCGCCGTCGGACTCGGCCTGCTCAGCGGCACCGCCGGACAGCTCTCCCTCGGACACGCCTTCTTCCTCGCCGTCGGCGCCTACGGGTACGTGTGGCTGGCGGGCGAGCCCGGGCCGGGGCTGCCGTCGGCTCTCGCCGCGGTCCTCGCGGTGCTCCTCGCCGGGGCCGCGGGCGGACTGTTCAGCCCCGTCGCCGCCCGGGTGAAGGGCATCTACCTGGGCGTGGCCACCCTCGCCCTGGTCTTCCTCGGCCACCACGTCCTGCTCACCGCGGACTCCGTCACCGGCGGATTCAACGGCCGCTCGGTGCCGCCGCTGGTGCTCGGCGGTTTCACGTTCGCCGAG
The DNA here is from genome assembly GCF_042724095.1 of Streptomyces sp. NPDC127100. NCBI lineage: Bacteria > Bacillati > Actinomycetota > Actinomycetes > Kitasatosporales > Streptomycetaceae > Streptomyces > Streptomyces sp. NPDC127100. Next base: position 7,698 of record NZ_JBHXFL010000068.1, read on the forward strand.
TCCGACCCGGAACTGACGGTCCTGGGCGTCCCGTTCGGCGCCGAGGAACGGCTCTGGTACCTGGGGCTGGCCCTGTTCGCCGTCACCTGGTTCACCGCGCGCGGACTGCTGCGCGGACGCCCCGGGCGTGCCCTGGTGGCGCTGCGCGACAGCGAGACGGCGGCGTCCGTGATGGGCGTCCACGTGGCGAAGTACCGCTCGGCCGCCTTCGTCGTCTCCTCGATGTACGCCGGCCTCGCGGGCGTGCTGCTCGCCTTGTCCTTCCGCCGCGTGGTGCCCGACTACTTCTCCCTCGCCCTCTCCGTCGACTACCTCGCCATGATCGTCATCGGCGGCCTGGGCTCCGTCGCCGGTGCCACCGCCGGGGCCGTCTTCGTCACCGCGCTGCCCCTGCTGATGACGCGCTACGCCGACCAGCTTCCCCTGGTCGCGACACCCGGCTCCGGCGACGGCTCGATCGGCCCCACCGAGGCCGCCCGCTACCTCTACGGCGCGGTGATCGTCGTGATCCTCCTCTTCGCCCCCGACGGCCTCCACGGCCTCGCCCGCCGGACCCGCGCCCGCCTGGGCCGCAGGCCCCCCGCCACCGAACCACCCGGCACCGGGCCCACGCCCGGGACCACACCGGCCACCACCGCACGAGCCAAGGAGCACACCCCGTGAACGTCACGCACCCCAGGCCCCGCACCACCCGGACCGCCGCCCTGGCCGCGGCGCTGGCCGCCGTGCTGCTCGCGGGCACCGCCTGCAGCTCCAAGGCGGACGGCGGGAGCACCGACGACGCCGCCGACGGCGTCAAGGCCGGTCCCGGCGTCAGCGAGAAGGCGATCAGGCTCGGCGCGCTCACCGACCTCACCGGCCCCTACGCCACCCTCGGCAAGAGCATCGTGCAGGCCCAGCAGCTGTGGGCCGACGAGACCAACGCCGCGGGCGGCATCTGCGGGCGCAAGGTGGAGATCGTCGTCAAGGACCACGGCTACGACGTGCAGAAGGCGGTCACCGCCTACGCCGACATCTCCCCGGACGTCGTCGCCCTGCCCCAGGTCATCGGCTCGCCGGTGGTGGCCGCCCTGCTCGACGACATCGAGCGCGACCACATGCTGACCTTCCCGCAGGCCTGGGCGGCCTCCCTGCTCGGCAAGGACTCCGTCCAGGTCCTCGGCACCACCTACGACCTCGACATGATCGCCGCCGTCGACTTCCTCACCCGTACCAAGAAGGTCGCGAAGGGCGACACCATCGGCCACGTCTACTTCGAGGGCGACTACGGCGCCAACGCGCTGGAGGGCTCGACGTGGGCCGCCGAGAAGGCCGGGATGAAGGTGGTCGGCCAGAAGATCAAGGCCACCGACACCGACCTGTCCGCCCAGGTGTCGGCGCTGAGCAAGGCCGGGGTGAAGGCCGTGCTGATCAGCGCCGGCCCCGCCCAGACCGCCTCCCTCGCCGGTGTGGCCGCCTCCAAGGGCCTGACGGTGCCGATCGTCAGCAGCGCGCCGGGCTACGCTCCGCAGCTGATGAAGACCCCCGCGGCGAAGGCGCTGGAGGCCATGGTGCACGTGGTCAGCGCGGCGCCGGCCGTCAGCTCGGACCTGCCGGGCGTGCGGAAGATGGTCGCCTCCTACGGGAAGAAGTACCCGGGCTCGCCGGTCGACTCTGGCGTGCTCTCCGGCTACAACGCCGCCCAGTTGATCGGCGCCGACCTGAAGAAGGCCTGCGAGGGCGGCAGCCTGACCCGTGAGGACGTGGTCGAGGCGCACCGTTCGCAGCGGAACGCCGACACCGGCCTCGGCACCCCGCAGAACTTCACCGACGTCTCCGCGCCCGCGAGCCGCTCCACGTATGTGCTCAAGCCCGACGCCAAGGCCGTCGGCGGCCTGGTCGGCGTCGAGGAGGCCCACCAGGCGCCGGGGGTCGACCCGTACCTGTCCGCGCGCGGCTGACGAACATGAGCGACCGTCAAGTCACGCACGGCCAAGCTGCCTTGGCGGTCCCTCGGTCCCACCCCTGGTTCGCCTGTCCGCCCGGTCTCTAGGATGTACTCTCTGTCATGCCAGTGCAGTTGGTGCGGTACGAGCTGGGGGAAAGATGCAAGCCGACAAGCAGCTGTCCACGGAGATCGACGCCAACGTGCCAACGGCCGCACGTATGTACGACTTCTATCTGGGCGGCAAGGACAACTACGCGGCCGACCGGGCGGCGGTCGGGGAACTCGACAAGGTCGTCCCCAGCACCCGTCGGCTGGCCCTGAACAACCGGCGCTTCCTGCAGCGCGTGGTCAGGACCCTCGCCCAGGAGTACGGGATACGCCAGTTCCTCGACCACGGCTCCGGTCTCCCCACGCAGGACAACGTGCACACCGTCGCGCAGCGCGTCGACCCCGAGTCCCGCGTGGTCTACGTCGACAACGACCCGATGGTGCTGGTCCACGGCCGGGCCCTGCTCGACCAGAACGACCGCACGGCCGTCATACACGCCGACATGCGCTCGACCGAGGAGATCTTCTCCCACCCGGAGACCCAGCGCCTGATCGACTTCTCGGAGCCGGTGGCGGTGCTGTTCAACTCGGTCTTCCACTGCATTCCGGACAGTGAGACCGACGGGCCGAAGGCCGTGGTCCGCCGCGTGACCGAGCGGCTCGTGCCCGGCAGTTACGCGGTCATGTGCCAGCTGGTCAGCGACGATGCCGAGGTACGGAAGTTCGTCACCGACTTCATGGGCCAGGCGACGCAGGGCAACTGGGGGCGCGTGCGCGAGCCCAAGGACGTCGAGGCGCTGTTCGAGGGCATGGAGATCATGGAGCCGGGCCTGGTGGAGGTCTCCACCTGGCGGCCGGACAGCGAGGTCGCTCCCCGCCAGCTCAGCGACGAGTGGATCGAGTTCGGCGGCCTGGGCCGCATCCTCTAGCACTCGCGCAGCCCGGGGCCGTGCGCGACGGCGGAAACGCCGGCGCACGGCCGGCTCGCCGCCGACCCCTCCGCGAAGCGCCGTCCCGCTCGCGCTTCTCCGCTCAGCTCGCGGCGTAACGCCCCGACACGCACGCGCTCAGCATCTCCAGGGACGCGCGCGGAGTCAGCGCCTCGTCGGCCAGACGGTCCAGGGCGACCCGGTACTCCTCGGTCTCGTCCTGGTCCTCGAGGAAGTTGGCGCTCCTGATGTGCTCCAGGTAGACCACGTCGGGAAGGTCGCTGCCGCCGAAGCGGAGGTACGTCACCGGGATCGCGGGCGCCGACGCGTTGGTCACGTCCAACGGCACGATCTGCAAAGTCACATGAGGCCGCCGTGCCATCGCGACGAGGTGCTCGAGCTGTTCCCGCATGACGTCGCGGCTGCCCAGCACGCGGAGCAGCACCGACTCGTCGATGATCGCCCACAGCTGCGGCGCGTCCGGACGGAGTAGCAACTCCGCCCGTCGCATGCGCAGTTCGACACGCCGCTGGACCTCCGCGGCCGGCGCGCTGGGCAGGCCGCGCTCGACCACGGCACGGGTGTACGCCGCCGTCTGGAGCAGTCCGGGGACATACTGGATCTCGAAGGTGCGGATGGTCGCCGCGGCCTCCTGGAGGCCGACCAGGCGGTCGAACCACTCCGGCATCAGACGCTTGTCGTACCGCTGCCACCAGCCGGGCTCGCCGGCACGCCGCAACAGCTTCAGCAGCACCGAGGCCTCGTAGGCGTCGGTGCCGTAGCGGTCCAGCAGCGCACGGACGTCGTTCTCCGCCGGGGGCCTGCGGCCCTTGCCCGACTCGATGCGCGACAGCTTCGCCGGGCTGAACCCGAGCTCCCGGGCCGCCTGGTCCTGGGACAGGCCGGCGTCCTCGCGGAAACCCGCCAGCTGCACGCCGACGAGCATCTTCAGGAGCGTGGGGGCCGGCTCGGTCCGGTCCAGATAAGGTTCGAGACGGGAGATGCGAGGCGACGCGGCGGACATCGTGACTCCCAGCAGACCGGCAGACTTGATGAACACACTATCTCATCCCGCCGCTCCACACCGCATGAGCCCGCGCGAAATGGGTAGTTGACCTCCGCTTCGCTGTCGGCGTGCGCAGCGGCGGCCCCCTCCCGTACCCGCCTCACAGCAGGTGGTCGAACTCGCCGTCCTTCGCGCCGGCCAGGAAGGCGGCCACCTCCGCGGGGGTGTAGACGAGCGCGGGGCCGTCCGGGTCACGGGAGTTGCGCATCGCTATGCCCCCGTCGACGAGGGCCACCTCGACGCAGTTGCCCTCGGCGTTGCTGTGCCGGCTCTTCTTCCAGCGGGCGTCCAGCGAACTGGCCCGCACTCCGTTCCGCACTGGTGGCACCGCAGTCTCCTTGCTGTCCGGGGGAGCGGACCCCGTCGCGGCGGCCGTCCGTGCTCCCACCCGATTTTTTCTGCGCAATTTCTCGTGCAATTGCACGCGATCGCTGTCTGCGTGGATAATAGCCGTGGCGTCAACCGTTAAACAGGCGCCCCGTACTGACGTCGCATCAGGGAGATGCCGTGCCGTCACCTGCGCATCCACTGCTCCGCCCGCCCGGCGGGCCCGTGCCGGAGACGGACGCGGCGAGCCGGTACGACGGGCTCCCGCGCACGGCACGAGCGGCCGGTCGCCCCGCCGAGTGGCCGTCCCCCGGTATCGACGCGACACCGTGCGCCCCACCCGCCCCCGCGTTGCTGGGCATCGCCTGCAGCGCGGAGGGGTTCGCCCGCGCCCGGACGTTCACACGGGACACGCTGCGCCGGTGGTCCCTCGACCACCGCGGTGACGACGCGGTCCTGGTGATCACCGAGCTCGCCGCCAACGCCGTGGCGCACGCGGCGCCGTCGGCGGCGACGGACCGGCCGGAGATCGGGCTGGCACTGACCCTGCGCCCCGGCCGCCTCCTGCTGAGCGTCTCCGACGCCGGCGGCGGCGTGCCCGCGCGCACCACGTCCGACGACCGCGACCTGCGCGAGCACGGCCGCGGTCTGTGCATCGTCGAGGCCCTGGCCGAGGACTGGGGCTGGACCCCGAGACCTCCGGCGGGCAAGACCGTCTGGGCCGCGTTGTCGACCCGCACCCTCACCTGACCCGACTGCCGCGGAAGGGCCCCACACCATGCGCAGCGCTCCGACCCCACAGCCGAGCACCAGGCGCACCGACCGTCACCCGCCGGCGGCCGGTCCGCTCCGTACCGCGCCCCTCGCCGGCCTGGACCGGGTCCCGTGGGACCGGATCCAGGACTCCAGCGGCTCCGCCGCGGCCATCCCCCGGCTGCTCGACAAGGTCGCCCGCGGTGACGCGGAGACCGCCCGCGCCGCCCTCGGCGATCTGCGGAAACGGATCTGCCAGTACGGCTTCGTCGTCGAGCAGGCCACCGCGGCGACCGTGCCCTTCCTCTGGGAACTGGCCCAGCGGCCCCAGGTGAACTGCCGGGCCCAGATCATCCAGTTGCTCAAGAACATCGCCGACGCCCGGCAGTGGGAGACCACCGCCACCGCCTATCCCAAGCTCCTCAACCACCGGGAGAACCCGGTGGCGTGGGAGCGTGCCGCCCGGCAGGCCGTCCGCGACCGGCGGGGCGAGCTGGAGCGGCTGCTGGCCGAGGGCGACAGCGAGATCACGCGGGCCACGACCGAACTGGCCCGCACGCTCGGAGACTGAGGCCCGCGCCCTCCACGGGGGAGAAGGCGCGGGCCTCCCTCCCGCCCTGCGGGACGGTGTGGCGCGGTCCCGGCCGAAGAGGTAAGAAAGCGCGAGGCTAGAAAGCGCTTGCCCTGCCCCTCGGTCACCAGGAGGACCACGCCGATGGCGTCGTCGTTGGAAAAGCCGCTCGACCACCGCTACCGGGGCGAGCACCCGATACGCACGCTCGTCTACCTGCTCCGCGCCGACCGCCGCCGGCTGGCCGGAGCGGTCGCCGTCTTCACCGTCAAGCACAGTCCCGTCTGGCTGCTGCCCCTCATCACGGCGTCCATCATCGACACCGTCGTTCAGCACCGGCCGATCGGCACCCTGTGGACCAGCACCGGGATCATCATGTTCATCCTGGTCGTCAACTACCCGCTGCACCTGCTGTACGTCCGTCTCCTGTACGGCAGCGTCCGCCGGATGGGCACCGCCCTGCGCTCCGCCCTGTGCACGCGCATGCAGCAGCTCTCCATCGGCTACCACTCGCGCGTCAGCGCCGGAGTGCTGCAGGCCAAGGTCGTTCGGGACGTCGAGACCGTGGAGCAGATGGTGCAGCAGACCGCCGAGACCGGCCTCGGCGCGCTCACCGTCCTCACCGGCGGCCTCGTCATCATCGCCGTCCGCACACCGGAGTTCCTGCCCGTCTTCCTCGTCGTCGTGCCCGCCGCCTCCCTCCTCGTCGCCCGGCTGCGCGCCCGGCTGCGGGCCCACAACGAACACTTCCGGCACGAGGTGGAGACCCTCTCCTCCCGCGTCACGGAGATGACCCGGCTCATCCCGGTCACCCGCGCCCACGGGCTGGAGGGCAAGGCGCTGCGCCGCATGGACGGCACCCTGGACCGGCTGCTGACGTCGGGGATGCGCCTGGACCTGGTCAACGGCCGCTTCGGCTCGCTGTCCTGGGTCGTGCTCAACGTCGTCGGCGTCCTGGTCCTCGCGGGCGCGGCACTGGTCTCGTACTACGACGTGTGGGGTGTGAGCGCCGGCGACGTCGTGATGCTGAGCGCCTTCCTGACCACACTGACCAACTCCACCACGACGCTGGCGGGCCTCGCCCCGGTCATCACCAAGGGCCTGGAGTCGGTCCGCTCGGTCGGCGAGGTGCTCCAGGCGCCCGAACTGGAGGACAACGAGGGCAAGGCGGAGGTCACGTCCCTGCGCGGGGCCGTCACCTTCGAGAAGGCCGGCCACGCCTACGAGGACGACGGGCGGCCCGCCGTGCGCGACTTCACCCTCGCGGTCGAGCCGGGCGAGACCGTCGCGCTGGTCGGCGCCTCCGGCGCGGGCAAGTCCACCGTGCTCAACCTCGTGATCGGCTTCCTGCGCCCCACCAGCGGCCGCGTCCTCCTCGACGGCACCGACATGAGCACTCTCGACCTGCGCACGTACCGGCGTTTCGTCTCGGTGGTGCCGCAGGAGTCCATCCTCTTCGACGGCACGATCCGGGAGAACGTGGCCTACGGCATGGACGACGCCGACGAGGAGGCGGTGCGCGCGGCGCTGCGCGACGCCAACGCGCTGGAGTTCGTCGAGCGGCTGCCGCAGGGCCTGGACACCCTGGTCGGGGAGCACGGCGCCCGTCTGTCCGGCGGTCAGCGTCAGCGCCTGGCCATCGCCCGGGCCCTGATCCGTGACCCCAAGGTGCTCATCCTCGACGAGGCCACCTCCGCCCTGGACACCCGGTCGGAGGCGCTGGTCCAGCAGGCCCTCGCCCGGCTGTTGCGCGGGCGCACCACGTTCGTCGTCGCGCACCGGCTGTCCACCGTGCGGGGCGCGGACCGGATCGTGGTGATGGGGGAGGGGCGGATCCTCGAGGTCGGCACGCACGAGGACCTGCTGCGCAGGCAGGGTGCGTACACGGCCCTGCACAGCGGCCAGGTCGCCTGACCGCCACCAGGGCGTTCCTCACCTTTTCCACCCTCTTGTCAACCCATCAGGCCCTCGATCGGACACATAACGAACGAATCTAGTCAATTGCGAGCGAGGGTGCTCATGGAGTGAATGTTTCGTCAGGGTTCGGGCATACGCAGCGAAAATCGAGAGAGGGGCGCTTCGTGCTCGAACCGGACCCGAAGGTCGTCAGGGAGTTGCTGACGCGGTACGCGTCACTGCGGATCGCTCAGGCGGAGAGGGAGCGGCCGGCGACGGCGCGCGAGCTGGCGGACGTCAGCTACACCCTGTGCGTGATGATGGCGACGACCACCATCCACGAAGCGGTGGCCAAGGCGGACGAGCTGCTGCTGGTCAAGGGGCGGGCACAGGCCGCCGTCCGGACCGCGGACCCCGACGGGGAGAGCGACCTGTCGCTGGCCGTGTGACGCCGGACCGGGGCCCGTTCCGCGGAGCCGCCCGGAAACGTCCGGCGCGGTCCGCGGGACGGGCCCCGCGCACGTCGGCCGGGCCCGGGCCCCGTCACCTCCTCGGGGGGAAAGCGCACCCTCGGGCGGCCGGACGCCTAGACTGCTCAGTCGCGCCTCCGTGCGGGGGCGGACGACACGAAAGGCACGTTGACGGGTGTTCCAGGATTCCCCCATCTACGACCGACTCGTCGCCGAATGCGGTGACGTCCCCACGCAGGTGCGCCGGGAGGCCGAGCGAGTGAGCAGGGAACTGGAGGTCGTCATGCGGCCCCTGCACTCGCCCGGCCACCTGCCCGGCGCCGAGCGCACCCCGTCCCCCGGCGCCGGCTGGCAGCGCACCGCGCTGCTGCCGGGGCCGCGCACGCACTGACGCGGATCACCCGACGGCCGCGGGGTCCGTGCCGCCCTCCGCCGCCGCCGGCTCCGCGCCGCCCGACCGGGCCAGCCACCGGGCGATGGTGCGGGCGATCGGCTGACCCGTGTCCACCTCGACGAAGCCGAACTGCCCCGACTGGTTGCACTCCAGGAACCACCAGGTGCCGTCACCGTCCTCGGCGAAGTCGAAGGCCCCGTACGCCAGGTGCGCCCCGCGCATGTAGGCCAGAACGGCCTCGGCGACGCGCTGCGGCACCCCCGTCGGCCGCCACTGCTCGCCGGACGAGGAGAATCGGACGTCCACCTCCTGCGCGTCCCGGTCGGCCAGGGCCGTCCTGCGGGCGGCCAGCAGCCGGTCGCCGACCACGGTGAGCCGGACGTCGGCACGCTTGGCGACCCGGCGTTGCAGCAGCGTCGGGCCGAGGGCGACGGCGGAGAAGTCCGCCTCGGGCGGGACCCGGCTGGTCGGCACCGCCAACGGCGGATCCTGCGGGTGCGCGCCGGAGACGGGCTTGACCACCAGGTCCGGGTACCGCTCGGCGAACTCGCGCGCCGCCCGCGGGAACGTCGTGATCAGCGTGGCCGGCACGGGCAGCCCGCACTGCTGTGCGTGACGCAGCTGCCAGGGCTTGAACCGGGCCCGGTGGGCCGCGTCCGGCTGGTTCATCCACCGCGCCCCGCAGCCGCGGAGCATGCCGTAGAGCGCCTGCGCGGACTCCTCGGTCAGCCACGCCGAGGGCTCGGCGGCCCGCGCGGCGGCGGCGCCCGGCCTGCGCACCCAGACGGACCGCAGCCCCCCGATGCTCACCAGACGGCCCCCCGACGACAGATGGCCGCGGAAGGAGCCGTGCACGAACTCACCGGAGAGCGCGACGGAATGGGTCAGGTCGGCGGGGTCCATGCGGACCACCGGCACTCCCGACGCGTTCAGGTGCACGACCACCATGTCCGCGGTGACGTCCTCTTCACAGGTCAGGATCAGCACGGTCATTCTCGGCGGCCCGTGTTCAGTCGTCGAAGTGGGTCTTCGACCCCGCCGTGGAGGTCGTGGTGCCCAGTTCTCTCAGCAGCGCGTGGTCACAGGCGGCCACCCGCCCGTCGAGGAGCACGTTCAACTGCAGCCCGGAGTCGTAGACGTACGGAGTGGTGGCTTCCAACTCCACTGCGGGCCGTGCGTAGTTGAGCGCGAACGGTTGCATCGTCTCTCCCTAGTCGGTGCTGCGCCGATCAAGCGATGGTCCCTGTCGCGCCGTCGCCTGGTCCGCCGACTTCCTTCGGCTTCCAGAGACTTATACGAATCGAACGGGTGAATGGTTTCCTTACGCAGCGTAGTCGCGGGGCGGGTGAGTGCCCCGTCCCCGCCCGCCGAAGGAGCCGCGCGCGGAGCGCAGGGCGAGAAGCAGTACGCCGATGTCGTCCAGGTACACCGGATCGGGCAGAAGGTCCGCCGGCAGCACGAAGTAGAGGACGGCGCCCCAGAAGACCCACCGCGGGCCGGCGGGAAGTCCGGCCCTTCTGAGGTCCCGTCGGGTACGGACCAGCCGCACCAGGACGCCGACGGCCACGCAGAGAGCGGCCAGCGCGAGCGCCACCGCCGCGACGATCACCACTGTGGTCGTATCCACCCGGCCGCCCCTCCTCCTGGTGCGCGGCACATGCCCTGTCTGACGGATTCCCTCTCGACGCGGCGATATGGCTCCGCGCCGGGTCTCTCATCCCCGTGGCCCGTCCGAGTGGCACCGTGCGGTGGACGCGCCTAGTAATGGGCACCACCCACCGCGCGTCGCATGCCGGGGACGCAGGGCGGCCGCACCCCCGATCCACGGAGAGACCATGACCACCGGCTCCTCATCATCCCGTACGACCGAATACGCCATATCCGCCGAGGACCTGCCGGCCGGGGAGACGACCTCGGCCACCGGCACGCACACGGTCCGGCCCTCGACCGCCCGTTCGCCCGCCCGGAGGGGACCCGTCCCGCGGGAACCCACCCTGCGGCAACGCATGTTCCGTGCCGGCGGCCCCTCCCGGCCGGCCCCCCGGGAACCGGTCCCCGAGCCGGACGTCGCGGACCTCCTCTCCGACGAGGACCTCTTCCCCGACGAGGACCCCCACGGAGTCCCCGCCCGTGAACCCGCGGACCGTGACGACGCGTCGCGGTCGTACGGAGACCCCGTCGGCGACCTCGTGCGCGCCGCCGTGGCCGACCGGCCGCTGGAAGAGGTCGTCGACCTGATCACGATGCTGGAGCAGTCCCCCCTGTACGCGGGGGCCACGGGCGACGCGCTCCGCGCGGTGGGCGTCGCCCGGTCGGTGGAGGACGTCACCCGGCTGGCGGACCTGCTGACCCGGCCGCCCCGCCGCGCGGACAGCGCGGACGAGGCGATCCGCGCCGCGGTGGCACACCACCCGGTGGAGGACGTCACCCGGCTGATGACCCTGCTGCACCGCACCCCCCTGGAGCCGCGGTGCGGGCAGGAGGCCGTACGGGCCGCCGCCACCGGCCGGCCCGTCGAGGACCTGGTCGAACTGATCGGCAGGCTGGCCGAGGAGCAGCGGTCGCACGCCGGCCGGCCGGAGCCGGGGCCCGCGCGGCCGGTCCCGGAGGACGGGTACGCGACGGAGGAGCCGTGGCCCGCGGAGGAACCGGCGGCCACGGCCGTGGCCGGCTCCCGGCGCCGCGAACGACGCCGCGCCCTGCTTCCGGTCCGGTGGGCGCGGGCCCGCGGCCGTGCGCCGCGCGACCGCGACCGCCGTCCCGTGGTGCGCCGGGCCGTCGGGCGGGCGCTGTGGCCGACGTGGTGCACCGTCACCGCGCTCGCCGGCTGCGGCGTCGCCCACTTCCCCCTGCACCGGAACGACGCGTCCGTCGGAGGTTACGCGGTCGCGCTCGGCATGTCGGCGCTCTGTCTGGCCGTCGCCCTGGTCCTGACCGTGCGCGCCGCCGTGCCGGTGCTCGCCGTCGCGGTCGTGCTGCCGGCGGCGCTGGCCGCGGCCGGGCTCTACGGCACCGCCGCCCCCTCGGCGGAGGTGTCCCGGACCGTGGACCTCACCCTCGCACCCGCCTGGGTCGCCGTGGGAGCCGCCGTACTGGCGTCACTGGTCGCGCTGACGGCACTGTGCGTCCGGGTCGCCTCCCAGGCCCCCGCCCGGGGCCGGACGGTCCGCACCGTCACCCGGGCCCGCCGCGCCGACTGACCCTGCGTCCGGCCCGTCGTGGCCCGCGCCGGGCCACCGGCGCGGGCCACGAGGGGCCCCGTCACGCCGCCCCCAGCATGCCCGCGGGGTGCTCGTGCTCGAGCAGTCCCGAGAGCACCCGGTCGGGGGTGAGCGGGAGCTCCCGGAAACGGATGCCGGTGGCGTGGTGGACCGCGTTGCCCACGGCCGCCGCCGCACCGACGATGCCTATCTCACCGATCCCCTTGCTGCCCATGGGGTTGAGGTGGGCGTCGTCCTCTTCCACCCAGTACGCCTCCACGGACGGGACGTCGGCGTGCACGGGCACGTGGTACGACGCGAGGTCGGACTCGGTGAAGTCGCCGAAGGCCGGGTCCACCGTGCTGTCCTCGGTCAGCGCCATGCCCAGCCCCATCGTCATCCCGCCGACGAACTGGGAGCGCGCCGTACGGGCGTTGAGGATGCGCCCCGCGGCGAAGACGCCCAGCATCCGCCGTACCCGCACCTCCCCGGAGACCGTGTCGACGGTGACCTCGGCGAAGTGAGCCCCGAACGCGTGCCGTGCGTAGGGGCTCTCGGCGTCGGCGGTGCCGGAGGTGTCGGCCTCGGCCACCACGCCCTCGGCGGGCAGCGGGCCGGTGGGGCCGGCCAACTGCCCGGCCAGCCGGGAGCACGCCTCGTGCACGGCCCAGCCCCAGGAGGCGGTGCCGGACGAGCCGCCCGCCACCGGCGCGAACCCGATGTCGCTGTCCGCCACCTCGATGCGGACCCGGTCCAGGGGCACGCCGAGGACGTCGGCCGCTATCTGCGCGCACACCGTCCGCGCCCCGGTGCCGATGTCCGTGGCGTTGACCCGCACCAGGAAGCCGCCGTCGGGCAGCGCCCGGGCCGAGGCGCGGCAGGGCGCGGCCATCACCGGATACGTGGCGGCGGCCACCCCGCTCCCCACCAGGAGGGGGCCCTCGGTGCGGGACCGCGGACGCGGATCGCGCCCCGCCCACCCGAACCGGCTCGCGCCCTCGCGCAGACACTCCACGAGATGCCTGCTGCTGAAGGGCCGTCCGCTCTCGGGCTCGGTCTCCGGCTCGTTGCGCACCCGCAGCTCCACCGGGTCGATGCCGAGTCCGGCGGCGAGCTCGTCCATCGCGGACTCCAGCGCGTACATGCCGGGGCACTCGCCCGGGGCCCGCATCCAGGACGGCGTCGGCACGTCCAGGGGCACCACGCGGTGGACCGTGCGCAGCGCGGGTGTGCCGTACATGACGCGCGCGGGGACCGCCGCCTGCTCCACGAACTCCTTCACCCGCGACGTGTGCGTCGTCGCCTCGTGGGACAGCGACGTGAGCCGCCCGCCGGCGTCGGCGCCGAGGCGCAGCCGGTGCAGGGTCGGCGCGCGGTGTCCGACGACGCAGGGCAGGTAGCGGCGCGGCAGGGCGACGGTCACCGGCCGGCCGGTGTGCAGCGACGCCATCGCGGCCAGGACCACGTCGGGCCGGGGCGTTCCCTTGGACCCGAAACCGCCGCCCACGTGCTCGGCGCGGACCGTGATCCGGTCCTCGGTCAGCCCGAACAGCCGGGCGAGCTCCTTCCGCACGGCGGTGGTGCCCTGGCTGGAGGAGTGCACGGTCAGCCGCTCGCCGTCCCACACCGCGGTGCTGGAGTGCGGCTCCATCGGGTGGTTGTGCAGCGGCGGCACCCGGTACACGACGTCGATCCGGGCCGGTGAGGACGCGAAGGCACCGTCGGCGTCGCCGTTCTCGGTGGTGGCCGGAAAACCTCCGTTGGCCGTCTCGGGGACATAGGCCCCGGCGTGGTCGGCGGTGAGCGTCACGTCGTGGTCCTGCGCCTCGTAGGTGACGCGGACGGCGGCGGCACCCGCCCGGGCCGCCTCCAGCGTCTCACCCACCACCAGGCCCACGAACCAGCCCCGGTGCGGCACCTTGGGGCTCTGGAGCACGGCGAGCGTCGGGTCGTCAGGCTCTCCCAGCCGGGGGGCGTTCTCGTGCGTGAGCACCGCCAGCACGCCCGGCAGGGCGAGCGCGGGCGCGGTGTCCACGCCGGTCACCCGGCCGCGCGCGACCGCCGCCGGCACGGGCCAGGCCTGCACGCGGCCGGGGACGTCGAACTCGGCCGCGTACCGGGCGGTGCCGGTGACCTTCTCCCGCCCCTCCCGGCGCTCGGCGGGAGCGCCCAGCACGGTCTCGGTGCCGGTCATGGAATCCTCCTCGGGGACGCCGGTGTCAGTCGATGGCGGCGGGCGGCGCCAGCCGGCCCAGTACGTCCAGGGCGAGCCGGCGGGCCAGCGGCACCTTGTAGGCGTTGTCCCGCAACGGCTCGGCGGCCGCCAGCTCCAGGTCGAGGGCGTGCTCGAACGCGGCCGTCGTGGGCGCCGCGCCGAGCAGCGCCTGCTCGGCCCGCCGGGCCCGCCACGGACGGTGCGCGAGCGCGCCGAACGCGATCCCGGCGCGTTCCACCACGCCGTCCGCCAGGTGCAGCACGACGGCGACGGAGGCCAGCGCGAAGGCGTACGACGCCCGGTCCCGGGCCTTGCGGTAGGCGGACGGCAGTCCGGCCGTCGCGGCCGGCAGGACCACACCGGTGATCAGCTCGCCGGGCCGGATCTCGGTGTCCCGTTCGGGATGCTCGCCGGGCAGCCGGTGGAACTCGGCGGCGGGCACGCTCCGGGCGCCCTCCGTGCCGTGCAGCTCCACGCGCGCGTCGAGCGCGGCCAGCGCCACGGCCATGTCCGAGGGGTGGGTGGCGATGCACAGCCCGGACCCCCCGAGCACCGCGTGATCGCGGTGCACCCCCTCCAGGGCGCCGCAGCCGGTGCCGGGCGCCCGCTTGTTGCAGGGCTTGGACAGATCCTGGAAGTAGGGGCAGCGGGTGCGCTGCAGCAGGTTCCCGCCGGTGGTCGCGGCGTTGCGCAACTGACCCGAGGCGCCCGCCAGCAGGGCCTGGGACAGCGCGGGGTAGCGGTCGCGGACGGCCGGATGGGCGGCGAGGTCGCTGTTGCGCACCATGGCGCCGACCCGCAGCGAGCCGTCGGGCAGCTCCTCCACGGAGTCCAGCGGCAGCCGGGTGACGTCGACGAGGGCGGCGGGCGTCTCCACGCCGAGCTTCATCAGGTCGACCAGGTTGGTGCCCCCGCCGAGGTAGCGGGCGCCGGGGTGGGCGGCGAACGCGTCGGTGGCCTCCTCGACGCTGCCCGCCCGTACGTAGGCGAAGGGCTTCACGGGATCACGTCCTCGACCGCGTCGGCGATGCGCGGATAGGCCCCGCACCGGCACAGGTTGCCGCTGAGCCGCTCCCGGATCTCGTCCCGGTCCAGCGGCACCGGCCCGCCGGAGGGCGTCGCCGGGTCCGTGACGTGGGAGGGGTGACCGGCCTCGGCCTCGGCGAGCGCACCGACCGCGGAGCAGATCTGGCCGGGGGTGCAGTAACCGCACTGGAAGGCGTCGCGCTCCAGGAACGCGCGCTGCAGCGGGTGCAGTTCCTCGCCGTCCCCGGCGAGGCCCTCGACGGTGGTGACCTCACTGCCGTCCAGGGCGACGGCCAGCTGCAGGCAGCTGTTGACGCGCCGGCCGTCGACCAGGACCGTGCAGGCGCCGCACTGTCCGTGGTCGCAGCCCTTCTTGGCGCCCGCGAGCCCGAGGTCCTCCCGCAGGAGGTCCAGCAGGACGCGACGGTGGTCGACGGAGAGGGTGTGGGGTTTGCCGTTGACCCGCAGGGTGGTGTCCGAGCGGTGCGGCTCGGACGGACGGGAAGCGGGGGAGGCGCTCCGGTGCTGGCTGTCCATGGCGACGCTGACCTTCCGGGACGGGCCGTGCTGCTGTGCAGACCGCGTATCCACGTCACGCCGGCTGACACGTGAGGGTTCCCTGAGTCGCTCCGCCGGCGCCGTCCTAGGGTGGCGCCATGACCACGGAACACGAGAACGCCACGGACCCGGTCCGCGTCGTGCGCGACGCGTACGAGACGCTGGCGGCGGTCGTCCGCCCGCTGGGGGACGAGGAGTCGTGGCTGCCGACCGACTGCACCGGATGGGCGGTGCGCGATCTGGTGTTCCACCTGCTCGGGGACGCCCAGCGGGCCCTGGTGGCGCTGCACACCCCCGCCGGCGGGCCGCCCGACCGGGATGCCGTCAGCTACTGGCGCGACTGGGCGCCCGACCCAGCCGGCGCCGCCCACGGACGGCGCTGGAACCGGGTCGCGGCGAGCATGTTCCTCGACTTCGGACAGCTCAAGGAGTCCTACCTGGAGACGGCGGCGGCGACCGTGACGGCCGCGGCGACGGCCGAGCCGCACCGCCCGGTGCGCACCCAGGGACATGTGCTGACCGCCGGGGACCTGCTGACGACCCTCGGCGTCGAGGCGACCGTGCACCACCTCGACCTGACCGTCGCACTGCCCGCCGCGCCCGGTCCGTCACCGGCGGGGCTGACCGCGGTCCGCGCCACCCTCGACGGTCTCCTGGGGCGCCCGGTCCCGCTGGACTGGAGCGACCGGCACTACGCCCGGGCCGGCACCGGACGCGCCGCGCTCACCGCGGTCGAACGGCGGGCCCTGGGCGCCGACGCGGACCGCCTCCCGCTCTTCTGCTGAGCGCGACCGGCGGCCGTCAGTCGCCGCGCCCGGCGCTCCTGAAGCGTTCCAGCGTGCGGGTCAGCCCCCGCAGCGGGGACGGCACCGGCGTCTCGGACGGAGGGGGCCCGGCCGGGGCGGGCCCGGCGGACTCGCGGTACGCGGCCAGCGCCTCGGCCGCGCGCTCGGCCGCCTCCCGGTACAGGTCCCGGGACTGCGTCATGGCCTCCAGCGCCTCGGCGTACATGGCCACCAGCTTGCGCTCGCGGGCCAGTTCCTCCTCCAGGGTGAGCAGCCGCCAGTCCTCCCGCAGCGCGCCGAGCGCCTCCTCGGCACCGTCCACGAGCGGCCGGGGGAGCACCGCGAAGGCCGTCACCGCCGCGATGAGGTCGACGGGCTCGCTGCCGTCCAGGAACACACTGCGGACGGAGAAGTCCTCGGCGTCGTACTCCTCCGGGGCCGGGGTGCCGGGCAGGACCACCGCGCCGCCGCGCGGCACCTGGACGCCGAAGTCCTCCAGCGCCCAGTTCACCACCCGGAGCTGCTGCGGTGCCGCGCGGTGCTCGACCACGCGGTGGCGCAGACTCGCGGGCAGCCGCTCCGCCAGCGGCACCCGGCCGCGGTGGTCGGGCGTCATCGCCTCGTGCACGACGACGTGGATGTTCCACGCGCCGCGCCCGGCCTCCTTGAGCAGCCGCCGTACGGCCTTGTCGTCGTCCGGCAGGTTGTTGATCCCCCGCAGCCGCAGGCCGGTGGCGATGTCGCGGTCCCAGGTGACGTCGGGATCGTCGGGCCAGAACATCGTGGCGGGCGACGGCCAGGCGGGGTCCCAGGCCTCCTCGGCCTCCGCGAGCAGCGTCCAGTCCTGTCCGCCCGCCGAGCCCGGCGCCAGCGTCAGCCGGGCGCGCACGGTGACCGTGCCACCGGCCCTCCAGCGTGCCTCGAAGATCTTCGGGCCGGGTGAGCCGTCCCGGGCCGGGTCCTCGGGCAGCTCCTGGAAGTCGTCGAGGACATGGCCGTCCTTGAGCCGTCGCAGGGTGCGCCGGACGGTGTCCTCCGCGGCGGATCCGACGTGGCGGCCGCGAGCCGGCCACACCGTGGGTGGAGTCGTGGGGCGGGCGGTGGAAGAGGTCGGCATGAGTCCATCTGCGAGGCGGAGGTACGGGCGAAAGGCCAGTATCGTCGCCGCCGGCCACCGGAGGTCACCCGGGGTCCGCCGACCGGGCGTGCCCCGTACCCCGACCGGCGCGGTCCGACGGTGCCGGAGGCGGATCGCGGCGAGGCTGGGGGCGAGGACGGCGGAAGACCGCACGGCACGACAGGGAGTGACCCGATGAACCTCGACCTCGGCGGGCGGACCGCGCTGGTGACCGGCTCCACGCAGGGCATCGGGGCGGCGATCGCCGCCGGGCTGGCCCGGGCCGGTGCCACGGTGGGCGTCAACGGACGCGACGCCGCCCGGCTGGCGGAGAGCATCGCCGGGCTGAGGGCCGCGGTCCCCGACGGCGAGTTCGTGGCCGTCGCCGCTGACCTCGGCACCGAGGAGGGCGCGGACCGGGCCGTCCGGACGCTGCCCGACGTGGACATCCTCGTCAACAACCTCGGCGTCTTCGGCGCCGTACCCGCGCTGGAGATCAGCGACGACGAGTGGCGCCGGTACTTCGAGATCAACGTCCTCGCGGGCGTCAGGCTGACCCGTGCCCTTCTCCCCCGGATGAGGGAACGGGGCTGGGGCCGGGTGCTCTACATCGCGAGTGACTCGGCCGTGGTCGTCCCGGCGGAGATGATCCACTACGGGGTCTCGAAGACGGCCCTGCTCGCGGTGAGCCGCGGCTTCGCCAAGGAGGCGGCCGGCAGCGGCGTCACGGTGAACTCCGTCATCGCCGGACCGACCCACACCGAGGGCGTCGAGGACTTCGTCCACCAGCTCGTCGACCGCGACCTGCCCTGGGAGGAGGCGCAGCGGGTCTTCATGCGCGAACACCGCCCGCAGTCGCTGCTCCAGCGGCTGATCGAGCCCGAGGAGATCGCGAACCTCGTGGTCTACCTGAGCTCGCCGTTGGCCTCCGCCACGACCGGCGCCGCGGTGCGCGCCGACGGGGGATACATCGACTCGATCCTCCCGTAGCCGGCGCCCGTGGGCCGGTCCCCGGCGGCCGGAGGCCCGGGTTGCGACGCGCGGTTCACGTCGTTCCCGGGCCGTGAGGTCCCGCCGTCGGTCAGGGCGTCCGCCCGCCCGTGGGGGACGGGCCCCGAGACGTCACTCGTCCGGTGGCGCCGCGCGCCGCCGGTCCGCGGAGTCCCAGGCCCGCGTGTCGCGAGGTTCCACGTACGGCTCGTCCTCGGGCGGATGGCCGCCGTCGATGACACGCTGCCGGGCCAGCTCGGCGTCGAACTCCAGGCCCAGGAGGATCGCCAGGTTCGTCACCCACAGCCAGACCAGGAAGACGATGACGCCCGCGAGCGTGCCGTACGTCTTGTTGTACGAGCCGAAGTTCGCCACGTAGAAGGCGAACCCGGCGGAGGCCACGAGCCAGACCAGCAGGGCGATGACGCTGCCCGGCGTGATCCACTTGAAGCCCCGCACCCGGGCGTTCGGAGTGGCCCAGTACAGGATCGCGATCATCATCGTGACGAGCAGCACCAGGACGGGCCACTTGGCGAAGGACCACACGGTCAGCGCGGTGTCGCCGACGCCGAGCGCGGTGCCCGCCTGCCGGGCCAGCGTGCCGGTGAACACCACGATGAGGGCGCTGACCACGGCCAGCAGGAGCAGCACCACGGTCAGCGCCACCCGCAGCGGCAGCACCTTCCACACCGGCCGTCCCTCCGGCACGTCGTAGACCGCGTTGGCCGCGCGGATGAACGCGGCCACGTAGCCGGACGCCGACCAGACGGCACCGAGCAGACCGACCACCGCGAGTACGGAGCCCAGGCCCGCCTTGGCCTGCAACTGCTTCACCGCGTCGCTGATGATGTCCCGCGCGGACCCCGGGGCGAGCTTCTGGATGTTGTCCAGGACCTCCTGGGTGGCGGACTGCCCGGCGATCCCGAGCAGGGAGACCAGCACCAGCAGCGCCGGGAAGAGCGACAGGATCCCGTAATAGGTCAGGGCGGCGGCGCGGTCGGTCAGCTCGTCGTCCTTGAACTCGGACAGCACACGCCGCAGCAGCGCCTTCCACGAGCGCTTCGGCAGTTCGGTGGGGGAGTCGGGGGCGGCCCGCTCGGTGGAGGCGCCCGGACCGTAGTCCTCGGGCGCCTTGCCGTCGGTGGTGCGGTCGGGGTCCGGTGCGTGTTTCCCGTCGTGGGAAGGGGGCTGTTCGGCCATGTCAGGGCGGGTTGCCCGTCCGGGCGGGTCCACTCCTGCGCCCTCTCCTTCCCAGGGCCGAAACGTCGCAGTATGCCGCAGCGGGGGCACGTTCCTCTGGAAAATGCCAAAGCGCTCACCGTACCCGTGCACTTTCCGTAGTCTCGGCGTCACGTTCGCGGTACAGCCGTGCAGGGGGAGGGGATCCGGCGTGCCCGGAATCGACGAGAGTCTGCTGGAGGCCATGCGGCTGCCCGGCGCACGGGGCGCTTCGCTGGTCGACTGGATCAGCGGCCTCGCCCTCGGCGCGGTGGGGGAGGCGCCGGGCGGCGACCCGGAGGCGACGGCAGCGGAAACGGCGGAACTCGCCCGGCACATCGCGGAGAGCGGTTCCCTGGCACCGGCCGGCGAGGCACCGCCGGAGCAGGAGCCGCCGGTCGAGGACATGATCGTCACGACGGCGGACTCCTACCACCTGCTCAGGTTCGTCAGCACGCCCTTCGACAGCACCGTCTTCCTCCACCTCTGGCTCGACCGCAACGACGGCAACCTCGCGCTGGCCCGCATACGGCTGGCCGAGATGGCGGATCGCCTGGTGCTCGGATGACCGCGGCGACCACGGCCTGGGCCGCGCACGGAACCACGTCGGAGGCCCTCGGCACCCTCGCGGCCGAGGGTGCCACCGGCGCCCTGTCGGGCGAGCGCGGCATCGTCTACCTCTCGGCGGGCCGCGTCGTCCACGTGGAGTCGGCCCTCACCCCGGACCTCGGCGCGCTGCTCACCCGCAGCGGCGCCGTCCCGCCGGACGGCTGGTGGGAGGCGGTCGACCGGGGCGGAACCCACCACCGGGTCGGGCACCGGCTGGTGGACAGCGGCCGGCTCCCCGCCGGTGCCCTGGAGGTCTGCCACCTGGGCGCGCTGTTCGACGCCGCGTACTTCGTCCTCGCCCACGACACCCGCGCGCACCGCTTCCGGCCCGGTGCCCTGCACTGGCTCGGCGCGGTGCGGTCCGTGCCCGTGGACACCGTCGTAAGGGAGTCGAGGCGCCGCCGCGCCCTGCTGGAACGCATATGGCCGGACCCCGACATCGACGTCGTGCCGCTCGTCCGGGTGCCCGGCGCCGGCACCGGCGACCTGCCGGCCCGGCGCAGCCGGACCCTGACCCAGGTCGACGGCGTGCGCACCGCCTGCGACATCGCCGCGTCCCTCGCCTGCCGGACCTACCACACCCTCGTCGAACTGCGCCGCCTGGCCGCCGACGGACTCGTCACCGCCGCCCCGAGCAGACCCGCACCGGCCGCGGGGGGCCGGGAGGCGCACCCGGTCACGTGGGACGACCCGGACACGGCACTGCTGCGCCGGCTTCGAGACGCCCTGGAGGCCCTGTGATACGCGCGCGTCGCCAGCGTGCCGAAAGGAGACTGCTCATCATGGCCGTCGAGAGCGACGTCCTGGACGAACTGCACCGCCTGCGCAACCGCGTGCCCCAGCTGACCGGATCGCTCGCGGCCACCGTCGACGGGCTCGTGCTGGCCCATGACGCGCCGGGCACCGAACCCGAGGGACTCGCCGCCCTCACCGCCGCCGCGCTCGGCGTGGCCCACCGCATGGCCGATGCCACCGCGCGCGGCGGCTTCCGGGAACTGCTGCTGCGGGGGGCCGACGGCTACGTCGCCACCTACGCGGCCGGCCCGGCCGCCGTGCTCACCCTGCTCGCCGAGGGCCGCGTCAACGTGGGGCGGCTGCACCTGGAGGGCCGGCGCAGCGGCGCCCGCATCGGCGAACTGGTGGCCGCCCACATCGGCCACGAGCGCACCCGTCCCGGCGACCGTCCGGCACCGGGCGAACACGCCGCGACGACGCCGGCCGATCCGGCCCGGCAGATCGGCACCCTGCCGGTGCGCACCCCGCAACGGCCCGCACACGAACCGCGTCCCCAGGCCGGCGGCCACCGCCGGCCCACCTGACCCACGGTCAGGTGTCCACCGATCACGTACGGAAGGAAACCCACGCATGGCCAACCTGGAGACCTCGCTCAAGGAATGCCTGAGCTCGATCGACGGAGCGACCGCCGCCGCGCTGGTCGACTACACCAGCGGCATGGCCCTCGGCACGCTGGGCGGGACCAAGGACTTCAACCTGGAGGTCGCCGCCGCCGGCAACACCGACGTCGTGCGGGCCAAACTGCGCACGATGGAGCTGCTCGGTCTGAAGGAGGAGATCGAGGACATCCTGATCACCCTGAACAGCCAGTACCACCTGATCCGCCTGCTCAAGGGCCGCGGCGGCAACGGGCTGTTCCTCTACCTCGTGCTCGACGGCAGCCGCGCCAACCTGGCGATGGCCCGCCACCAGCTGCGCCGCATCGAGAGCGAGCTGGAGGTCTGACACCCCCGCGGTACGCACACGGGCGCGGCCCGGCGGGAGATTTAGGGTG
>NZ_JBHXFL010000069.1:0-28215 GCF_042724095.1 Streptomyces sp. NPDC127100
GGTCCCGAGGACCCGGGGCGCCTTCACGCCACTGCGGCGCCTTCACGCCACTGCGGCGCCTTCACGCCACTGCGGCGCCTTCACGCCACTGCGGCGCCTTCACGCCACGGCGCCGCCTTCCGCGCGGCTACGCCGTCACGAGTGCGTCCGCAGCAGCGTCCGCATCGTCCGCATCGCCACCGACAGGTTGGAGAGGTCGAAGGCGTCGGAGCCCTTGATCTCCTCCAGCGTGGTGCGGGCCCGGCCGAGGATCGCCGCGTTCTTCTGCTCCCACACCGTGAAACGCTGCTCGGGCGTCGACGTGCCGTTGCCCGCCGCCAGCACGTCCGCGGTGAGCGCCGCGTGCGCCGCGTACAGGTCCTCGCGGATCGCCGCGCGGGCCATGGACTGCCAGCGGTCGGCGCGGGGCAGGTCGCTGATCCGGTCCATGAGCTGGGTGACCCCGAGCCGGTCGGCGATGTCGTAGTACACCTCGGCGACGTCCAGCGGCTCCTTGCCCATGCGGTCGGCCACCGAGACGATGTCCAGCGTCGGGAAGGCCGAGGAGAAGCCGGCCACCCGGGTGGCCGGCTCGTCCGGGACCCCGGCGGCGGTCAGCTCGTCGTAGATGTGCTGGTACCACTCCGCGTCCGCGCCCCGCAGCAGCTTGGGCAGCTGCGCCCAGACCTGCTCGACCCGCTCGGCGAAGAAGTCCACCGTCTCGGCGAGCTCCAGCGGCTGCGGCCGGTTGTTGAGCAGCCAGCGGGTGCCGCGCTCGACCAGGCGCCGCGAGTGCAGCCGGATACGGGTCTGGACGGCGGCGTCGACCTTGGTGTCCAGGGCCTCCACCGCGTCCCACACCGAGGCGGAGCTGAAGATCGCCCGCGCCGCGGTCTGCGCCCGCACGATCTCCTCGAGCGACGCGCCGGTCTCCTCGCGCATCCGGTGCAGGTACGTGGTGCCGCCCGTGTTGACCGTGTCGTTGACCAGGACGGTCGTCGTGATCTCGCGGCGCAGCGGGTGGCTGTCGACCTGCTCCGGGAACTGCTCGCGCAGCGCCGTCGGGAAGTAGGCGTGGAGCAGACCGCGCAGGTACGGGTCGTCGGGCAGGGAGGTGTGCAGCAGCTCCTCGGCGACCGTGATCTTCGTGTACGCCAGCAGGACGGCGGTCTCCGGGCCGGTGAGGCCCTGGCCGGCGTTCAGGCGTTCGCGGATCTGGCGGTCGGTGGGCAGGAACTCCAGGGCCCGGTCCAGGCTGCCCTCGCGCACCAGGTGGCGCATGAAGCGCTGCTGGGCGTTGAGCATGTCGTTGGACTGGGCGAGCGCGTTGGCGATCGCCGTGTTCTGCGCGTAGTTGTTGCGCAGGACCAGCGCGCCGACCTCGTCGGTCATCTCCGCCAGCAGCTTGTTGCGCTGCTTGACGGTCATGTCGCCTTCCTTGACGAGACCGTTCAGCAGGATCTTGATGTTCACCTCGTGGTCGGAGGTGTCCACGCCCGCGCTGTTGTCGATGGCGTCCGTGTTGATCTTGCCGCCGGTGCGGGCGAACTCGATCCGGCCCAGCTGGGTCAGGCCCAGGTTGCCGCCCTCGCCCACGACCTGGACCCGCAGGTCGCCGCCGTCGACGCGGATGGGGTCGTTGGCCTTGTCGCCGACGTCGCCGTTGGACTCGGTGGACGCCTTGACGTACGTACCGATGCCGCCGTTCCACAGCAGGTCCACCGGGGCCGTGAGGATCGCCTTCATCAGCTCGGCCGGGGTCATCTTGGTGATGCCGGGCTCGATGCCGAGGGCCTCGCGGACGTGCGCGTTCACCGGGATCGACTTGGCCGTGCGCGGGAAGACGCCGCCGCCGGCCGAGAGCAGCGCGGTGTCGTAGTCCTCCCACGAGGAGCGCGGCAGGTCGAACAGGCGGCGGCGCTCGGCGTAGGAGGTGGCCGCGTCCGGCGTCGGGTCGAGGAAGATGTGCCGGTGGTCGAAGGCGGCGACCAGGCGGATGTGCTCGCTGAGCAGCATGCCGTTGCCGAACACGTCACCGGACATGTCGCCGATGCCGACGACCGTGAAGTCCTGGCTCTGGGTGTCCACGCCCAGCTCCCGGAAGTGCCGCTTGACGGACTCCCAGGCGCCGCGGGCGGTGATGCCCATGCCCTTGTGGTCGTAGCCGGCCGAACCGCCGGAGGCGAAGGCGTCGCCGAGCCAGAAGTTGTAGGCCTCGGCGACCTCGTTGGCGATGTCCGAGAACTTCGCGGTGCCCTTGTCGGCGGCGACGACGAGGTAGGTGTCGTCCTCGTCGTGCCGGACGACGTCCGCGGGGTGCACGACCTCGCCGGCCACCATGTTGTCGGTGATGTCGAGCAGCGCGGAGATGAACGTCCGGTAGCTGGCGATGCCCTCGGCGAGCCAGGCGTCGCGGTCGGCGTTCGGGTCGGGCAGCTGCTTGGCGACGAAGCCGCCCTTGGCGCCGACCGGCACGATGACGGTGTTCTTCACCATCTGCGCCTTGACCAGGCCGAGGATCTCGGTGCGGAAGTCCTCCCGGCGGTCGGACCAGCGCAGACCGCCGCGCGCGACCTTGCCGAACCGCAGGTGCACGCCCTCGACGCGGGGCGAGTACACCCAGATCTCGAACGCCGGGCGCGGCGCGGGCAGGTCGGGAATGGCCTGCGGGTCGAACTTCATGGAGACGTACGCGTGCGGCTTCCCGTCGCTCGCCTCCTGGAAGAAGTTCGTCCGCAGCGTCGCCTTGATGACGGTGAGGAAGGAGCGCAGGATCCGGTCCTCGTCGAGCGACGCCACCTGGTCGAGGGCCGCGTCGAGCTCTTCGAGCAGGGCGTCCACGATCTCGCGCCCGGCACGCTGCCGCTCCGGCGACATCCGCGCCTCGAACAGGGAGACGAGGAGGCGGGTGGTGTGGACGTTGTTGCGGAGGGTGTCCTCCATGTAGTCCTGGCTGAAGGTGGAGCCCGCCTGCCGCAGGTACTTGGCGTACGCGCGCAGCACCACGGCCTGCCGCCAGGTCAGCCCGGCGCCGAGCACGAGGGCGTTGAAGCCGTCGTTCTCCGCCTGGCCGGTCCAGGTGGCGGCGAAGGCGTCCTGGAACCGCTCGCGGGCGTCGTCGCCCAGGTGGTCGCCGGCGACGGCCTTCGGCATGCGCAGACCGAAGTCGTAGATCCAGGCGGTCGTGCGGTCCGAGCAGCGCAGCTCGTACGGGCGCTCGTCGGTGACCTCGACGCCGAGCCGGCTGAGCACCGGCAGCACCTTCGAGAGGGAGATCGTGCCGCCCTTCTGGAAGATCTTGAACCGGCGTTCCTCGGGCACGGCGCCCACCGGCTCGTACAGGCTCAGCGCGAACGTCCTGTCCTGGTCGAGCCGCTCCAGGTGGCCGAGGTCGGCGACCGCGGAGCGCGGGCCGTGGTCGGCCTTGTAGCCCTCGGGGAAGGCCGACCCGTAGCGGCGCAGGAGTTCCGCGGAGCGCTCCTCGCCGACCTCGGCGGTGAGCGCCTCGGCGAATCCGTCGGCCCAGGAGCGGGCGGCCTCGACGAGGCGGGTCTCGATGCGCTCCTTGTCGGCGTCGGACATCTCCGACAGCTCGGTGCCCTGCGGCACGCGGACCACGAAGTGCAGCCGGGACAGGATCGACTCGGTGTTCCAGGCCGTGAAGTCGACGCTGGTGCCGCCGAGCTCCTCCTTGAGGATGTCGATGATCCGCAGGCGGACACCGGTGGTGTAGCGGTCGCGGGGGAGGTAGACGAGGGCCGAGTAGTAGCGCCCGTACTCGTCCTGGCGCAGGTAGAGCCGGAGGCGGCGGCGCTCCTGGAGGTAGAGCACGGACGTGACGATGGGCTCCAGCTCCTCGACCGAGGTCTGGAACATCTCGTCGCGCGGGTACGTCTCCAGGATCTGCAGCAGGTCCCGCCCGTCGTGGCTGTTGGGCGAGAAGCCGGCCCGCTCCAGCACCTCCTCCACCTTGCGCCGGATGACCGGCACGCGGCGGACGGACTCGGTGTAGGCGGCGGAGGAGAACAGGCCGAGGAAGCGCCGCTCACCGACGACGTTGCCCTGCTCGTCGAACTTCTTGACGCCGATGTAGTCCAGGTAGGACGGCCGGTGCACGGTGGACCGGCTGTTGGCCTTGGTCAGCACGAGCAGCCGGTGCTCGCGGGCCTTGGCGCGGGCGTCGGCGGGCAGCCGTCCGAAGGACGGGCTGACGGGGTGGCTCTCGTCGGTCGCGTGGTGCGGGTCGGAGCGCAGGATGCCGAGGCCGGTGCCGGCCACGGCCGCGAGGGAGTCGTCACCGCGCAGCTGGTACTCGCGGTAGCCCAGGAAGGTGAAGTGGTCGTCCGCCAGCCAGCGCAGCAGCTCGCGGGCCTCCTCCACCTCCTGCGGGCGCAGGTCGCCGGGGGCGGGCTCGTCCGGCAGCCCCTCCGCGATGCGGACGGCCGCGTCGCGCATCTTGCCCCAGTCCTCGACGGTCTCGCGGACGTCGTTGAGGACGCGCAGCAGGTCGGCGGTGATCTGCTTCAGGTCGCCGCGGTCGGTCTCGCGGTCGATCTCGACGTGGATCCAGGACTCGACGTGCGCGTCGTGCGGGAGGTCCTCGCCGGCCGGACCGGGGAGGACCTCGACGAGCTTGCCGGTGACGTCGCGGCGGACCACGAACTGCGGGTGGACGACGACGTGGATGCCGCGGCCCTGGCGGGTCAGCTCGTTGGTCACGGAGTCGACGAGGAAGGGCATGTCGTCCGTGACCACCTCCACGACGGAGTGGCTGCACGTCCAGCCGTTCTCCTCCACCGTCGGGGTGTGGACCCGCACGTTCGCGGTGCCCTGCGGACGGTTCTCGGCCAGCCGGTAGTGCGAGACGGCGGCTCCGAAGACGTCGACCGGGTCGCGGTCGGCCAGGTCCTCCGGGGCGGTGTGCCGGTAGTAGCGCCGAAGGAACGCGAACACGGACGCGTAGTCCGGGGTGCCCGGGGTCCCCGGGGTGTCCGGAGTGCCCTCGTCCGTCGTCCCAGTCGGTAGGTGCCCCCCGACCGGGCTGTTCTCAGCTACCCGCGCGGCCCTCTCGAGCAGCTCGGCCTTGGCTTCGTCCAGCTTGGTCTGCATTGTCCTCTGGCTCCTGTCGCGCGCCGTTGCGTGACGTAGAAGGAAGTACGGTCTCCGGCCTTCCGGCGTGGCGTCGAGACGCGGGGTGTCCGGTCTGTTCCGACGCTATGCCGCAAGGAGAGAGGAGCGGGGGCATATCGGCCAATGTCGACGCGTCCGCCGGGTGTGACGTCGCTCTCGCGTCCGCCGTCCGGGGAGTGCGCCGCGCCGTACCGGGGGCCTTCGATGCCCCGTCCCGCCCGCGAAGACCAGCGACGGCCGCCCGGTCACGGATGTGGTCCGTGCTCACCGGGCGCAGGGCAGGGGCGACGGTGCCCCCGCGAGCTATCGCGCTGATCACGCCACCAGGCTATCGCCCCCGACAGGGCATCCGTCACGAGCCGCATGTGTACAAAAGAGAGCCGAGAAGTTGGACATTCTGCACAGTCATGCCGACGGCTACAGCTGATGCGCCGGGCCGCGCGACCCGCCCCCGGCCGGCACCCGCGCCGGGCACCCCTCACCCGAGGGCGTACGACACCCCCGTCACCTCACTCCGCCGCCAGCCGCTCCGCCTCCGCCACGGCCTCCCCCAGGGTGTCCACCACCGGCACCCCGGCTCCCACCAGACTGGCCCGGCTGTGCGACCCCCCGGTGTACAGCACCGCCCGCGCCCCCACGTGCCGCGCGGCCACCGCGTCGTCCGCGGCGTCCCCGATCACCACCGTGCGAGCGGGCTCCACCACCGATCCCAGCGCCGCGAGATGCCGCACCATGTGCTCGGCCTTGCTGCCCCCGGACGGACCGGTCCGCCCGTCGACGCGGAGGAAGTGCGCCTCGATCCCCAGCCCCCTCACCAGCGGGACGAGCTCCTCGTGTCCGTACATGCTGAGGATCGACTGGCTGCGCCCCGCCGACCGCCACCCGGCGAGCAGCTCCGCCACGCCCTCGGTGAGCCCGCACCCCACCCGGTGCTCGGTGTAGTACCGGTGGAAGGTCCCGTCCATGAGCTCCCACTCGGCGTCCGTGGGCATCCGTCCCATCAGCCGCTCGTAGAACTTCGGCACCGGCACGCAGTACAGCGCCCGGTACTGCTCGAGCGTGATCGGCGTCAGTCCCAGTTCGGCGAACGCCGCGTTCGTGGCCCCGATGATGGCGTCGTTGTCGTGGAACAGCGTGCCGTTCCAGTCCCAGACGATGTGCGCCCCTGTCTGCGTCCCCATGCAGGAAAACGTACCCGCCGCCACCGACGGTCAAGTCGTGCCCCCGGGGAGCGCGGGGGCGCGGGCGGCCGTCAGCCGCGGTCCCGTCAGCCGCCGGTCCCGACCAGGTTCGGGATCTCCTGCGTCGCGTACCAGAGCAGCTCGTGCTCCTCGGCCCCGTCCACGGTGAACTGGGCGTCCCCGTCCCCGCCGTCCGCCGCCGCGAGGGCACCGGCCGCGGCCGCCACGTCCGGCTCCGCGTCGGCCGAGTCGACGTGCACCGCGGCCGCCTTGGCCAGCGGCACGTCACCGTCGACCCGCACCTCGCCCGGCACCGCGGGGCCCGGCCCCCGGTCCGGGCCGGCCGACGCCGCTCCGTCGGGCACGTCGGCCGCGACCACGACCCGGCGCCGCACGGCCTCCGCGTCCGCCGCCAGCAGCCGCAGCGAGCCCAGCGCGGCCCGGTTCAGGGCGGCGTACTCCAGCTCCTCGAGGTCGTCCGAGGCGACCCACTCGCGCAGCGCCGGCGTGACGGCGTACGCGACGAGCGGACCCGTCCCCAGGCGCCCCGTCCTGTGCGCCTCGGCGAGACCGGAGAGGGTCAGGGGGACATAGACGCGCATGACGGGCCGCTTTCGTGGTCGGACTGGCCCCGGTCGGAGATCCGCCGGAGGCCCTTCAGGATACGTGCGGCGTCCCCTTTCGGGCGCCCGTCCGGGGCCCGGGACGCGTCCACTTCCGTCCCCGGACTCACCCGGTGGGCCCGCCCCGTTCCGGCCGTTCCCATGGCCACGGCCACTCGGATAGGTGAACCTCCCGCCCGCCCCGACCCGGCCCTCCGCCTCCTTGCCGACGCCGCCCACCACCCCGTACAAGATCCCCGACCATGAAGTTACCGCCCGGTATCCGCCGGGTCGCCGAACGGGGAACCCCATGCAGACCACACCGACCGTGCCGCCCCTGCGCAAGGTCATGACCAGGACCCGTCCCACCCCTCACGTGCCCCTGCCCGGCACCGCCGCCGCCCCGCCCCACCGCGCTGGGGCCCGCCGTGTCCCGGCCGCCGCCGTCGGCGCCTCCTCCGCCCTCGCGGACGCCTCGCCCGGCGCGGTCACCGACACGGCCTCCGGCGCGCCCCGCGGCGCCACGCCCCGCACCCCGGGCGGCGTACCGCCCCGCAGGCCCGGCGGGAGCGGCCCCCGGACCCCGGCACCGGGCGGGCGCCCCGCGGGCTCCCCCGGCCGCTCCGCGCGCGCCCGCACGAGGCCGGCCGACAACCGCCCGGCGACCGCCTCCCCGGGCGGTGTGACCAGGGCGAGCGCACGCGCCGCCGCCACCGCACCCGCCCCGGACCGCGTCTCGGCCGCCGCCCGCCGGATCGCTGCACCCACCGGGTCCGTCGGGTCCGCCGGGTCCGCGCCCGTGTCCGCCCGGCCGGCCCCAGCCCCCTCGCGCCTCCCCGCGGGGACGACCGCCCCCGTCGCCCCCGCCCGGGCGCCTCGGCGGCCGGTCCCCCAGCTCCGGCCCACGGACCACTTCGCGGAACTGCTCCTCGACGTGCTCAGCGGCCGGCGCCCGGTGCACTCGATGCTCCGGCACACCGTCGGCCACGCCTACGACGAACTGGCCCGGCTCGCCGAGCGCGGCCCGCTGCGCACCCGCGGCACCCTTCCCGTCGTCCGCGACATCGGCTACTACGAGGCCCGTCCGGGCGCGCTGGAGGTCTTCGCCCGTATCGGCGCGGGTGACCAGCTGCGCGCCATGGCGTTCCGGCTGGAGCAGGGCCGGGACCTGCGCTGGCGCTGCACCGCGGTGGAGCTGGGGGGCTCCCGGGGACCGCGGACGGACGGCGCCTGACGGCCGCGCGCGGCGCCACCGCCGCGTCGTCCTCCGCCGCTTGCCGGCGAGGCGCCGCACGGGCGCCGCGCAGGGGCTGAACGGGTACTGAACAGGCCGAAGGGCCGGGCTCCCCGAGGGGTGCCCGGCCCTTCCCGCGGTCACGGTGCCCCGGGGCACCGCCGCGTCACTTCTTGCGGCGCCGCCCGCCCTTGGCCTGCTTGCGGCGCTCCGCGCGCGTGAGGCCGTCGGACGAGGACCGCGCGGGCTCCTCGTCGGTGGTGAAGTCGCCCTCGACGACACCGCCCTCGCCGTCCACGGTCGGAGCGGAGAAGTGGAGGTCGCGGCGCTGCGGCGCGTCGAGCCCCTTGGCGCGGATCTCCGGGCGCGCACCGGCCTGGGCCGGCACCGCGTCCTGCGGGGCCTTCTCCAGCGAGGGAGCGGCCTCCTCGACGGGGACCTCCTCGACCTGCTGCTCGACCTGGACCTCCAGGTTGAACAGGTAGCCGACGGACTCCTCCTTGATGCCCTCCATCATGGCCTGGAACATGTCGAAGCCCTCTCGCTGGTACTCGACCAGCGGGTCCTTCTGCGCCATCGCGCGCAGGCCGATGCCCTCCTGGAGGTAGTCCATCTCGTAGAGGTGCTCACGCCACTTGCGGTCCAGGACCGAGAGCACGACCCGGCGCTCCAGCTCACGCATGATCTCGGAGCCGAGCTGCGTCTCGCGCGCCTCGTACTGCTCCTGGATGTCGTCCTTGATGGACTCCCCGATGTACTCGGCGGTCAGTCCGGCCCGGTCGCCCGCGGCCTCCTCCAGCTCCTCGACGGTGACCTTCACCGGGTAGAGCTGCTTGAAGGCGCCCCACAGACGGTCCAGGTCCCAGTCCTCGGGGAAGCCCTCGGCGGTCTCGGCCTGCACATAGGCGTCGATCGTGTCGTTCATGAAGTGCTGGATCTGCTCCTGCAGGTCCTCGCCCTCCAGGACGCGGCGCCGCTCGCCGTAGATGACCTCGCGCTGCCGGTTGAGCACCTCGTCGTACTTCAGGACGTTCTTGCGGGTCTCGAAGTTCTGGGTCTCGACCTGCGACTGGGCGGAGGCGATCGCGCGGGTGACCATCTTGTTCTCGATCGGCACGTCGTCCGGGACGTTCGCCATCGACATGACGCGCTCGACCATCTGGGCCTTGAACAGGCGCATCAGGTCGTCGCCGAGGGAGAGGTAGAACCGGGACTCGCCCGGGTCGCCCTGACGGCCGCTACGACCGCGCAGCTGGTTGTCGATGCGCCGCGACTCGTGCCGCTCGGTGCCCAGCACGTAGAGGCCGCCGAGCTTCTCGACCTCTTCCTTCTCGGCCTTGACCGCCTGCTCGGCCCGCTCCAGGGCGGCGGGCAGGGCCGCGGCCCACTCCTCGATGTGCTCCTCGGGGTCGAGGCCCCGCTGGCGCAGCTCCGCCTCGGCGAGGTCCTCCGGGTTGCCGCCGAGCTTGATGTCCGTACCGCGGCCGGCCATGTTGGTGGCGACCGTCACGGAGCCCTTGCGGCCCGCCTGGGCGACGATCGACGCCTCGCGCTCGTGCTGCTTGGCGTTCAGCACCTCGTGCTGGATGCCCCGCTTGCTGAGCTGCTGCGAGAGGTACTCGGACTTCTCGACCGAGGTGGTGCCGACGAGGATCGGCTGGCCCTTCTCGTGCTTCTCGGCGATGTCGTCGACGACCGCCTCGAACTTGGCGACCTCGGTGCGGTAGATCAGGTCGGACTGGTCCTTGCGGACCATCGGCCGGTTGGTCGGGATAGGCACCACGCCGAGCTTGTAGATCTGGTGGAACTCGGCGGCCTCCGTCATGGCCGTACCGGTCATGCCGCACAGGCCGGGCAGTTCCTTGCCGCCGTGGTCGTGGCGCTTGTAGAGGCGGAAGAAGTTCTGGAGCGTGATCGTGGCAAGCGTCTGGTTCTCGTCCTTGATGTCCACCCCTTCCTTCGCCTCGATCGCCTGGTGCATGCCCTCGTTGTAGCGGCGGCCGGCGAGGATACGTCCGGTGTGCTCGTCGACGATCATGACCTCGCCGTCGAGGACGACGTAGTCCTTGTCCTTCTTGAAGAGTTCCTTGGCCTTGATGGCGTTGTTCAGGTAACCCACGAGCGGCGTGTTCACCGACTCGTACAGGTTGTCGATGCCCAGCCAGTCCTCGACCTTGCTGACGCCGGACTCGTGGATGGCGACCGTGCGCTTCTTCTCGTCGACCTCGTAGTCGCCGGTCTCCTCGATGCCCTTGAGCTGGTTGCCCGCCTCGCCCTTCTTCAGGCGCGTGACCAGCTTGGCGAAGTCGCCGTACCACTTGGTGGCCTGGTCGGCCGGGCCGGAGATGATCAGCGGCGTACGGGCCTCGTCGACGAGGATGGAGTCGACCTCGTCGACGATGGCGAAGTTGTGGCCGCGCTGGACGAGTTCGTCCTTGGACCACGCCATGTTGTCGCGCAGGTAGTCGAAGCCGAACTCGTTGTTCGTGCCGTAGGTGATGTCGCAGCCGTACATCTCGCGGCGCTGGGCCGGCGTCTGGTTGGCGAGGATGCAGCCGACCTCGAGCCCCAGGAACTTGTGGACGCGGCCCATCATCTCGGAGTCGCGCTCGGCCAGGTAGTCGTTGACCGTGACGATGTGGACGCCGTCGCCGGACAGGGCGTTGAGGTAGGCGGGCAGCGTGCCGACGAGGGTCTTGCCCTCACCGGTCTTCATCTCCGCCACGTACCCCAGGTGCAGGGCGGCACCGCCCATGATCTGCACGTCGTAGTGGCGCTGGCCGAGGACGCGCTTCGCGGCCTCGCGGACGGTGGCGAAGGCTTCCGGCAGCAGGTCGTCCAGGCTCTCACCGTCGGCGTAGCGCTGCTTGTACTCATCGGTGAGGGCCCGCAGCTCGGCGTCGGAGAGGTCGACGAAGTCCTCTTCGATGGAGTTGACCTGGTCCGCGATGCGGTGCAGCTTGCGCAGGATCTTGCCTTCGCCTGCACGCATGATCTTCGAGAGGACGGACACGGGGGTTGGTCTCCTTGCCGGTCGGGCCTGGGACGGTCGGTTTCCATGTGACTGACTGAGCAACGGCCATCGTATGCGAGGACCCCGCCGCGCCGGGAGGCCTGCCGTAGCGGTGACCGCGCGCTCCTTCATCCTGCTTCCGGTCGCTGTCACCCGGTTCAACGTGCGAGGCCCGCGGATGGTGCCGCACCCGCCGACCAAATGCACGAAAAGTGACTGCTCGTTCACGCACGGCAAAAGAATGGCACGCGTCGCGGGTCACCCCGCAGAATCGGCCGATGGAACCGCAGATCATCACCACCGACCGCCTCGTCCTGCGCACGGTCGGCCCCCAGGACACCGATGCCGTGTACGCCGCCTGC
The DNA here is from genome assembly GCF_042724095.1 of Streptomyces sp. NPDC127100. Classification (NCBI taxonomy): domain Bacteria; kingdom Bacillati; phylum Actinomycetota; class Actinomycetes; order Kitasatosporales; family Streptomycetaceae; genus Streptomyces; species Streptomyces sp. NPDC127100. The sequence continues at coordinate 11,502 of NZ_JBHXFL010000069.1, forward strand.
CAGGATCCCGACATCCAGCGCTGGACGACGATTCCCTCGCCCTACCTCCCGGCACACGCGCGGGGCTTCACGGAGCAGGTGGTCCCCGACGGCTGGGCGAACGACTCGATGTTCACCTTCGGCCTCTTCCTGCCCTCCGGTGACCTGGCGGGCATGCTCGGCGTCACGGTGATCTCCCCGGGCGTCGGCGAGATCGGTTTCTGGGGGACCAGGGAGCACCGCGGGCACGGTTACGTCACCGAGGCCGCCGCCGCCGTCGCCCGCTGGGCCTTCACCCGGCAGGCGATCGACCGCCTGGAGTGGCGCGCCGAGGTCGGGAACACGGCCTCCCGCGCGGTGGCCCAGCGCGCCGGCTTCACCATGGAGGGCACGCTGCGCTCCGCGATCAACAACAACGGCGTCCGCCGGGACTGCTGGATCGCCTCCCTCCTCCCCTCGGACCTCTCCCTCACCTCGACCTTCCCCTACCTCCCGTCCCAGCCGTGACGTCACACCGTCCCGGCTGCGGGCAGTAGGCCGCCCCAGCTGCGGGCAGTCGTGCCTCCCCCAGTGCTCGAACGGCCTGGGAGGTACCTCCAAGGGGCGGCACGGGTGGGCGCAGCGGGACCCCGGCAGCACCGGGCCGCGCGACCCACCCCGCGCCCGCGGCAACGCCGGGCACCCCGCGGCGCCGGGCCGCACGCCCAACCTCCGCCCCGCACACCCACCCCCCTGTCAGACCCACCCCCTATCGTGCGAACGCATGACGACCCTCCCGCCCCCCGCCATGGAACTGTCCGCAGACGAGGCCCGCCGCCTCGCCCTCCGCGCACAGGGCTTCCTCGGCGCCCCCGACCGCCGCGCCGGCGTCCGCGGCATACTGCGTGACCTGGGCGCGGTGCAGCTCGACACGATCTCCGTCCTCGCCCGCTCCCACGAACTGATCCCGTACGCCCGCCTCGGCGCCGTGGGCCGCGCAACCGTCGAGAACGCCTACTGGACGGACACGCACGCCTTCGAGTACTGGTCCCACGCCGCCTGTGTCCTCCCCATCGAGGAGTGGCCCCACTTCGCCTTCCGCCGCCGCGCCTACCGCAACCGCCCGCACTGGAACCACCACCTCCCGGACGGGGCCTACGACCAGGTCGTCAAGCAGCTCCGCGCCGAGGGCCCCCTCACCGCGACGGACCTGGGCGGGGCGAAGAGGACCAGCGAGTGGTGGGACTGGTCGGGCACGAAGGTCGCCGTCGAGCGCGCCCTCATGTACGGCGAGGTGGTCTGCGTCGAGCGCCGCGGCTGGAAGCGCGTGTACGACCTGGCCGAGCGCGCGGTCCCGCAGTCGCTGCTGCACGACGACCTGGACGACACCGAGTGCCTGCGCCGCCTGGTCCGCCTGGCCGGCCGGTCCCTGGGCGTCGGCACCCGCGCGGACATCGCCGACTACCACCGCCTCAAGGCCGAGCAGGTCGACGCCGTGATCGGCGACTCGGGCCTGGTCCCGGTGACGGTGGAGGGCTGGGGCAAGCCGGCCTGGGCGGACCCGGTCGCCCTGGAGACACCCCCGCGCGGCCGTCACCGCACGACGCTGCTCTCCCCCTTCGACTCCCTGATCTGGGAACGCGCGCGCACGGAGCGGATCTTCGGCTTCACGCACCGCCTTGAGGCCTACGTGCCCAAGCCGAAGCGGGTGCACGGCTACTTCGCGATGCCGGTCCTGGCCGGCGGCCGGCTGGTCGGCCGGGTGGACCCGGCACGCGAGGGCCGCACACTGGTGGCCCGGCAGGTGACCCTGGACGGCCCCAGGGCGGTCCCGTCGGTCGCCCGGGCCCTGGTCGAGGCGGCGAGCTGGGTGGACTGCACGGACGTGCGCGTGGAGCGGGTCGACGCGCCGGACCTGCGCGAGCCGCTCGCCAGGGAGCTGTCGCTCCTGCTCGCCTGATCCGCGGCGGCCCGGCCGTCAGCGGATCTCGAGGATCTTCTCCCGCATCGCGTACACCACGGCCTCCATCCTGGAATGCAGCTGCAGTTTCTCCAGGATGTTGCGCACGTGGTTCTTCACGGTGTTCTCGGAAATGAACAGTTCCTTGGCGATGTCCCGGTTGTTCATTCCCGTGGCGACGAGCTTGAGGACTTCCAGTTCACGGTCCGTGAGGCGCGGTGCGGGCACGAGCCGGCGCTCGTCGGTCCGCTGGATCATCGACTTGAACTCGGTGAGGAGTTTCGACGCCATGGACGGGCTGATCTGGGACTGGCCGTCGGCCACCGCGCGGATGGCGGTCGCCACCTCGTCCGTCGAGATCTCCTTGAGGAGATAACCGGTCGCGCCCGCCTTGATGGCGTCGTAGAGGTCGGCTTCCTCGTCACTGATCGTCAACATGATGATCTTGGCGCTGGGTGCCACCTCCTTGATGGAGGTGCAGGCCTCGATGCCGCCGCGCCGGGGCATCCGCACGTCCATCAGGATGATGTCCGGCAGCAGGTCCGCGGCCTTCTCCACGGCCTCCGCGCCGTCACCGGCCTCTCCGACGACCTGGATGTCCTCCTCGGCCGCGAGCACGATCTCCAGGCCGCGACGGAACAGGGCGTGGTCGTCGACGACCAGGACCCTGATCGGCTCCTCGCGTGACGAGCCCGCGTCCGGGCCCATGCCGGCGACGCCGTCGTCGGCGCCCCCGCCCCGCATCGGTCCGAAGCTGTCCGCCATCGTTCCTCCCCCTGAAGGCTGTGGCCTGTGGTCCTGAGCCATCGCCAACCCAAGGCAACGACCCACCGGTTGGGTGGTTGCCGCCATGATTCCATGCCGCGCCGACGCCGGGGTGACAGAGCGCGCCACGCAGGGGTCGCACACCGCGCGCACCGTCGCACGCCGGTGCCCCTGGGGGCGCACACGCGCTCCAGGGGCACCGGTCCGACGGTCACCCGGCGCGGTCAGCCGCCGAGCGCGTCTCCCGCCTCGGGAGCGCCGTGCGTGACCATCGTGTCCGTCGTGAGGTGGATCACGCCGTAGTCGTAGGCGTGCCGCCGGTAGACGACGCTCGGCTCCTTGGACTCGGAATCGACGAACAGATAGAAGTCGTGCCCGACCAGCTCCATCTCGTAGAGCGCCTGGTCGAGGGTCATCGGCGCCGCCACGTGGGTCTTCTCGCGGACGACGAGGGGGCCGTCGCCCTGCACCTCGAGCGAGCCGATCTTCTTGGTGGGTACGCCGTCCTGCTTCTCCTCCGGGACGATCTCCCCGTTCCCGTTGAGCGTCGCGGCGCCGGGGACGTGGTCGGCGACCTCGGCCGCCGAGATGCGGCGCGCTCCGCGCCGCGAGAAGCGCTTGTCGTGCTGCTTGCGCAGCCGGGCACCGAGCTTCTCCGCCGCCAGGTCGAGCGCCGCGTACGGATCGCTCGCCGCTGCCTCCGCCCGGATCACCGGACCGCGGGAGCGGAGCGTGATCTCCACTCGGTCGCAGCGGTCGGCCTGTCGGGGGTTGGGCTCCTTGGACACCTCGACGTCGAGGCTCATCACCTTGCCGTCGAGCTTCTGGATCTTCTCCAGCTTCAGCTTCTCGGCCACGTGCTTCCGGAACCGCTCGGGCACCTCGGTCTTGCGGCCCTTGACGACGATGTCCACGCAGAACTCCGTTCCCGGATCGCTCCGCTTCGGCGGCGGAGCATCTCCCTTTTGCACCAGGTTCCGGTTCTCCCGGAACCTCGGACTCGGTGACTTCCACCTCCTCCCCCGCGGGCGAGGTATCCACGCCACCGGTGCGGGTGATGACGCCTGAACCCGCGGCACGGCATTCGGTTCTGAGAGGTGTGGCCTGCGGCTTTGCCTCACAACCGAACATATCTCGCCCGGACGGATGCCGTCACCCTCTAGCGCGACGTACCTCCGTTCCGGTGAATTGACCTTCTGATTACCTGCAACGAAGCAAGTATTCGATCAGTTCCGGTTTATCTCGAAAGCATCTGGTGAGGCCGCGACCACGGCCGCGCATGTCACTTCCCGCACCACGTCACCGCCTCCGTGCGGACCCGCCATTCGGGGTCCGTTCTTCCGTTCCTCTCTGCCTTCCCGTGCCGCCGACGAATACACAGCCGACTTCGCCGTCCTGTACGTCCGCGCCCCCGCCCCCCACTCATCCGGGACCGCACCCGCCTCCCGCACGGCACGCGCCGCCTCCGCGAGGGAGGCCCCCGTGGTCATCAGGTCGTCGACGAGGACGACCGGCTCCCGGCCGCCCAGCAGCCGGACCCCGCCGGGCACGACCGCCAGCGCCCCGGCGAGATTGTCCCGTCGCTGCCGGGCACCCAGCCCCGACTGGTCGGCCACCGCGTGCCGCTGCCGCAGCACGGCGAGCACCCGCGCGGGTGTCCCGGTCCGCCGCAGCACACCCGCCGCGGCGAGGGCGATCCGCCGAGCCGGATCGTGACCGCGCGCCCGCACCGCCCGGCGCGCGGAGGGCACGGGCACGAGCAGCACCGGCTCCCGCGCACCCGCGGACCGGCCCTCACCGCCGCCCGCGCCCGCCTCCCGGAGCCCGGCCCGCACGGCCCCCGCCAGCGCCTCGCCGAGCGGCCCGGCGAGGGCCAGCACACCGCGTTCCTTGTGGGCCAGCAGCGCGGCGCGCGTCTCGTCCGCGTACCGCGCCGCCGCGTGCACCACGGGCAGTCCGGGCGGCTCCGGGTCGGGACGGACCCGGCACGGCGCCGCCCCGCCCAGCGCCGTACGGCACCGCGGGCACAGCACCGTGCGGGCCCTGCCGCAGCCTCCGCACTCGGCCGGCAGCACCAGGTCGCCGACGTCCCGCCAGAACCCGCGCACGGCCACCACTGTGCCGTCGCCCGCCGGGCTCGACCAGGCCTGTGGAAAACCCCCGAGCGTCCCCTAGGGACGACTCCGCGCCGGAGCCGGCCCGCGTCACTCGCACGGGTGAACGCGGGCGCCGGCCCGTCGCCTCACCCCGGATAGACCGGGGCCGTCCCCTCCGTCACCTTCTGCCACTGCATGCCGGACGGCAGCCGGACGATCAGGTCCTCCGAGTAGGCCACCAGCGGCAGCCGCTCGTCCTCGGTCGCGGCGATCTCCTTCACCCCGGTCAGCGCCGCCGGCACGGACGCCTCCGGCGTGGAACCGTCGACCTGGACGTATCCGATCTGCTGGACGCCCCCGCGCTCGCGCCCGACCACCACGAGCCGGCTGTCGCCGGCCCAGGACATGGCCGTGACCTCCTCCAGCTCGGGCGTGGCGGAACGCAGCCCGACGACGGTGACCGCGGGCTGCTCACCGGCCCGCCCGTCGCGTTCGATGCGCCCGATGAGCAGCGACCGCTCACCGTCCTTCTCCACGACGAGCGCGATCCGCACCCCGTCGGCCGCCACCCGCACGGCCTGCACCCGCCCGTCCAGCCCGGGGATCCGCACCGGCACGGGCTCGCCCGCGCCCTCCTTCAGCAGCAGCAGCCGGGGGTTCTCCGGGTCCCGGTCGGCGATCCACAGGTCGCCCTGCGCGTCCCAGCTGGGCGGCGTCAGCCGCTCCGCCTCCGTCTTGCCCCCGCTGACGAGCAGGGGGTCCCCGAGCGAGCTGCCCGGCACCAGCGTGGCCACGTACAGCGACTTGGAGTCGAAGCCGATGCCGGCGGCGCTGTGCTCGTCCCGCGACACCGCCACCGACCGCAGGGCCGTCGTGCCCTCGCCCAGCGCCCCGGGCACGGCCTCGGGGTGGGTGGCCGTGCTGCCCGCGGCGATCCGCACCAGGCGGTGCTTGGCGTCCACGAAGTACAGGTAGTCCGGCCGCTGGGCCGAACCGCGCGTCGCGACCGTCTCGGCCCGGTCCTCACCGAGCGAGCACAACCGCTTGTTCCCCGAGGTCAGCTCCACCTCGTCCACGGCGGGGGTGAGGTTCTTGAGGGTGAACAGGAGCTGGGCCGCCATCTCGTCGCACTTGTCCGCACCGACTCGGGCGGCCTTGGCGTTCAGCGGCACCTTCAGCGTGTTGCGGTCGTCGGGCGTCAGCGAGTCGACGTTGTCCGCCAGCGCCGCACCGGCCGGGAAGCTCGTCCTCACCACGGGCCCCAGCAGGCTCGTCGGCCCACTGATCAGCGACCGCACGACCTGCGTCAGCGGGTCCACGAGGCGGCGCACGTAGACGGGGTCGGCGACGGCCGCGGGCTGCGCACTGGTACCCGCCTGGGCCTTCGGAACGGTGTTCGAGGCGAAGTAGTACTTGTTGACGGACATGTAGGTGCGCTGGAAGTCGGACTTGCCCATGACCACGCCCTGCGGCAGCAGGTCGATGCGCCACTGCCGGCTCTTCTGGTCGCGGCTGAGGTGCACCGCCTCGCGGTACTGCCCCGCCGCCGGCGAGTACGACTGCTGCGCGTCCACCGTGGCGACTCTGGTGCCGGTCAGCGTGACCGAGTACGAGTAGTCGTCGGCGTCCTCACGGCTCGCCGAGTGGTCGGCCTCGGTCCCCGCCCCGCCTGCCAGCACCGTCGTGGACCGCTCCGGCCGCCAGGTCTTCGCCGCGTCGCCCGTCAGGTACTTGCGCGCCGTCTCGTAATGCGGGTCGTTGCTGGTCAGCGCCTCCAGGAAGCCCTGCACGATCTCCGACGGAGAGGCGTCCTCCGCCGGCGGCATCGCGAACACCCGCACCTGCGGGTCCTGCCGCGGCGTGGACTCCACGCCCCGCAGGTCCCCGTTGTCGGGCATGGACGCACACCCTCCCAGCAGAACGACGCCGCAGACCGCGTACGTCACCGCGCGCGTCGGCGTCCGCCGGCCGCTCCCCTCGCGGTCAGCGACCACGAAATGCCTCCCCTTGCCTGCTCGGCTCCTCCGGCCCGGCGTCCGGGCGGCTCGCCGCCTCCGGTCCGGGCGTGCCGTCCTGTGTACGGGCGCCCGAGACGGGCCGCGGCACGACGCGCGCGCCGTTGCCGGGCAGCGCCGTCGGATCGGCGGTGGCCGTACCGGACGGCCGCGGCGGTATCGGCCCCCGGGCGGATCCCGGGGCCGTCCGGCCCGGCGCGGCCTGCGCCGGGACGGTTGCCGCCCGGTCCGCACCGGGCGCCTGGCCGGCCTCGTGGAGACCGGCGTCGTTCAGCCCGCGGTTGCGCCGCGAGTCCGCCGGCTCCAGCGGTATCGGCGAGCCCCGCAACGGCTCGTCCGCGGTCCTGGGCAGCGTCAGCCGGAACTGCGACCCCCCGCCCGGCTCGCCCCAGGCCTGCAGCCAGCCGCCGTGCAGCCGCGCGTCCTCCAGGGCGATGGACAGGCCGAGCCCCGTACCGCCGGTGGTACGCGCGCGTGCCGGGTCGGCCCGCCAGAACCGGCTGAAGACCCGGGTGGCCTCGCCGGGCTTGAGCCCGACGCCGTAGTCGCGCACCGCCACGGCGACCGCGCCGCCGGCCGCGGCGAGCCGGACCACGACGTCCTGGCCCTCCCCGTGCTCGACGGCGTTGACCACGAGGTTGCGCAGCACCCGCTCCACGCGCCGGGCGTCCGCCTCGGCGACGACGGGCTGCTGGTCGCCGACGACGCGTATCCGCGTGCTCTTGCGCTCGGCGAGCGGCTCGGCGCCGCTCACGACCCGCCGCACGACCTCCCGGAGGTCGATCGGCTCCGCCTCCAGGGCCGCCGCGCCCGCGTCGAAGCGGCTGATCTCCAGGAGGTCCGCGAGCAGCGTCTCGAACCGGTCCAGCTGGTCCGCCAGCAGCTCCGCGGACCGCGCGGTCACCGGATCGAAGTCCACGCGCGCGTCGTGGATGACGTCGGCCGCCATCCGCACGGTCGTCAGCGGCGTCCGCAGCTCGTGCGACACGTCGGAGACGAACCGCCGCTGCATCCGTGACAGGTCCTCGAGCTGGCTGATCTTGAGCTGGAGGTTCTGCGCCATCTTGTTGAAGGCCTCGCCGAGCCGCGCGATGTCGTCCTCGCCGGTGACCTTCATCCGCTCCTGCAGCCGCCCGGCGGACAGCCGCTCGGCGATGCTCGCCGCCATCCGCACGGGCGTGACGACCTGGCGCACGACCAGCCAGGCGATGGCCCCGAGGAGGACGACGACGAACAGCCCGGCCGTCGCCAGCGTGCCCTTGACGAGGCTGAGCGACTTCTCCTCCTGCGTCAGCGGGAAGAGGTAGTACAGCTGGTACGGCTCACCGTTCGGGTCGTTGACCTGCTTGCCGATGACCAGGCCCGGCTGCGAGGGCTCGTCGGAGTCGTAGACGATCCGCGTGTAGCTCTGGGCCGCCGCCGGGTCGCCCTCGATCCGCTCCCGCAGGTCCTCGGGCACACTGGCCGACCAGTTGACCAGGCCGGAGGCGCGCGGGCCGCGCCCGCTGCCGCTGTCCCCGCCCATGGGCAGCGTGACCACGTCGAAGGCGCCCTGGCCGCCGCTGGAGAGCGACTTCACGAGGTCGCTCATCCACTGGATGACGTTCTGCGGCGGGCGGCCGTCCACGGGCGTGGCTTCGTCGCCGGTCGTGCTCGCCGTCTCCTCGGCCTTCTGCTTGGCCACCGCGAACCCACCGGTGGCCTGGCTCTGCGACGCCTTCACCTTGGCGTCCAGCAGGCCGTTGCGGACCTGCCCGATCACGACGAAGCCGAGCAGCAGCACCACGCCGAGCGACATCAGGAGCGTGGTGGCGACGACCTTGAGCTGGATGTTGCGCCGCCACAGCCGCATCACGGGCAGCAGCGGACGGCGTATCCAGCGCATGAAGAGGCGAAGCACCGGGCTGCCCTGGACTCCGCCCCTCAGCAGCCCGCCCGCGAACCAACGCTCCCAGCGGGAACGCCCGGACCCGTGGCCGACAGGCCGCCCGGCGCGGTCCCCGGAGCGGCCGGGCGCCGAAGCGGCACTGTCCCTGCTCACGTCAGCTCGGTCCGGCCTTGTAACCGACGCCACGGACGGTCACCACGATCTCCGGCTTCTCCGGGTCCTTCTCGACCTTGGAGCGCAGCCGCTGCACATGCACGTTGACCAGCCGGGTGTCGGCCGCGTGCCGGTAGCCCCAGACCTGCTCGAGGAGCACCTCGCGGGTGAACACCTGCCACGGCTTGCGGGCCAGCGCGACCAGCAGGTCGAACTCCAGCGGCGTCAGCGCGATCGACTGCCCGTCCCGCTTCACGGAGTGCCCCGCCACGTCGATGACCAGGTCGCCTATCGCGAGCTGCTCCGGCGCCGGCTCCTCCGACCTCCGCAGCCGCGCCCGGATCCGGGCCACCAGCTCCTTCGGCTTGAACGGCTTCACGATGTAGTCGTCGGCGCCCGACTCCAGCCCCACGACCACATCGACGGTGTCGCTCTTGGCCGTCAGCATCACGATCGGCACGCCGGACTCCGCCCTGATCAGGCGGCAGACCTCGATGCCGTCCCGGCCGGGCAGCATCAGATCGAGCAGCACCAGGTCCGGCTTCGTCTCACGGAAGGCGGCCAACGCCTTGTCGCCGTCGGCTACGAAAGACGGCTCAAAACCCTCACCACGCAGCACAATGCCGAGCATCTCGGCCAGTGCGGTGTCGTCGTCGACGACAAGGACTCGTCCCTTCATAAACGACATCATCCCATTCTCGTAACGACGACAGAGGTGCTGGTGAGCGAGGTCACTGGCCTGTGACGATAGTCGTATCGAGCCGTCACTGTCTGCCCCGCTCCACCACCACCGGGGCCCCCTCACAGCGTGTTCGCGACGCACTACGGAACGCAGGCGCCGCCGAGCCGCCGCCGGGGGCCGTTCAGGGCAGCCCCGTCAGCCGGCGGCCGGCCGCCCCGAGCCCGCGCACAGCTGTGCGAGCGCCTCCCTCGTCACGGGCGAGACCACGCCCGCCTCGGTGACGATCGCCGTCACCAGCTCGGGCGGCGTCACGTCGAACGCCGGGTTGTACGCCTGCGTCCCGAGCGGAGCCACTGGGATGCCGCCTCCCGATCCCGTCACCGGCACCTGGGGAGCCATGACCTCGGTCACCTCGTAGCCGGGGCGCTGCTCGACCTCGATGGACGCCCCGTCCGGCGTCTCCGTGTCCACCGTCGTCAAAGGCGCCACCACGATGAACGGCACGTGGTGGTACCGCGCCAGCACGGCGAGCGGATAGCTCCCCACCTTGTTCGCCACCGAGCCGTCGGCCGCGATCCGGTCCGCCCCGATCAGCACCGCGTCCACCTCACCCGCCGCGAACAGCGAACCGGCCGCGTTGTCGGTGAGCAGGGTGTACGGCATGTCGTTGCGCGCCGCCTCGTAGGCGGTCAGGCGGGCTCCCTGCAGCAGCGGGCGCGTCTCGTCCACCCACAGGCGCCTGAGCCGCCCCGCCCGGTGCGCGGCGAGCGCCACCGCGAACGCCGTCCCCTCACCGCCCGACACCAGCGACCCGGTGTTGCAGTGCGTGAGGACGCGGTGTCCGCCGGCGGGCAGCAGCTCGTCCAGGAGCACCAGTCCGTGCCGGGCCATGCCGGCGCTGGCCTCGGTGTCCTCCTCGTGGAGCGCCCGCGCCGCGGCCAGCGCGGCCGTCGCGGCCTGCCGGGTGTCGCCGGTCCTCGCGAGCGCCTCCTCGTGGGCGGCCTGCGCCCGGCGCACACCCACCGCGAGGTTCACCGCGGTGGGGCGTGCGCCCGCCAGGGCGGCGGCGGCCTGCTCCACCTCGAAGCCGCGGACGGCCGCGAGCGCGACCCCGTAGGCGCCCGCGATGCCCAGCAACGGTGCCCCGCGCACGGCGAGCGAACGGATCGCCTCCACCAGCGCGGACGGGTCCGTGCAGACCAGCTCGACCTCCTCGGCCGGCAGCCTGGTCTGGTCCAGCAGGACCAGCACCGGCCCCTCGGGGGGTTCCTCCCAGCGGAGGGCGGGTATCCCGGTCGGCCGCTTGTCCTCGCCGCTTTGCGCGTACTGATCAGCCATGCCGTCAGTCTGCCCCCTTTCCGGGGGACAATTGAAGGTGCGCTGCCCCTACCTCGGCCGGTCCACGGCGGACCACCCCATGGCACGATGGCTGCCAACCTGCCGCCGCGACCGCGGAAGGGCACCGTGAAGGAGCGACGATGAACGACACTCCGGGCTGGACCTCGCCCGGATCCGCCCCGTCCGACGGGCAGGAGCCCGGCGCGTCCGGCTCCGCCGACCGCCCGGGAACCGGCGAGCCCGCGGACCGGCCGAGCGCGGAACCGACGAGCCCCGGCACGAAGTGGTCCAAGGAGCAGCCGCCCCCCGGCCAGTGGTCCGCACCGGCGGGACCCGGCCAGACCCCGCCTCCCCCACCGCCCCACACGGGCTGGGGCACCCCGCCCCCGCCCCCGGGCCACGCCCGCCCCGGCGGCTACGGAGGGTACGGCTACGGAGGCTGGGGCGGCCCCCCGCCCGCGGCCAAGCCCGGCGTGATCCCGCTCCGGCCGCTCGGCGTCGGTGAGATCCTCGACGGCGCGGTCTCCACCATGCGCACCCACTGGCGCACGGTCCTCGGCATCTCGCTGACCGTCGCGGTCCTCACGGAGATCATCGTCGTGCTGCTCCGGGGCCTCGTCCTGGACACCACCGGCACCGAGGCCCTCAACGACCCCGACGCCACCGTGAGCGAACTCGCCGACGCGCTCACCGCCACCACGATCGACTCGGGCGTCGTCTTCCTGATCTCCCTGATCGGCACCGTCGTGGCCACGGCCCTGCTGACCACCGTCACCAGCCGCGCCGTCCTCGGCAGGCCGGTGACCACGCGCGAGGCCTGGCGGGACGCCCGCCCCCAGGTGCTCAGGCTGTTCGGCCTGATCGTCCTGCTGCTGCTGATGGTCGCCGGTCTCCTCCTGGTCGCCATGCTGCCCGGTCTCCTCGTCACCGCCACGGCGGGCGGCGAGGCGGGCGTGGCACTGACCGCCCTGGGCTTCCTGGCGGGCGTCGTCGTCGCCGTGTGGCTCATGGTCCGCTTCTCCCTGGCCTCCCCCGCACTGATGCTGGAGAAGCAGGGCATCAAGAAGGCGATGAGCCGCTCGACGAAGCTGGTGAACGGCTCCTGGTGGCGCGTCTTCGGCATCCAGCTGCTCGCGACGGTCATCGCGAACATCGTGGCGTCGATCATCGTCATCCCCTTCACCTTCCTCGCCGCGGCGCTCAGCGGCGACGGGGTCGGCGGATTCCTCGAGGGCAGCGGCGACCTCGGCTGGACCTTCCTCGTCGTCAGCGGCATCGGCTCGGTGATCGGCTCCATGATCACCTTCCCGATCACCGCGGGCGTCACCGTGCTCCTCTACATCGACCAGCGCATCCGCCGCGAGGCCCTCGACCTCGAACTGGCCCGCGCCGCCGGCACCCAGGGCCCTGGCAGCCCCGGCGCCGTACCGGGGAGCTGATGCGGTGAGTCCGACGGGGGGAGTTCTCACAGAGGTGCTGCCACGCACCGCCGTACGGGCGTTGCTGCGCGCCGGCGACACCTCCGTGGTGTCCCTGGCGCGCTCCGGCGACGAACCGCCGGTGACGACGCCGCGCGATCCCGCACGGGACGCGGCGCGGCGCGAGCTGTCCAAGCGCATGTACCACGAGAACGACCCCAGCTGGGTCCAGCGGGCCCTGAACGCCCTCTGGGACTGGATCGGCGAGCTGTTCGCCAGGGCCTCCACCGCCACGCCCGGAGGGGCGCTCGGCCTGATCGTCATCGTCGTGGCCGTCCTGGCCGTCCTGGGGGCCCTGTGGTGGCGCCTGGGCACCCCGCGCCGCGGGCCCGTCTCCGCCCCCGCCCTGTTCGACGACCGCCCCCGCAGCGCCGCCGACCACCGCGCCGCCGCCGAGGCGCACGCCGCCCAGGGCCACTGGAGCCAAGCCGTCCAGGAACGCATGCGGGCCGTCGTCCGCGCCCTGGAGGAACGCGCCCTCCTCGACGTCCGTCCCGGCCGCACCGCCGACGAGGCGGCCACGGAGGCCGGCCGCGCCCTGCCCGCCCACGCCGGCCGGCTGCGCGCCGCGGCCCGCGACTTCGACGACGTTGCGTACGGCGGCCGGCCGGGCACCGAGCAGTCGTACCGGCGCCTGGCCGGCCTCGACGCCGACCTGGAACGCAGCAGACCGCAGCTGACCGGCAGCACCACCGGCAGCGGGAACGGCCCCGACACCCGCCCGGGAGCCGCCCGATGACCACCGAGGCCACGCTTCCCACCACCTCGGCCTCGCCCACCGCCCGCCGGCTGTGGACCCGCACGCGAGGCATCGCGCTCGCGCTCGTCCTGCTGCTCGCCGGCGCCGTCGCGATCGCCGTCGTCCGCTCCGACGCCCGGCACGGCGAGCTCGACCCGCGCTCCGCGGACCCCTACGGCAGCCGGGCCGTCGCCGAACTCCTCGCCGACCGGGGCGTGTCCACCCGGGTGGTCACCACCCTGGACGACGCCCGCGCCGCGGCGGGGCCGCACACCACCCTGCTGGTGGCCGCCCCCGACCTGCTGACCGCGCGCCGGCAGGCCGAGCTGCGCTCCGCGACCGCCGGCTCCGGCGGACGTACGGTCCTCGTGGCCCCCGGCGCCTCCGTCGAACGGCTCGTCCCCGGTGTCACCGCCGACCCCGCGCGCAGCTTCGACTCGACGCTGTCCCCCGACTGCGACCTGCCCGCCGCCCGCCGCGCGGGCAACGCCGACACAGGCGGGATCCGCTACTCCAGCACCCACCCGCGAGCCGACCTCTGCTATCCCAGCGAGAACCTGGCCACCCTGCTCCGCGTCCCGGCGACATCGCCGGCATCCGGCGGCACGGCCCCGGGCGACACGATCGTCCTCGGCGCCCGCGACATCCTCTACAACAACCACCTCGACGAGCACGGCAACGCCTCGCTCGCCCTGCAACTCCTCGGTTCCCGCCCCCACCTGGTCTGGTACCTCCCCTCGCTCTCCGACACCACCGCCCCGGACGACGAGCGCGGCTTCTTCGACCTGATCCCCTCCGGCTGGCTGTGGGGCACCCTGCAACTCTTCGTCGCCGCCGTCCTCGCCGCCCTCTGGCGGGCGCGTCGGCTCGGCCCCCTGGTGCCCGAAAAACTCCCCGTGGCGATCCGCGCCTCCGAGACGACCGAAGGCCACGCCCGCCTCTACCGCAGGGCCAACGCCCGCGACCGCGCGGCCTCCGCTCTCCGCTCCGCGACCCGCATCCGCCTCGCCCCCCTCGTAGGCGTCCCCGTCGCCCAGGCGCACGCGCCCGAAGCCCTGCTCCCCGCGCTGTCCGCGCACCTCCACGGCGACGGACAGTCCCTGCACACCCTCCTCCACGGCCCGCCGCCCGGCGACGACGCGGCACTCATCGCCCTCGCCGACCAACTCGACGCCCTCGAAAGAGAGGTACGCCGTCCATGATGGACCCGACCACCGACAACGCCGGGCAGAGCGGAGACCCGGGCAACGCCCGCGCCGCCCTCGAGGCCCTGCGCGCCGAGATCGCCAAGGCCGTGGTCGGCCAGGACGCCGCCGTGACCGGTCTCGTCGTCGCACTCCTGTGCCGCGGCCACGTCCTCCTCGAAGGCGTCCCCGGTGTCGCCAAGACCCTCCTCGTCCGCGCCCTGGCCGCCTCCCTCGACCTCGACACCAAGCGGGTCCAGTTCACCCCGGACCTGATGCCCAGCGACGTCACCGGCTCCCTGGTCTACGACACCCGCTCGGCCGAGTTCTCCTTCCAGCCCGGCCCGGCCTTCACCAACCTGCTCCTCGCCGACGAGATCAACCGCACGCCCCCGAAGACCCAGTCGTCCCTCCTCGAAGCCATGGAGGAACGCCAGGTCTCGGTCGACGGCACCCCCCGCCCGCTCCCCGAGCCGTTCCTGGTCGCCGCGACGCAGAACCCGGTGGAGTACGAGGGCACCTATCCCCTGCCGGAGGCCCAGCTGGACCGCTTCCTCCTCAAGCTGACGGTCCCGCTCCCGTCCCGCCAGGACGAGATCGACGTCCTCACCCGCCACGCCACGGGCTTCGACCCGCGCGACCTGCGCGCCGCCGGCGTACGCCCGGTGGCGAACGCCGCCGACCTGGAGGCGGCCCGCGCCGAGGTGGCCAGGACGACGGTGCACCCGGAGATCACGGCCTACGTCGTCGACATCTGCCGTGCCACCCGCGAGTCGCCGTCCCTCACCCTTGGGGTCTCTCCCCGCGGAGCCACGGCACTGCTGTCGACGTCCCGGGCGTGGGCCTGGCTTACCGGCCGCGACTACGTCACTCCCGACGACGTGAAGGCCCTCGCGCTCCCCACCCTGCGGCACCGGGTGCAGCTCCGACCGGAGGCCGAGATGGAGGGCGTGACCGCCGACTCGGTCGTCAACGCGATCCTCGCCCACGTCCCCGTCCCCCGCTGATGGCGCTCACCGGACGCACCGCGCTCCTCGCGGCCCTCGGCTCCGTCCCCGTCGGGATCTGGGCCCCCGGCTGGGCGGGCATCCTCGCGGTCAACGCCCCGCTGGCGGTGGCCTGCGCCTGCGACTTCGCCCTGGCCGCCCCGGTACGGCGTCTGCGCCTGGCCCGCTCAGGCGACACCTCCACCCGCCTGGGCGAGACCGCCGACGTCACGCTGACGGTCGACAACCCGTCCGGCCGCCCGCTCCGTGCCCACCTTCGCGACGCCTGGCCGCCGAGCAGCTGGCAGCACGGCACGGAGATGCCGGCCTCGCGCCACCGCCTGACCGTCCCTCCCGGCGAGCGCCGACGCGTGACCACGCGCCTGCGGCCCACCCGCCGGGGCGACCGCCAGGCGGACCGGGTCACGATCCGCTCGTACGGCCCCCTCGGCCTCTTCACCCGCCAGGGCTCCCACCGTGTCCCCTGGACGGTGCGCGTCCTGCCTCCGTTCACCAGCCGGAAGCATCTTCCGTCCAAGCTGTCGCGGCTCCGCGAGCTCGACGGCCGGACCAGCGTGCTAACCCGCGGCGAGGGAACGGAGTTCGACAGCCTCCGTGACTATGTCCCCGGCGACGACACGCGTTCCATCGACTGGCGCGCGACAGCCCGCCAGTCCTCCGTCGCGGTCCGCACCTGGCGCCCCGAGCGCGACCGGCACATCCTGCTCGTCCTCGACACGGGCCGCACCTCCGCGGGCCGTGTGGGCGACGCCCCGCGCCTCGACGCGTCCATGGACGCCGCTCTGCTCCTGGCCGCCCTGGCCTCCCGCGCCGGCGACCGCGTCGATCTCCTCGCCTACGACCGCCGGGTACGCGCCCTGGTCCAGGGGAGGACGGCGAAGGACGTACTTCCTGCCCTGGTGGACGCGATGGCGACCCTGGAGCCGGAGCTCCTGGAGACCGACGCGCGGGGCCTCACCGCGACAGCGCTCCGCTCCGCCCCACGGCGTTCCCTCATCGTGCTGTTCACGACTCTCGACGCGGCGCCGATCGAGGAGGGGATCCTCCCCGTCCTGCCTCGGCTGACTCAGCGCCACACGGTCCTCGTGGCGTCCGTGGCGGACCCGCACATCTCCCGGATGGCGAAGGCCCGCGGTGACACGGAGGCCGTCTACGAGGCTGCGGCGGCGGCGCAGGCTCAGACCGAGCGCCGTCGCGTCGCGGACCAGCTCCGCCGGCACGGTGTGACGGTCGTCGACGCGACCCCGGACGAGCTGGCCCCCGCCCTGGCCGATGCCTATCTGGAGCTCAAGGCCGCGGGTCGTCTGTGACCGGGCGGGACCGAAAGGTCCCGCTCCCCTGTCTCACTCGAAAGGGCCTGAAACGCAGAAAACCCCGCACCGTGAGGTGCGGGGTTTTCCCAATATTTGTTCGGCGGCGTCCTACTCTCCCACAGGGTCCCCCCTGCAGTA
>NZ_JBHXFL010000070.1:0-28102 GCF_042724095.1 Streptomyces sp. NPDC127100
GCCGGGGGCCGCGGCGCCGGGGGCTCCGCCGGCGACACGAGCAAGACGGCTACGAGCGCTCCAGTTCCGGCGCCTGGCGCAGTATCTCCAGCTCCAGGTGCTGCAGCGCGGGACTGGGCGAGATGCCCAGGTCCTCCACCATCCTCTTCTGGTGGGCCCGCAGCACCGACAGCGCGTCCGCCTGCCGGCCCGCCCGGTACAGCGCGAGGCTCAGCAGCTCGCAGCCGTACTCGCGCAGCGGATGGGCCTGGGTGAAGGCCACCAGCTCGGGCACCGCCATCTCGTGGTTGCCCACCGCGATCAGGGTGGCGCAGCGGCCCTCGACCACCGACAGGCGCAGCTCCTCCAGGCGCACGGCCTCGGGCGCGACCTGCGGGGTCGCGGCCACCTCCGCGTACGCCTCCCCGCGCCACAGGGCGAGGCCCGCCTCGAACGCGTACAGCGCTCGCTGCGGATCGCCCCGGTCCAGCGCCTGCCATCCCGAGGTGGCGTTCTCCCAGAAGCGGTGGGCGTCGACCTCGACGGCCCGGCTGTTCAGCAGGTAGCCCCGCCCGCGGGTGCACAGCACCGTCGCCGGGGTGCGCGGCGCCCGGTGCGGCTCCAGGGCGCGCCGCAGATTGGCGATGTACGCGTGCAGTGAGGTGATCGCCGACTGCGGCGGCCGGCCGTCCCACAGCGCCTCCACCAGTGCGTCGACGGAGACCGGCTGGCCCACCTGGCTCACCAGCAGCACGAGCGCCGCACGCTGCTTGGGCGCCCCGAGGTCCACCCACCGGCCGCCCACGGCCGCCTCCACCGGGCCGAGCACACGGAACTCCACCCCCGCGCCCGGCGCGGGGCGGCGCGGGGGAGCGGACGGCTCCGGGAGGCCGCGTCCCACGGGGGCCGGAACGCGGTCGTCCGGGCGCCGGGACGGCGCGGTGTCGAGGTCCAGCGCTCTGCTCACGTACTGCTTGAGCGTCTCGTTGGCGCGCTTCAACTCCCGGACCTCACGCTCGAGTTCCTCTATGCGCTGGGCCCCCGTGCCCTCCGCCCCGCCCGGGTTCCCCGCCGGCGGCGGCCCGGCGGCGGCCCGGCCCCCGCGCTGTCCGACGGCCACCGGGACGGCGGTCATGGTGCTGCGGCGGATTCCCCTGTCCATCGTCTCTGCACTCATCGTGTCAGCCCCGTAAGTGTGTGTCCGCGCATGCCCCGGACGGTGCATGCGGTCGCCGCGGGCGCGAGGCCCGCCGCGACGTCCGGCGCACGGCCCGGTCCGCTCCCGCGGTACCGGGCCGGCTCTCCCGCGCACGGGCCCGGCACCGTCGCGCGGGACGGTGCCGGGGGTCCGTGGCAGGGATGGTTCAGCTCCCGCTGTACGCGGGCACCTGATCGGGCTCGCCCGCCGACGCCACGGCGTCGTCGCGCTGCCGGAACAGCTTGCTGGGCCACCACATCCAGCGGCCCACGTCCAGGGTGAGCGCGGTGACCAGCACCGAACGCACCACGATGGTGTCGAGGAGCACGCCGAACGCCACCGCGAAGCCCAGCTCCACCGCGAAGACCAGCGGCAGCGAGGCCATGGCCGCGAAGGTGCCGGCCAGCACCACACCCGCCGAGGTGATCACCCCGCCGGTGGACGACAGACCGGTCAGCGCGGCGCGCCGGGTGCCGTGCAGCAGCGCGTCCTCGCGGACCCGGGTGACCAGGAAGATGTTGTAGTCGATGCCCAGCGCCACCAGGAACACGAACGCCAGCAGCGGGAACGACGCGTCGGCTCCGGCGAGGCCGAAGACGTGCTCGAACACCAGGCTGCTCACGCCGAGGGCCGCGCCGAAGGACAGCAGCACCGTCGCCATCAGCAGCAGCGGCGCGACCACCGCGCGCAGCAGCACGCCCAGGATGAGCAGCACCACCAGCAGCACGATCGGGATGATCACCTTGGAGTCGCGGGAGGCCGCGTTCTCCGTGTCGACCATGATCGCGGTACTGCCGCCGACCTGCGCGTCCGCGCCGTCGATCCGGTGGACCGCGGTCCGCGCCCGGTCGACGGTGCGCAGCGCCGCCTCGCTGCTGGGCTCGTTCTCCAGCTGCGCGAGCAGCACCGCCTCGTCGCCCCGCACCACCGGGTCCGCGACACCGCCGATCCCGGGCACCCCGGCCAGCGCCGACCTGACCTCGTCCACCGCGCCGGCCCTGGTCACCACGTAGACGGGGTCGCCGGAGCCGGCCGGGAAGTGCGCGGCACGGATCTCCTCACCGACCGCCATCTGCGGCTTGTTGGTGAACTGGTCCTTGTTCGACAGACCCGAGGCGTCGAGCCCGAGCGTGCCGAGGGCCATCGCGCCGAGCACCAGCACGGTACCCACCCACACCAGCCGCGGGCGGCCCGAGATGGCGGTGCCGATCCGGCTCCAGACGCTCTCCTTGCGCTCGGCCTCGGCCCCGTACACGGGCTTCGAGGGCCAGAAGATCCACCGGCCGCAGGCGACCAGCAGCGCCGGCATCAGCGTCACCATGGCGAGCAGGCCGACCAGGACGCCGATGGCGCAGGCCGGGCCCATGCCCGCGGTGGAGTTCAGGACGGCGAGCATGAGCAGCATCAGGCTGATCGCGACGGTCGCCGCGCTGGCCACGATCGCCGGGCCCGAGCGGTACAGGGCCTCCGCCATCGCCTCGTGCCGGTCCTCGTGGCGGGCCAGTTCCTCCCGGTAGCGGGAGATCAGCAGCAGCGCGTAGTCGGTGGCGGCGCCGAAGATCAGCACGACCAGGATGAAGCTGGTCTGCTTGTTGACGACCAGACCGGCGTTGTCGGCCAGCAGGTAGATCAGCGCCTCCGCCGCCATCAGGGCGACGCCGACGGTGATCAGCGGCAGCAGCGGCAGCAGCGGGCTGCGGTAGGTGATCAGCAGGATCGCGACCACGACCAGGGCCGTGATGGTGGTCAGCGCGCCGCCGCCGCCGAACGCCTTGATCGAGTCGGCGCCGTAGCCGGCCGGCCCCGCGACATGGAAGCCGAGGCCGTTCGCGTCCTTCTCACCCACGTCGGCCATCGCGTCGACGACCTTGCCGAGCCCTTCCCAGCCGGACTTGTCCTTGTGGACCTGGACGATGGTCTGGATGGCCTTGCCGTCCTCGGACCGGACCGGGCCCTGCGGCGTGCCCACGACGTTCTCGATGCCCTGGAACGCCGTGACGTCCGCCCGCGCCTTGGCCAGGTCGGCGTCGGTGACCCCGTCGGCCCGGTCGTAGAGCACGATCGCGGGCACGGAGTCGGTGGGCATCAGCTTCTGGGCACGCTCGACGACGGCGGTGGACTCCGCGTTGCCGGGCAGCCAGGCCGAGTTGTCGTTCTCCTCCGCGTCACCGAGCTTCCCGGCCAGCATCAGCGCCGGGACCAGTACGACGGCCCAGATCGCGATGACGACCCACTTGCCCACCCTTCCGCTGGGCAGCGCGGCCAGTTTTCGCAGCATGTGTCTCTCTCCGTGTTCCGTGGGGGTGAGTGGTGTTTCTCAGGGGGAAGTGGTCGAGGTGGGCAGGAGGCCCGGGGACGCGGCCTGTCCGGCGAGTGCGCCCCGCAGTCCGGGGACCCGCGCCCGGGCGTGGCCGAGGGCGAGCAGCACCGGTATGTCGGTGAGCAGCGGGAAGTGGTAGGCGAAGGGGCGCGGGCCGACCATGTCGGGCGGGCCGCCGTAGCTGCCGTCGGCCTTCTGTCGTTCCAGCAGCCAGGTCAGAGCGGTGCCGACGGGACGGGGGTCGTCCGCGTGGCAGAGCGTGATCAGGCCGTAGGCGGTGCTGATGTCGTCGCTGGGGTCGCCGGGCTGCATGCCCCAGCCGCCGTCGGCGTTCTGCGTCTCGCGCACCGTCCGGTCGATCCGCGCGGCCATGGCCGCGGAGCGCGCGTCGTCCGGGCCCGCCGTGCAGGCGGCGAGCCGCACCCGGAAGAGGCTGTGCAGGCGGCTGCGGCTCCAGCCCGGCTCGAACCCGCCGTCGGCGAGCTGGCTGTCGGCGAGGAACGCCAGGGCCCGCTCGCGCCGCGGCGCGGTCTCCGGGTGCGGACCGAGCGCGCAGACCGCGGCGGCCGTCATGCACGGTTCGGAGGACGCGCCGCCGACGTAGGTCGGGAAGCCGCCGTCCGCACCCTGTACGGCCAGCAGCGCGGCCACCCCGTCGCGCACCGTGCCGGCGTGCGCGACCGGATCCACCGCCTGGAGGAACTCCAGCGCGCAGGAGGTGTCGTCGACGTCGTTCTGCGCGACGAGCGGCGACATGGACCAGCCGCCGGTCAGTGTCCGGCCGCGGGAGAGCGAGCGCAGCGCGGCGCCGCCCCGCTGGGCGGCCAGCGTCGCCGCCATGCGGCGCAGCAGCGCCGGGTCGGCACCGGCCGCGTGCAGGGCTAGACCGCCGGTGGACGTGCACCAGTTGTGCATCTCCAGGACGAACGGGAAGCCGCCGTCGGTGCGCTGATGACGCAGCAGCGCGGTGATGCCGCGGCGCACGGTCTCCTCGTGGCCGGGCGTCCCGGCGAGGGCGTGCAGCACCAGCAGGTGCATCAGCACGTAGCCCTCCCACACCGCGCCGGCGGGGTCGGTGGCCAGGAGGGTCTCCAGGGCGGCGTCGGTGGCCCGGTTCCGTACGCCGAGGGCGCCGGCCAGGATCAGCATGATGGACGCCTGCTGCACGGCGGCCCACGAGTGCAGCGGGTCGGTGGGGACCTCTCCGCCGCCCGGGAGTTCGGCGTCGGCGGGCAGCGGGCAGCCGAGCACCGAGAGCACCGCGTACACCATCAGGCGACGGCGGGTGGAGATGAAGCCCGGCGCGGCGCCCAGGACGCCCGACGCCAGGGTGGCGACGAGCGCGCTGTCGGCGCCGGGCTCGAGTCCCGCGGCACCCGCGAGGGCCC
Source organism: Streptomyces sp. NPDC127100 (assembly GCF_042724095.1). Lineage (NCBI taxonomy): Bacteria > Bacillati > Actinomycetota > Actinomycetes > Kitasatosporales > Streptomycetaceae > Streptomyces > Streptomyces sp. NPDC127100. Next base: position 4,886 of record NZ_JBHXFL010000070.1, read on the forward strand.
GCGAGGCGAGCACCCGGTCGAGCTTGTCCGGGGACTCCTGGTGTCCGCGCAGATAGGCGAGGAGACGGTCCCGGGCGGGGGAGTCCACGCCGGTCCGCGTCATCAGCGAGAGGGCGAGCGCGGACTCCAGCACTCTGCTCTCGCACCGCTCCCGTATCGCTCCGTCGTCGTCGGTCCTGCCGCTGATGTACGCCACCAGCCGGGCCGTGGCCCGGCGCACCTGGTCCGGGGAAACCTCCTCGGGCAGCGCCAGCAGGGCCGGACGCGCCGGGTCCGCGATCTTCATGGAGTGCTCCTGTCTCGGTCGGTCCGAACGGCCGGTCGGCCTGGGGTGCGGGGGGTGGGGGGTGCGGGGGACGGGCCCGGCCCCGCCGGGGAGGCGTCCCCGTGCGGAGCCGGGCGCCCGGTCATCTGACGCCCTGGGCGAACCGGAAGAACCGGTGCGGGTCGTAGGTGTCCTTGACCCGGGCCAGCCGGGCGTAGTTCTCGGCGTAGTAGGAGCGCCGCCAGTCGGGCAGGCGCGGGTCGATGAAGTTCTGGTAGGTCTCGCCGTTGGAGTACGGGTCGATCACCGCGAAGCCGTCGTCGACGTACTCCCAGGCGGCGGCCTTGGCCTCGGCCGCGACCGGCGCGGCCGCGTTCGAGGTGAGGTAGCTGACCGAGAAGAGGCTGTCGCGGTGGACGTAGGCGGTGGCGTCGCGGGCCACGGTGTTGGCCCGGCCGCCGAGCGCGGAGATCTGCAACTGGCGCATCTGCCCGGCGAACCGGTTCGCGTCGAAGGTCTCCAGCGCCCTGGCCCAGCCCTCGCGCGGCATCGTCCGCTCGAACAGCCGGCTGCGCCACGCGCCGAACGCCGGGCGCTGGATCCTCCCGTCGGGGGAGGTGTCGGCGCGGTGGCACTGCTGCGCCGTCAGGTCGGAGCACTGGTACAGCGACATCAGGACCGACCGGTACGGGGCGGTGAACTTCTGCTGGTACACCGGGGGACGCCCGACCAGCGAGATCAGCCGGGCGATCTCGGCGTCGAAGCCCGCGCCGGTGTCCACCGACCCGAGGAACACCGACGCGGTCGGCACGGTGCCGGGGCCGGCGTCGGTGAGCGTGACGTTGACACCGCTGCCGATCGTCCAGGGCGCGTCGGGCAGCCACCGGGTCCAGCCGTCCAGCATGTCCAGGGACTGGTCGAAGGTCCACACGAGGTTGATGGCGGCCACGTCGGTCAGCGGCGAGGGAGTGACCTCGTACGACGTCACGATGCCGAAGTTGCCGCCACCGCCGCCGCGCAGCGCCCAGAACAGGTCGCTGTGGCGGTGGGGCGAGGCGGTGACGACGCGCCCGTCGGCGAGGACCACCTGCGCCGACGTCACCTTGTCGGAGGCGATGCCGATGCTGCGGGTGAACAGGCCCATGCCACCGCCCTGGAAGAACCCGCCGGCCGCGACGGTGGGGCAGTACCCGCCGGAGATGCCGAGGCCGGCCGGCGCGAGCGTGTCCGCGATGTCGACGAGCTGCGCCCCGGGGCCCATCCGCACCGAACCGTCGCCGAGCACGATCGAGTCGAGCCCGGACACGTCGATGACCAGGCCCTCGGTGGTGGAGTAGCCGCCCGCGCTGTGGCCGCCGCTGCGCGCGGCGACGGGTATGCCGTGGGCCTCGGCGAAGCGGACGCAGGTGCTGACGTCGGCGGCGGAGGCGCAGTAGGCGACCGCCCTGGGGCTGGTGGCGTCGAACTGCACCTGGTAGAGCTGCTTGGCCCGCTGGTAGTCCGCGTCCGACGGGAGCACCAGGCGCCCCTGGAGCCGGTCGGCGAGCCGGCTCCACCGGGTGCCGGAGGTACCGGCCTTGGCCTGCGCGGCGCCGGCCAGCGCCGTGGTGGCCAGCGCGACACCGCCGGCGCCGGTGAGGAAGGACCGTCTGTTGATCATGTTGCTTCTTCCGTGTTCGTCGGTGAGAACGGGCAGGGGGTACGGAGGGTCACGGGGCCCGGTGTCCCAGGACGACGGCGAGCGCCCCGGTGAGGGCTCCCGCCGGGTCCGCCTCGGCGCCGGTGGCGCGCCAGGCCACGTGCTGGTCGGGCCGGACCAGCACGGCACCCGCCCCGTCCGTCCCGCGCAGGTGCTCCCAGACGCCGTCGGCGTCGCGGTACTCCGCGTCCCCGTCGCCGATCCGCACCGCGGTCACGGGGACGGAGAGCTTGCTCGCGGCCAGCTCGGCGGCCTCGGTCCACGCCGCCCCGTCCGGCCCGGTGATCAGCAGGAAGCCGGTGGCGGAGCCGACCAGGTCGTGGGTGGACACGCGGCGGCCGTCCCGCTCGACCCAGGCGTGCGGCAGCAGGTGCCCCGGGCGGGTCGTGGGCCGGTACTCGTCGCCCAGCGGCGAACGGGCCGGCGGGCGGCTGCCGTCGGGGACGACCGCGCCCTGCTCGTAGGCGAAGCCGGTCTCCACGTCGAGGGCCTGGCACTCGCCGCGGTGCGTGGCGAAGATCTCCGCCGCCCGGGCGCGCTGCGCGGCACCCACCGGGGTCGGCGAGAAGTAGGAGAAGAACACCGGCGTGCGGCGCTCCGGCGGCACGTGCGGGCCGAGACCGACGGCGGCGTCGATGACCACCTGGTGGTGCCCGGCGGCGGACATCGCCCAGCCGAGGTTGAACTGGCCGACGGGCCGGCGCTCCGCCTCGTAGGTGTCGAGCAGGGCGTCCTCCGCGCCGCCCCGGAGCACCGCGGCGAGCTTCCAGGCGAGGTTGTGCGCGTCCTGGATGCCGCTGTTGAGACCGAGGCCCACGGCGGGCGGCTGGCGGTGGGCGGCGTCGCCGACGAGGAACGCCCGGCCGTGGCGGTAGCGCTCGGCGATCACGGCCTCCACGCTCCAGCTCGTCACCTCGTGCAGGGTCAGCTCGAGGTCGGGCAGACCGAGCACCTCGCGGATGCGGCCGAGGACCGCCTTCTCGTCGGTGCGGTCGATGCCGGCGAGCGGCAGGTGCAGGCCCCACTCCTCGCAGTGCTTGCCCCAGGTCGGGCCCATCTCGATGAGGGCGCTGGACAGGTCGGGGCGGTAGGGGTTGAGGAACCAGGTGATGACCGATCCCTCGGTCCACCACTGCGACAGGTCCGCGGAGAAGTACGCCGTGGTGGCGTCGAACAGGGCGGGCAGGCCCTCCATGCGCACGCCGAGGGCGGGGCCCACCGTGCGGCCGGCGTCCGCCGCGATCACGTACTGCGCGCGCACGGTGGTGACCTCGCCGGTCTCCGTGGCACGGATCTCGGCGGTGACGCCCTCGTCGGCGTTCTCGGTCAGCGAGACCAGCTCGTGGCCGAACCGGACGCCCCCGGGGTTGCGTTCCTCCGCGTGGCGGCGCAGCACCGGCTCGAGACGCAGCTGCGGCAGCTTGGCCGGCATCACGGGGCCCGCCGCCTCGTACGTCTCGCGCAGCGCGCCGCCGCCGAAGGCGTCCATCTCGTGGATGACCCGCCCGTCCAGCGGGCCCGGGCCGGTGAGGGTGGTCTGCCAGCGGACCTTGCCGAACTGCTCGGGCGCGGCGGCCGGTCCGGCCACGTCGTCCGCCAGGCCGTACTGGCGGAAGATCTCCATGGTGCGCTGGTTGAGGTAGTGCGCCTTCGGCAGGCGCGAGGTGTCCGGGCGGCGCTCCACCAGCAGGTGTTCGACGCCGTGGCCGGACAGGAAGACGGACGCGGCCAGGCCGGAGCCGCCGCCGCCCACGATCAGTACTGGAACTTCTACGGTGCTCAAGGTGCGTCCTTCCGCATGCGGATGAGAGAAGAAGCGAGGAAAGCGAAGAAAACGAGGAAAGGGAGGAGGGAAGAGAGGGAGCGGGGGAGCGGGGAGGCGGCGCGCGGCCTCACACCGGGTCCGCGAGGGCTCCCTCGGGGAGCTGCATGATCTCCGGCACGCCGGCGCCCCACCGGTAGTAGGACTGGAGCTTGTAGTACTCACCGTCGGGCTGGGACGCGACGGCGTAGACGAACCTCGTGTGCGGATCGGCACGCCGCACGTGCCGTACGAACATCCCTATGCGCTCGTCGAGTTCGACGGGCAGGGAGGACGGGTCCGTCGTCGCCACGGCGAAGCAGATCCGTGCGATGACCGGCGAGTCCCAGTCGAGGGTCACGTAGACGCCGAAGGCCTGGCGGCCCAGGCGGAGCATCTGCTCACTGGGTTCGGCCTGGTCGACCTCGCGGAGCATGGAGCGCACGGACTCGGAGGAGATGCCTCCGGCCGGCGGCTCGCCGAAGTAGATGTTGACGGTGCGGTTGCGGTAGTCGATGCCGAGCAGGCCCACGGTGTCGCCGAGGCCGTGCCTGGCCATGAAGTCGAGGCTCTCGCCCAGGCTGCGCGGCATCGACGGAAGGCCGGCGAGCTTGGTGACCTCCTGGAGGCCGGTGCGGGGCAGCACCACCCAGATCTTCTTGAAGCCTCCCGCGACACCGAAGTCGATGCCGTAGCCGTCCACGGGGCAGTGCTCGCGCAGGTCCGCGAGCAGCCGGGACACGGGGTGGTCGGTCTTCTCCAGCAGGCCGTTGTCGAGCGCGAGCTGATAGGGGTCGGCGTCCTGCGGCACCGTGAACCGGCAGTCGAGCTCGCCCGAGCGGCGCGCGCCGGTCGCGACACGGAACGCGACCACGGCCTGGGTCAGATCGCCTCCGTACAGGTCCAGGATGCGCAGCACGTCCTCGGGCTCGTACTCCACCTCCAGCAGTCCGGCCGCCTCCTCGATGGCCGAATAGAGGGCCTGCACCGCGTCGTTCCGGGTGATCGGGGCCACCTCACTCATGGCAGTCACCATCCTTGTGCGTCATCGCGGCCGGTTCCGGCCGTCCGTTGTGAACAGGGCTGTCACCGCACCGGCCGCCGCCCGGCCGCGGGCTCACCGGGGCAGCTCCCTTCGGGGAGCGGCGTCCGCGTGCAGCAGGACCAGCGGGTGGAAGCGGTAGCGGTCCTCGCCCGTCGCGCCGCCGGGCTCGGCGAAGAGCAGGCCGGCGTCGACGAGTTCCTCCAGGGCGCCCTCGGCCCCGGCCTCCTCCAGACCGGTCACCTCGCCCGCGAGCCGGGCGGTGAAGGGGCCCGGTCCCACCGCGGCGAGCCACGGCAGCACCGCCGCGGTGCCCGGGCTGAGCCGGGACACGGCGCGGCCGAAGGCGCGGGTCAGGTCGAGGGTGCCGTAGCTCAGGGCGGCGAGCCGGGTGCCCGGGTCGGCCAGCTGGGCGGCGAACCGGGCCACCGTCCGGTGCGGGCGGGCGGCGAGCCGGGCGGCCGCGATCCGCAGGGCGAGAGGCAGCCCGGCGCAGTGGCGCACCACGTCCCGGACGGCCCCGGGCTCGGCCCGCACGCGGTCGTCGCCGACGGCCTCGGCGAGCAGCGCCACGGCGTCCTCCTCGTCCAGCGGTCCCAGGACGACGGTGTGGGCGGCGGACAGGGCCGCCGGCCGTGTCCGGCTGGTGACGAGCAGCGCGCTGCCGGGACCCGCGGGCAGCAGCCCGGTGAGCTGCCCGTCGCCGGAGGCGTCGTCGAGCACCACGAGCAGCCGGGCGTCGGCGGTCCGGGCCCGGTAGCGGCGCACCAGCTCGTTCAGGCCGTGCCGGGCGGTCCGCGTGGCGTCCTCGGTGCCGTCCAGCGCGGCGAGGAGCTCGGCGAGCACGGCCGCGGGCGGGCGGGCGGTCCCGTCGGCGTCCTGGAGGTCGGCGTGCACCACGCCTTCCGGGAAGGCCTCGGCGCAGTCGTGGGCCACCTCGGCGGCCAGGGCCGTCTTGCCGCTGCCGGGCATGCCGGTGACCAGCGCCGCCCGCGGCCGGGCGCCCGGGCCCGAGGGGCGGCGCAGCAGCAGCGACCTGAGCCGGGCCGCCTCGGCGGTGCGTCCGGTGAAGGTGGCGGACCGGGCCGGCAGCAGCACGACCGGCCGGCGCTGCGGGCCGGCACCCTCGCCGCGCAGCATCCGCAGATAGGCGTCGCTGAGCTGCCTCCCGGGCACGACGCCGAGCTGTTCGTCGAGGATCCGGCGGCCCTCGCCGTAGACCTGGACGGCCTCGGCCTGCCGGTCGGAGCGGTGCAGCGCGGTGATGAGGTGGGCGCGCAGACTCTCGTCCATGGGGAAGCGGGCCACCAGGGAGAGGAGTTCGGGCACCAGGGAGCGGTGCCGGCCGAGCGACAGGTCCGCCTCGATCCGCCGCTCCAGTGCCTGCGCCCGCAGGAATTCCAGACGCGGCCGTTCGCACCGCAGAAGGTGCTCGGTGACGTTCTCCAGGGCCTGGCCGCTCCAGCAGTCGAGCGCGCTCCCGAGTAATCGGCCCGCCTCTTCGGGACGCTTCTCCTCCAGGGCCCGGCGGCCGAGCCGCTCGAGCCGTTCGAAGGAGAAAAGATCGACCTCGGAGTCCCGGGCGTCGAGAACGTACCCCGGCCCTTTCCGGAATATCTGCGCCCGGTTTCCCAGTGTTTTCCTGAGCCGGGACACGTAGGTGTAGATCTGCGCGTTCGACGTGGACGGCGGCGCGTCCGCCCACAGCACGGCGCTCAGCCGGCTGTCGGTGACCAGAGCGCCGCGCGCCAGCAGCAGTACCGCGAGCACGGTGTGGATCTTCGCCCCGGACAGTGGGACCACCGCGCCCGCCCGGGTCACGGAGACCGGGCCCAGCAGCCGGAACGCCAGTTCCCCCGGCACGTCCGGGCCACCCGGTCCGGCGGGCCCCTCGACGGTCCGGGACGACACCCCAGCAGAGTTCGGCACAGCGCAGTCCCCATCCCGCTCAGTCCCCGTCGAATGACACTCGGGCACCGTATCCACGGGCGGTTTCGACGCGTTATCGAGTCGATATGGGTGCGCGAAATGATCGCGAAATCGCTTCAAAAGAATGCGCGCCTAGGATGATTCCAGAAATTCCGCACAGGATGTTTCTGCACAACTTCCCAGGAGCAACGAGGAGACTACTTCATGCGTAAGCCCCGTACGTTCGCCACCGCGCTCGCCGGCACCGCGCTCCTCTTCCTCCCGCTGCTTCTCGCCCTGGGCGACGGCGAGCAGGGCACGGACGACCTGCCGTGGACCGGGATCAGCGCGCAGAGCAGCGGCACGGACGACGACCTGCCCTGGACGTGACGCGTCCGCGCGACGCGGAGCGGGGGCGGCGGACCGCGCGGATCAGCGGTCGGCCAGCAGACAGGCCAGCACCGATCCCTCGATCGGACGGAGCGTGTCGGGAGAGTCCAGGACCTCCCGCAACCGGCCGGCGCGCCGCTCCCACGTCGGCGCGTTGAGCGTACGGAACTCCTCCTGGGCCCAGTCCAGGGGCTCGCGGGCACGCCCGTCGCCGCGGATCGCCTCGGCGCAGGCGAGGTGGGTGACGATCCTGGCCTGCAGGAACCGGTCGCACACCTCCTCGGCGAGGCGCAGCGCCCGCAGCAGGCTGGCGCGGGCCTTGTGCGGCTCGTCCTGCCGCCACTGCGCCTCGCCGAGGGCACACAGGCCGTGGGCCTCGCCGAGCCGGTCGCCCTGCCCGCGGGTGAGGCCCACCACGTCGTGGCAGATCCGCTCCGCCTGCGCCGACCGGCCGGCGCTCAGCAGCGCCTCGGCGAGCCGGTAGAGGTTCTGGGTGCGGCTGCGCAGCGACCCCGCCTCGTAGCTGACCTCGATGGCCTGATTGCTCAGCTCCACGCCGCGCTCGGGGTTGCCCTGCTCGATCTCGATCTGGGCGAGCAGTCCCAGCGCGTGGGAGAGCCCCGAGTTGTCCCCGGCCCGCCGGAACAGCACCAGGGAGTCCTCGCAGTGGCGGGCCGCCTCGGCGAGGTCGCCGGAGAAGCGGGCGCACACCGCGAGGTTGCGCCGCACGATGGCCCGGCCCTGGGTGTCGTCGCTCCGCTCGAGCTGGGTCAGGGCGGTGAGCAGCCGCTCCCGCGCCTCCCCGTAGCGGCGCCGGTAGATGGCGAGCGTCCCCAGGGAACGGAGCATGGTGCCGGCCCCGCGGGTGTCGCCGGCGTTCCGGGCGCCCTCCAGGGCGCACTCGGCCGTGCGCCGCCAGTCCTCCAGGTAGTTGCGGGTCTCGTAGAACGGCACGGTCCCCACCGCGAGGAGCCAGGCGCGTTCCGCCTGCCCGTCGCGCACCGCCTGCGCCACCAGGGCACCGAGGGCCTCCCGCTCGTCCTCGAACCACTCGATGGGGTCGGCGACGAGCTCGCTCACCGTCTCGTCCGGCACCGGCTCGGTGTGCGCCGGGCCGCCGTGCGGGGCCTCGCCCTTCCCGTAGAGCTGCTCCTGGGCCGCGTGCACCAGCGTGAGCACGGCGGTCAGGACCCGTTCCAGGGTCTGCTCGCGCTCCTGCGCGCTGTCCTCGGCCAGGCACCGCTCCCGGGCGAACCGGCGCAGCAGCTCCTGGAAGCGGAAGCGGGGCCCGCCGCCCGGCGCCGGACGGATCTCCAGGAGCTGGGCGCCGACGAGCTGGTGGAGCAGTTCCTCGGACGCCTCCGGGGCGACGCCGAGGACGGGGACCCCGATCCAGGCGGGGAAGTCGGGCACGTCCAGCATGCTCAACTGCCGGTAGAGCCGCGCGGCCTGCACCGACAGCGCCCGGTAGCCGAGCCAGACACCGGAGCGCACGCCGCTCTCGCCCGGGCTGAGCACGCTGACGCGCTCGCGCCGGTCCTCCATCCGCGCCGCCATCTGGCGCAGCGACCACCGGTGGTCGGACAGCAGCCGGGTCGCGACGACCCGCAGGGCCAGCGGCAGCCGGTCGCACAGGTCCACCACCCTCCGCGCCGCGGCCGGTTCGGCCGACACCCGGTCCTCGCCGACGGTGGCGGCGAGCAGGTCCAGGGACTCGGCCGGGCTCATGGCGCCCAGCTCCACGCGGGCCACGGCCAGCGTCCCGGTGAGCTCGTTCAGCGGGTCCCGGCTGGTGACCAGGACCCGGGCGGGACCGCGGCCCGGCAGCAGCGGACGGATCTGGTCCACGGAGCGGGCGTCGTCCAGGACGACGAGCAGCCGTCTGCCGTCGAGGGTGCTGCGGTAGAGCGCGGCCCGGTCCTCCAGGTCCCCGGGGATCGAGGCGCCGGGCACGCCGAGCGCGCGCAGCGCCCGTTCCAGGGCCGCCTCGGACGTGCCGGGGCCGCCGTGCCCGCCCTGGAGGTCCAGGTAGAGCTGGCCGTCCGGGAAGCGCCCCGCGACCCGGTCGGCCCAGTGCAGGGCGAGCGCGCTCTTCCCGGCGCCGGCGGGGCCGCACACCGCCGCGACCCGGACCGTCGCGGCGCCGGCGTGCCCGAACCCCGCCGGTACGAGCCCCTCCAGCGACGCGAGTTCGTACTCCCGGCCCACGAACGGCTCGGGCGCCAGGGGAAGCTGACGGGGCACCGGCACCGGCACGGGAGCGGCAGCGGGGCCCGCGGGGGCGTCCGCAGCGGCGGTCTCCGGCGGGGCGGCGGTCCGGGCCGGGGCCCGCCCCTCGCCCTCCAGCACCGTGCGGTGCAGCTCCCGCAGGCCGGCGCCCGGTTCGACCCCCAGCTCCGCGACGAGGACGCGCCGTCCCTCGCGGTAGCAGTCCAGCGCCTCGGACCGGCGGCCGGACAGGTGGTACGCCTGCATGAGGAGGGCACGGGCGTGCTCGCGCAGCGGGTTCTCCGCGACGACCGGGGCCAGGCACTCCACCACCGACCGGTAGCGGCCCTGCTGGAGCCGGACGGCGGCGTACTCCTCGGTCAGGTTGGTCCGCAGCTCGGAGATCCGGTCGACCGTGCCGTTCAGCGCGCTGCCGTCCATGCCGTCGAGGACCGGCCCCGACCACAGGGCGAGGGCGTCCTCGAAGCGGGCCGCGGCCTCGCCCAGCTCCCCGGCGTCGACGGCGGCGCGGGCGGCCGCGGCCGTCTCGTCCAGGTCGGCCACGTCGACGTAGTGGCCGGCCCGGTGCAGCACGTAGCCGGGCAGCAGCGTCTCGATGAGGCCGTCGACGCCCGCCTCGTCGCGGAACGTCTTGCGCAGCGCGGAGACGCAGATGGCGATCTGGTTGCGTGCCGTGACGGGCGGATCGCTGTGCCAGACGGCGTCCGCCAGCGCGTCCACGGAGACGGCACGGCCCGGGGTGAGGAGCAGCACGGCCAGGACCGTGCGCTGCCGTGCGCTGCGCAGCAGCAGCGGCCGTCCGTCCACACTCACCTTGAGCGGGCCGAGCACCTGGAACGACAGACGAGGCGCCACACCGCCTCCTTCCAGGACCCTGCACGTCCCGCCCCCCGCGAAGACATTGCGCAGACATTGTGTGGACTGGTACCGGTCCTGACAACAGAGTTCTACGACAACTCACGCTGCGTGTACGTCACTTCGTCGCCCTCCTGCGGATCCTGCCGCTCCCGCCACGTTCCGTCACCGGCCTTCCGGCGCCGGTCCGGCCTTCCGGCGCGCGTCCCGCAGCCGGGCTTCGATCTCCCCGGCGACCCGGTCGCCGGCCCGGCCGTTGGCCAGCACCACGAGGCCCTGGCCGTCGTGCGGACGGAGCACCGACCCGGCGTAGTGGCCCGGCAGGGCCGCCTCGTGCCGGAGCACCGGGCCGGTACCGGGGGCGGTCGCGGCCGGGCCGTGGCGGCCGTCCGGGCCCGGGTACGGCAGCCGGGCCGCGAGGTCCCGGCCGAGCAGGGCGAGGGGGGCGCCGAGCAGGGAGCGCCGGAGCTCCAGCGCCACCTCGGCGAGATCGGCGGCGGTGGTCCACAGCTCGGCCGGATCCGCGGCCCGCGGGCCGTCGAGCGCGCGGCCGTCGGCGTCGTGGCCGGTGCGGGCCACCGCGGCGCCGCTCCTGCCGCCGGCGCGGGCCGGGGGGCCGCCGAAGCGGCTGTCGTCCAGCCGGAGCGGCCCGAGCACCAGGCGCCGCATCAGCGGCCCGAACTCCTCGCCCGTGACGTCCTCCAGCAGCGCGGGCAGCAGCGCGGCACCGTCCTCGGCGCCGCCCAGCAGACCCGCCAGGGTGACCGGCGTGCCGCCGCCGCGGCCGACCTCGGCGTCCAGGGCGAGCAGTCCCTCCTCCACCAGGCGCAGCGCGCCCAGCGCCGCGACGTGCCGGCTCAGCGTCCCCACCGGGAAGGCGGTGCGCGGGGTGACCGGCCGGCCCGCGCCGTCGGTGCCCGCGGCCTCGACCGCCACCAGGCCGCCGCCCTCCAGTACGGCGACGCAGGCGCCCGGCACCCGGTGCTCCGCGAGCAGCTCCGCGAGGCTGCTCCCGCCGAGGAACGTGCGCCGTCCCGGCGCGGGCCGGCCGCCGGAACCGCCCGCCCCGGGCAGCGCCGCCCGCTCCACCCGCCCGTCGGCGTCGCGCGGCACCTCGTCCAGGAGGGTGAGGCTCGCGGGGACCAGATGCCCGGGCAGCCGCCGCCGGCAATGGGCCGCCAGCGCCGCCGCGTCGAGCTCCTGCGCGCCGGGGCGGGGCACCACGTAGGCGGCCAGGCGGACGTCGCCCGGCGCCGCCCGCACGCCGAGGACGACGGCCTCGCCGACGCTCGGATGGTCGTGGAGCGCCTCCTCGGTCTCCGCCGGGTCGGCCCGGTGGCCGCGCACCCACACCTGCCGGTCGGTGCGGCCCAGCAGCCGCACCTCGCCCGCCGCCGTCCGGCGCGCGAGCTGTCCGGTGCGGTGCATCCGCGTCCCCGCGGGGCCGAAGGGGTCCGGGACGAACCGCAGCGCCGTCAGCGCGGCCCGGCCCGCGTAACCCCGGGCGACGCCCGGCCCGGCCACGTACAGCTCGCCCACCGTGCCGTCCGGCACCGGCAGGCAGGCGCCGTCGAGCACCCGCAGCCGCGCGTCCGCGCCGGACCGCACGGGCAGCGAGAGGCCGCCGTACGACGTCTCGGCCGTCCCGTACGCGGTGCGCAGCCGGCCCGGACCGAGCAGCCCGGCGAGCCGCTCCGCCGCGGGCCCCCGCGCCCCGTCCGTGAGCACGAACGAACCGGCCAGCGCGGCGGTCCCGGCGTCCCCCAACTGCCGCGCGAGCAGCTCCAGGTGGCCGGGCGCCGCCATCAGGAACGCGAACGGTGCGGCCGCCGCGAGCCACTCGCCCAGCCCCGCCAGATCCAGGTCCTGGGGCGCGAGCAGCACCCGCCGGCCCGCGCACAGCGGAGCCCACAGGCCCGTCGCCGCCCGCTCGGAGGCGACCGACGAGAACACCGCCGTACCGCCGTCCCCGCCGCCGGCCAGCTCCCGTGCCGCCGCCGTCACATGGTGGGCCAGTCCCCGGTGCGTGACCGCCACGGCGAGCGGTCGCCCGGCCGCCGCGGGCACCTGCGTCACGTAGGCCACGTCCTCCGGATCCGGCGCCCCGCCGAACGGCCCGCCCGGCTGCCGGGCGAGCGCGCCGCGGACCTCGGGATCGTCCACGTACCGGACCCGGCCCTCGAACCCGTCCGGTCCGTGGGCCACTTCGGTGACGAGGAACCGCGTCCCCGTGGCGGCGAGCAGCGCGCGCAGCCGGGCCGCCGGGAACTCCGGGTCCAGCGGCAGGCATCCGGCCCCCGCCTTCCACACGCCCAGCGTCACCGCGTGCAGTTCGGCACCCCGCCCGAGCAGCACCCCCACCAGCGCGCCGCGTCCCACCCCCAGCGACCGCAGGTACCGGGCCCAGCGGTTCGACGCCGCGTCGAGTCCGCCGAAGGACAGCGTGAAGCCCTCGCCCCCCACGGCCGCCGCCCCGGGCGTCCGGCGTGCCTGACGTCCTACGGTCTCCGTCACGCAGTCACCGGCCGCGCCTGCCCCGTCCGCCGCGGGACGGCGCAGCGGATCGGCCCACACCTCCTCCACCCGGGCCAGGCACCGCTCCCGCGTCCCCCTGGTCCCCTCGGCACGCCACCCGGCGGGCAGCTCGCGGCCGGTCCACCAGAGCGAGTACTGCTCCTCGCCGTTGAGCACGACGCACCACTCGGCGCCGGCGGCGGTCTGCGGTTCGGACACGGCTGCTCCTGTCGGGTCCACGGGCGTTCCCCCGTGAGAAGAATCCGCCCACCCTGCCCGGACGTGCCATACCCGGCCTATGCGAACACTGGAGCGCCCGGCGACCGCCGGTGTGGCGGGGGCCGTTCCGCGCAGCTCAGCGGCGCACGCCAAGAGATCACCAACCACCAGCAGAGGATCACCGTCTGTACTGATGTCGTGACGCCGGGCCCGGCTCCCACATCCCAGTTCTGTCAGGAATACGGCACCTGCCACGAAGGAGCACACCCCCATGCACGGCTTCTCGACGCGACGCTTCACCCTGACCGCGATCGCCGCCTCCGGCGCGCTCGCGACGACCCTGGCGCTGGCCGGTTCGGCCGTCGCCGTCGCTCCGGCGACGGCGACCGCCTCGTACGACTGCGGGTTCGCGGGTGGCGGCACCGTCACGCTCACCGCGGCCGACTCCGGCAGCGGCAAGACGATCCGGATCGACTCGACCGACATCCGCACGCAGTTCGCGCTCGACGCCGACACCGTGACCACGACGCTGAAGCTGAACAAGACGTCCGGTGGCGCGACGAGCGAGGTGCAGTTCTCCGGCACCGTGCACGAGGCCGCGAACACGGGCGACCCGCTCACCTTCGGCCCGCTCCCGCTGGCCACCGGGTCCCTGGCCGCCGGTGACACCACCGACTCGGCCGTCCGTACGGGCGCGCCCAGCGCGTCCAACTGGTCCATGAAGTTCACCGTGAACGACGCCGGCGGCAGCTTCACCTCCTACTGCACCGCCACCGGCAACCAGTCGGCGGCCTTCACCTGGTAGTTCCTTCCCCCCACCGCGTCCCCCGGGAGCCCGTGCTCCCGGGGGACGCGGCGTTTCCGCGTGCCGCCGCGACGGAGCCTTGTCGATACACACCCTTCGGGGGGTGACATTAGTGTGCGGCGCACAGTATCGTGTGAGTCGTGTCCGTAGAAGAATTGACCCTGAGCCAGGCGCAGGAACTGCGCCGCGGGACGGTGGTGCTCGCCTGTCTGGCGCTGCTCCGTGAACCGCAGTACGGCTATGCGCTTCTGGAGACGCTCGACGACGCGGGGGTCACCGTCGACGGCAACACGCTGTACCCGCTGCTGAGGCGCCTGGAGAAACAGGGGCTGCTGACGAGCGAGTGGAACACCGACGAGTCCCGGCCGCGCAAGTTCTACCGCGTCAGTCCCGACGGGGCCCGCGTCCGCGAGGGCCTGGTACGCGAATGGCGGGATCTCGTCGCTTCGATCTCACGACTCACCAAGGAGAACGAATGAGTACGGGGGTGCTCACCGAGCGCTATGTCCACGAGGTCGTCCGGCGGCTTCCGGCGGACCAGCGCGACGACATGGCCCAGGAGCTCCGCGCCACCATCGCCGACACCATCGACGGCCGGGGCGAGGACGACCTCGCGGCGGCCGAGCGGGAGGTGCTCAGCGAACTGGGGGACCCGGTCCGGTACGCGGCCCGGTGCACCGAGCGGCCGCTGGCCCTGATAGGCCCGGACCTGTATCCCGCCTACATGCGGGTGCTGGGCACCCTGCTGGCCACCGTGCTGCCGGCCCTCGCCCTCGGCCTCGCGCTGCTGGAGGTGGCCGACGGCGGCGGTGTCGGCGCGGCCCTGCGCGTCGGCGCCGGCACGCTGCTCGGTGTCGGTGCCCAGCTGGTCGCCGCGGTCACGGTGGTGTTCGCCGTGAACGAGCGGATCCGGCACCGCCGCGGCACCACGGGCGACCGCTGGACGCCGGACGAGCTGCCCGACGCCCCGCGGGACGACCGGGGCGGGTTCGCGGCGTTGGCCGCGGTGGCCTGGGACGTGCTGCTGTTCGCGCTGATCGTCTGGCAGCACACCGCCGAGCCGTACCGGGCGGACGGCGGCGCCCACCTGGAGGTGCTGGACCCGGACCTGTGGTCGGGCTGGATCTGGCCGGTTCTCGCCGGTCTCGCCGGTCTCGCGGTGGTCGGGGTCGCCCGGGTGGCCGGGCGGGGCTGGAACGTCCGGCTGGCCGGCTGGTACGCGCTCGCCCACGCGGCGTTCACGCTGCCGCTGGCCTGGGTGCTGTACCGGCAGGAGCTGTTCAACCCCGACTTCCTCGCCGACGCCGAGACCCTCTGGGAGTCGCAGGAGTCGGCCTACAGCGGGGCGGCGGCCATCGTGCTCGCCATCGGCCTCACCTCGGTCTACAAGGCCTTCCGCGCGGCGCTGCGCTGACCCGGAGGGACGACACGGAAAGGGGGGCTGCCCGGTCACGACCGGGCAGCCCCCCTTCTATTCGTGCTCGCGTCAGGACGTGCCCAGCGAGTCCCTGATCCGGTTGCGGTCGACCTTGCCCGTGGACGTCCTCGGCAACGGCTCGGACACCATCTCGAACACGCTCGGCACCGCCGCCCGCACCGCCCGCTCCGCACAGTACTGACGCAGCGCCAGCACCCCCACGGAGCCGGTCGTCTCCGGCCGCACGCGCGCGTGCAGACGGTGGCCGGCGACCGGGTCGGGCAGCGCGACGACGGCCGCCTCGGCGACCGCCGGGTGCTCCAGCAGGATGCTCTCGACGTGCTGGGTGCTGACCTGGGTGCCGCGCACCTTGACCATGTAGTCGGTCCGCCCGAGCACGCTGAGCGAGCCGTCCTCGTGCCGCCGGGCCACGTCGCCGCTGCGGTAGTACACCACCCCGGGCTCCCCGTCGGGGTGGGGGGCGAACTTCCCGCCGGCGGGCACGTTGACGTAACCCTCGCTCTGGAAGGGCGTGCTGACGAGCAGTTCGCCCTGGCCGGGTCCGGTCAGGGCGCGGCCGTCGTCCCCGGCGATCAGCCAGCGCACGCCGGGCAGCGGACGGCCGATCGGCAGCGGCGCGGCGACCGGCACGGAACGGTCCACCTCGTGGAGGAAGCTGTTGTTCGTCTCGGTGCAGCCGTAGTTGTTGAACCAGCGGGCGTGCGGGAACGCCGGAGGCAGACCCGCCAGCACCCGGGCCGGCATCGCCTCGCCCGCGAAGACCAGGTGCTCCGGGGTGGTCAGCGGGCCGGCCTCGGCCGCGGCCCGGGCGAGCAGCTCGAACAGCAGCGGCACGCCCTGGATCAGCGTCACGCGGTGACCGGCGACCAGGTCGTGCAGATAGCGCGCCGAGGTGCCCCGCTCCGGGTCGGCCAGCACCACGGTGCCGCCGTGCGCGAGGGTGCTCCACACGTCCAGCAGGCACAGGTCGAAGTTGAGCGGCGCGTAGTTGAGGACCGTGGAGCCCGGACCGAGGGGGAAGGCGTCCGCCGCCCACGCGGTGAACCGGGCCACCGCCCCCTGCGAGAGCGGCACGATCTTCGGCAGGCCCGTCGAACCGGACGTGGTCAGCAGGAAACCGGTGTCGCCGTCGGCGACCGGGACGGGCTGGCGCGGCTCCCCGGCGCCGTCGTCCGGAGCGGCGGCGCACGGGTCCACCACGACGTCCACCAGCGGACCGTCGGCCGTACCGAGCACCACGGAGCAACCGGCCTGCGCGTACAGCTCCTTCAGCGGCAGGTCGGGCAGTTCGTGGGAGGGCAGCAGGAAGCTGCGGCCCGCCATCAGACAGCCCAGGACGAGGGCCACCGACTCCGGCGACTTGCGCACGCGCAGGCCCACCGGGCGTCCGGGACGCGGCG
The DNA here is from genome assembly GCF_042724095.1 of Streptomyces sp. NPDC127100. Lineage (NCBI taxonomy): Bacteria > Bacillati > Actinomycetota > Actinomycetes > Kitasatosporales > Streptomycetaceae > Streptomyces > Streptomyces sp. NPDC127100. Next base: position 21,451 of record NZ_JBHXFL010000070.1, read on the forward strand.
CGGCGGCCTCCACCCGGGCGCGGGCCCGGCAGGCCATGGCGTACAGCTCGCCGTAGCCGATCGCGCGGCCTTCCCAGACGAGCGCGGGTGCGGACGGCCGCTCGGCGGCCCGGGCGGTGAACGCCGCGGCCAGGGGCAGGGGGGCGCTCACGAGAGCCCCGTGCCGGCCGCCGCCCGCCCGGCCGTGGCCCGGATGGCCCGCACGGTGCGGAAGTTGCGCGCGACGAGCTCCTCGTCCGGCAGCTCGACGCCGTGCTCGTCCGCCAGCCAGGCCGCGATGTGCAGGACCGCGAGGCTGTCGATCACCGCCGTGGCGAGGAGGTCGTACTCCGGGTCCAGATCGGCGGCTTCGAGGCCGGGCAGGAAACGCTCCACGACGAAGCCGGCGATGTCGTCCTCGGAGGGAGCGGGAGGCATCACCGGCGCGCTGCGGGGATCGGCGGCCATGGTCGGTACGTCCTTTCACAGGTGTTGGCGTGCTGGGCGCGCCGCCTCACACTTCGACGACCGTGCAGAACCAGTGCATCCCCGGGGACGCGACGCCCGTGAGGACCACCAGGTCCCCGAGGGCCAGTTCACCGGACTCGATGTGCCGCCACAGGCAGACCAGCTGGTCGGCGGCGCCCATGTGGCCCAGGGATCGGGCCAGTTCGGCGTTGGTGCGGTCGAGGGGGATGCCGACGGCGTCGGACACCGCCCGGAACGTCTGCTGGTTGTCGTTGATGTGGATCAGCCGGGCCACTTCGGACCGGTCCCGTCCCGCGCGGGACAGGGCCTCGTCGACGACGTCCGCGAGCCGCGTGGTGATCTCCTTCATGAACGCCTGGAAGCGCTCCGGGTCCCGGTCGAAGTGCCGGTAGACGGAGGCCATCGGGCTGACGTCCTTCAGACCGCGCCCCGGCGGCGGCAGCGGCACGGCCGCCCCGCCGAACTCGATGCGGAACAGGTCCGCGTACTCGGGGTTGGTGAACTGCGCCGAGGACAGCCGGCGCAGCCGCGGGTGCCCGCGGCGGACGACGGCCGCGACGGCCCCGTCGCTGGCGACGCAGCCGTTGAAGTCCATCCGGTTGCCGTGCGCCTCGCTCATCACGTTGACCAGGACCACCAGCACCGTCTCGACGCCGGGGGAGAGGGCCATCGCTCCGGCGGCGTGGTCCAGCGCGGGCGACCACGCCGCGCACGCCTGGGTGAACAGCACGCTGGGCGTGCCGTGCGCGCCCAGGGCCCGCGCCACGGCCGCCGAGGGGTCCCAGCCCAGGTAGTCCGGCACGTCGGAGTGGCCGACGGCGATCAGGTCGAGGTCCGCGACGGTGACGTCGGCGTTCTCCAGGGCCTCCCGCGCCGCCTCGGCGGCCAGGTCGACGGCGGTGACGCCGGGAGCGACGCGGTGGTAGGTCTCGTAGCCGAGGGCGGCGACCGCCTCCGGATCGGGAACGTAGTCGGCCGCCGTCGCCGACACACCGCGCGGCTCCCCGAAGGCCATGCCCACGGCGACGATGCCCAACTCCGATGACGTGCCCATGCGTGGTTCCCTCCCTGCCGTCCGGGCGGATCAGCCCGTCGGGTCCTTCGACGTTCGGATCAGGACGGCGTCGTCCGCCGCGGTCGCGCCGGGGGCCGCGTCGAGGGACGGAAGCTCCTCGACCGCCTCCAGCGGCACGTCCAGCAGGGCGAGGCGGCGCCGGGCCAGGTGCAGGGTGAGGGCCAGGACGGCCATGGCGGCGGCCAGGACCAGCACGGCCGACTCCACGCCCATCGCGTCGGCGAGCACACCGGCCACCAGCGGCCCGGTCCACTGGACGGCCTGGAAGCCGAACTGGCCCGTGGCGGCGACCCGTCCCAGATACGCGTCGGGGACCAGCCTGACCTCGTAGGACTCGGTGACGACGTTCATCGGGATCATGCTGGTCATGCCGATCATCATCACCAGGCCGATCTGCCACGGCCGGGGCGCGAGCGCGACCGCGGCGAAGGAGGCCGTGAACAGCCAGGCGGACAGCAGCAGCACCCGGCGCGCGCCGATCCGCCGCATCAGCCACGGGCCCAGCACGGCGCCGATCACGCCACCGGTGACCGCCAGGGAGGTCACCGCGCCGATGGTGGTCGGTCCGCCGCCCCGGTGCTGCACCATGACCACGAAGAGCAGGGTGAAGCCCTGCGCCACCGCGTTGAGCACGGCGCCCCAGGCGAGCGTGAACACCAGGTAGTCGCTGCGCCGGATCATGCGCAGCCCGTCCTTGACGTCCGCGACCAGACCCGGGCGCCGCTCCCCGTCGTCCCGCCGGTCCGGCCCGAGCGGCCGGCGGATCAGGAACGAGCTGAGGGTGATGAACAGGAAGGAGATGGCGTCGAACAGGAACGGCACCCAGCGCGCCATGGAGTACAGCAGGCCGCCCAGCGGGGCGCCGAGGAGCTGGGCCAGCATGTCGCGGCCCATGCCCTGCGCCGTGGCGTCGGCGATCCGCTCCTTGGGCACGATCCGGCGCAGCACCGGCGAGGTCACGCCGGACCGCAGGCCGGCCGCGAGTCCGCTGACCAGCGCCAGCGCGTCGAGTCCGAGGACCGAGGGATCGCCCTGGTACACCAGCCAGGCGACGGCACCCATCGACAGCGCCTCGACCAGCGCGGCCAGGCCCAGCAGAAGCCGCCGGGACACCCGGTCCGACAGCGCGCCGCCGATCACCAGCGTGCCGAGCCGGCCCAGCATGTGCAGCACCGTGATGGTGCCCGCCTGGGCCGCCGAGCCGGTCGCGTGCAGCATGAGCAGCGGGAAGGCCAGCGTCGAGACGCTGTTGCCCAGCGCCGACAGGCCCTCGCCGGACCACCAGACGGCGTAGTCGCGGTCGCGCCACAGCGAAGGTGGCTTACCGGTGTCCTCCGGACGTGACCGCACCATCGTCGTCCGTCCCCCGTCCGTTCGTACGTCAGCTGGTCCGGGCCGGTGCCGCGGATCCCGGTCAGCATGCTGGTCGACGCGCCACCCGCCGGGCCAGGCAGTGCACCGGCAACTCCGGGGGAGGAAATGTTGCCGCCGGTGCCGCCGGTGCCCGCCGCCCGGGGCGCGGTTCGGCGGATCTCAGATCCAGCCGCGTTTGGCCGCCTGGTACCCCGCCTCGAACCTGCTGGCCGCCCCCAGCCGTGCGCACAGTTCGGCCACGATCCTGCGCACGGTGCGCAGCGAGACGCCGAGACGCCGGCGGATCGCCTCGTCGTTGAGGCCGCGTGCCATCAGGCGCAGCAGCTCCTTCTCGCGCGGGCTGAGCCCGTGCTCGTCGAGCCCCGGCCCGCTGGAGCCGAGCGGTACCGCGTTCTCCCAGGCCCGCTCGAACAGCGAGTTCACCGCCTCGACCGCCCCCGGCATGCTGATTTGGACGACCTTGTGCCACGGGTCGCGCGGATCGGACGGCAGCAGCGCCAGGGAGCGGTCGACGAGGAGCAGGTGCACCGGCAGCGACGGGACGGTGCGCACCCTGCAGTTCGGTTCGTCCTCCCAGGCGGCGCGCAGGGCGAGGCGGGTGTCGCCGCGGATGCTGTCCGTGGTGACCACGCGGTTCGCCACACCCCGCGCCATGACCTTGCGGTGCAGCTCCTGCGCGGGTTCCAGCCAGCTCGTCGGCGCGGGACCGTCGGGCAGGAAGGCCAGCCATTCGGTGTCCGCCGAGCAGGACAGCTCGTGCAGCCGGTCGACGACGGCCGCCCGGCCCACGAGGCACTCGAAACCGGGCTCCCGGCCGCCCGGCCGCGCCTCCGCGTACCGGTCGATGAGGGTCGTGACGGCGGCCCGGTCCTCCTCGAACTCCCGCAGCCGCTCCTCGATCCCGGACATCTGACGCAGCAGCAGGGCCCTGAGGGCGAGGCGGGGATCCGCCAGTTCACCGAGGTCCTCGCCGGACGGCCGGAGCAGGTCCAGCTGCGTCAGCCGCCCCAGCGCCGCGCGCACGTCGGCGGCCGGGACGCCCAGGTGGGCGGCCAGTTCGTCCGCCTCCCGGTACCGCCCCGCGATGAGCTGCTTGTACACCGTATAGGTGAGTCGATCGAGCCCTAACCTCTGCAGCATGGAGTCACACCCCCGTGTCCCCGTCATCCGGCACTCCTCAGGCCGCCCGTCATCTTTACACGCCGTACACATACGTGAGGGAGTATCTTCGGCGCCGATCGTACGAACAGACGATCTTTCCTGCGGAGGAACGCGGTGGTCGATCGCTTGGTTCCCGAGGGCGCCGAACTGTGCGAGGTGTACGGCGACGCGGGACACGGGGGTGAGGGCTGTCTGTTTCCGGCCGAACGGGCCCTGGTACGGGACCTGTCGGAGGGGCGCAGGCGGGAGTTCGCCACGACGCGGTGCTGCGCGCACCGGGCGCTGACCCGGCTGGGCATCTCGCCGGAACCACTCCTTCCGGATGTGTCGGGTGCCCCGCGGTGGCCGCGCGCGGCGGTCGGCAGTCTGACCCACTGCCCCGGTTACCGGGCGGCGGTCGTGGCCCCGGCCGCCGCGTACGCCGCGCTCGGGATCGACGCCGAACCGGTCGCGCCCCTGCCGAGCGTCGTCGCCGCGCGTCTCCTGACGGCGACCGAGCGGGAGTCGGCCGACGCGCTGTGCGCCACCCTCGGGGCGGCGGCGGACCGGCTGGCGTTCTGCGCCAAGGAGGCGTCGTACAAAGCATTTTCGCCATGGCTCGGCCGACGCTGGGGTATCCGCGACTTCGCGGTGCGCTTGATCGCGAATGGCTGGTTCCGGGGCACGGCGCCGGAGGGCCGGCACGGGTTCGAGGGGCGCTGGGCAGTGCGTTCCGGTTATTTCGTGACGGTCGTCAGCCTGACGGCCGCGGATTGGTCCGGACCGCTGTCGGCCGGTGTTTCGCCCGGTAGCGGTTGGCAGCAAGCGGCCACATGACGCTTTCCTGTCGGAGGGGGAACTCCCGCTCGTTGTTTTGGTCGAGTAGGGTCCGGTCTTGGCCAAAACATGAATGTGTCGCAGTTGACTTTGCGGGGACCTGGCCAACCGCCCTGACCTGCCCGGTGGCCGGAAAGGGATGCGGCCCGCCGTCGTGGGTGATGTTCGCCGGACGGCTGCGGGAGGTCGCGCGAGTTTGGTTTACAAGGGGGATTCTGTCAATGGTGATTCGCGCCGAGTTTGTTCCCTTCGGGAGAATGGACGTACATCAGCTACGTGAATTTCTGTTGAATCAGCGACGGGTTTCCGGCTGGACACAGGAAGAGCTCGCGGAGCGTTCCGGTGTGAGTGTCCGCACCATCCGGAACCTGGAGACCGGCTCCAACACCAATCCCCGCCGGAGCTCCGTCGAGCTGCTGCTCAACGCCCTCGGCGGCGCTCCCGCGGCACCCGCGGGGCCGACGGTCTGGGGATCCGGCGACTGGTCGCTCATTCCGGCGCAGCGGTCCCGGCACGATCAGGAGCGGACGGAGTCCGCGCCCTGGCACGGGCCCCGGCCCCTGGGCGATCCGATGGTGGGCCGCGAGGCCGACATGCGGCACGTCCTGGCCTCCGCGCAGCGCAGCAGGCTGATCGTCCTCACCGGACCCGGCGGCGTGGGCAAGACCCGGCTCGCCCTGGCGGCGGCGTACCGGCTGCGCCCGCTCTTCCCGGACGGCGTCGCCGTCGCCGAGCTGCGCGACTGCACGCCGGAACACCTCGAGCCGGTGCGCGCCCACGCCGAACTGGTGCGTCTCACCGAGGGCCTGACCGGCACGCCCGGGGGTTCCGCGCGCCGGCTCCTCGTCCTGGACGGGGCCGAACGCGTCGTCCGGCAGACCGCCCGCCTCGCCCGCCGGCTCCTGGACGACAACCCCGGACTGCATCTGCTCGTCACCTCGCGCCGGGCCCTGGCCGCCGGGGCCGCCGAGAGCTGGGAGGTCGAACCGCTGCGGGTGGACGGCCCCGGGGACCGCGACGGGGGAGTGCCGAGCGCGGTGGAACTGCTGCTGCGCCGGGTGCGCTCCACCCTGCCGACGCTGGACCTCGCCCCGCACATGGCGCAGGTCACCACGCTGTGCCGGCTGCTGGACGGGGTGCCGCTGGCCATCGAGATCGCCGCCCAGCGCCTGCGGTCCCTGCCGCTCGGCTCGCTGCTGCGGGAGGAGACGCTGTTCCAGTTGCTCGACCAGGTCGACGCGGGTGCGCTGAGCGCCCACCGCACCCTGTCCGACAGCGTCCGCTGGAGCTACGACCTGCTGCCCGCGCCGCACCGGGACCTGCTGCACGACCTGGTCGCGCTGCCGGACCCGTTCGCGCTGGACGACGTCCTCGCCGGCCGCCGAGGCGGCACCGGACCGGCCACCCAGGTGGCCCACCGACTGGCCGAACTGGTCGACACCTCACTGGTGCAGACGCTCCGTCAGGAGCAGTACCAGTACCGCGTGCACGCCCTCGTCCGGCACGTCGTGGCACGCGCGCGGCAGCAGCCCGTCGCCCCGTGCGGCCATGTCGTGGACGAGTACCGCGCCCGTCCCGTGACCGCGGCCGGCGCGGCGCACTCCGCCGCCTGACACCCCGTCCGCCGGGCGGCCGGCCCCGGGCTGCGGGCCCCGCCCCCCCGCGGCCCCCCCGGCCCCGCCGCCCCGGCGGGGGCCACCCCCCGCGGCCGGGCCGCGGGGGGGCGCGCCGGGGGCGGGCGGGGGGGGCGGGGGAGGC
>NZ_JBHXFL010000071.1:0-26215 GCF_042724095.1 Streptomyces sp. NPDC127100
CGACCCAGACCACCCGTGCCACCCGTCACCAGCACCGTCCCCGACACCCGCCAAGAACCAGCACCACCAACACCAGCAGCACCACCCGCACCACCGGCACGGATCACACGCCGCCCGAACACCCCCGCAGCACGAACAGCCACCTCACCCTCACCCGAGGCAAACACCCCCGCCAGACGCCCCGCCAACCGGGCATCCACCACCCCAGGCAGATCAACCACACCACCCCACCGACCAGCCAGCTCCAAACCAGCCACCCGGCCCAAACCCCACACCTGCGACTGATCAAGCTCGCTGACCTGCTCCGACGCGGACACCGCCACGGCACCCCGGGTCACACACCACAACCGGGCCTCGACACCCACATCACCCAGGGCCTGCACCAGCCCCAGCGTGAGGGCGACGGACACCGGAACCGCACCGAACTCCGCATCCCGGCCCGACGCCAAAGCCAGCAACGACACCACACCGGCGAACCCATCCGGCTCACCAGCCAGCACCCCACGCAACCGCCCGGCCACCACATCACGACCGCACTCACGCCCACCAAGCTCCAACACCACAGGCCGCGCACCACACCGCGCCAAACCCGCGACACACTCACCCACCCACGCATCACCAGCAGACCCAGCCGGCACCACCACCAGCCACGCCCCCGACAACACACCAGAACCCACCGCCACCGGAGACCACACCACCCGATAACGCCAGGTTTCCGAGTCGAGCGAGGCACTCAACTGGGGCTTGGTGGGCTGGATCCAGTACCGCTCTCGCTGGAAGGCGTAGGTGGGCAGGTCCACCAGCCGAGGACGGGACGGGGCAAGGAACGCCGCCCAGTCCACCGCATGGCCTCGGACGAACACCTCCGCCAGGGCCCGCACCAGCGACTGCGATTCGTCACGGTCCTTGCGCAGCACCGGGGTGAACGGCATCTGCGGCACGCATTCCGCGCCCATCCCGGACAGGACACCGTCCGGACCCAGCTCCAGGCAAGCCGTCACTCCCTGCTCGGCCAGGTGTGTCACTCCGTCGGCGAAGCGCACCGCTTCCCTCACGTGCCGCACCCAGTACTCCGGGTCACACACCACAGCCGCATCCGCCAGCCCACCCGTCACGTTCGACAGAACCGCCAGCTTCGGCGCCTCGTAGGCCACCGACCGGGCAACCTCGCGGAACTCGGCCAGCATCGGCTCCATCAACAGCGAATGGAACGCATGCGAGACCCGCAGCCGACGCACCCGCCGACCCTCACCCCGCCACAACTCCTCCAACTCCGAGACTTCCGTCGCCGCACCGGAGACGACCACAGCAGTGGGGCCGTTGACCGCCGCGACATCCACACCGTCACGGTCCGCCAGCGCAGCCCGGACCACCGACTCCTCGGCCTCCACCGCCAGCATCGCCCCACCAGCGGGCAACGCCTGCATCAACCGGCCACGCGCCGCCACCAGCACACACGCATCCTCGAGGGACCACACACCGGCCACATGGGCAGCAGCCAGCTCGCCGATGGAATGCCCGCCCACCACATCAGGACGCACACCCCACGACGACACCAACCGGAACAACGCCACCTCGACCGCGAACAGAGCACACTGCGTGAACTCCGTCGCATCCAACACCGAGCTGTCTCCGCTGAAGACCACCTCACGCAACGGCCGCTCCAACAGACCGTCGAAGCCCGCGCACACCTCATCGAACGCCTCGGCGAACACCGGGAAGGCCTCATACAACTCCCGGCCCATACCGACCCGCTGACTGCCCTGACCCGAGAACAGCACCGCCAGCCGACCCGGCACCACCTGCCCCCGCACCACGCCCGCGGACTCACCGCCCTCGGCCAGCACCCCCAAACCAGCCAGCCCGTCCAGGACGACGGCACGGTGCTCGAACACCGACCGCGCCGACACCAACGACCAACCCACATCCACCGACGCAAGCTCGGCCTGACTCACAGCCTCGGCCAGTCGCCCGGCCTGCGCCCGCAACACGGCCTCGGACTTCCCCGACACCACCCACGGCACCACCACAGGCGAAACACCCGGCGAAGACTCCGCAGCAGGCTCCTCCACGACAGCCGGAGCCTGCTCCAGAACCACATGCGCGTTCGTCCCGCTGATGCCGAACGACGACACACCCGCCCGACGAGGTTCCTCACCCTCCGGCCACGGCATCGCATCCGTCAGCAGTTCGACGGCGCCGGACGACCAGTCCACGTGGGTCGACGGCTCGTCGATGTGCAGGGTGCGGGGCAGCGTGCCGTGCCGCATCGCCAGCACCATCTTCATCACACCCGCGACACCCGCCGCGGCCTGGGTGTGTCCGATGTTCGACTTGAGGGAGCCCAGCCGCAGCGGGCGGTCCTCCGGACGGTCCTGGCCATAAGTCGCCAGCAGCGCCTGCGCCTCGATCGGGTCACCCAGCTTGGTGCCCGTGCCGTGCGCCTCCACCGCATCGACCTCGGCGGCCGACAACCCGGCATTGGCCAGCGCTGCCCTGATCACCCGCTGCTGCGACGGACCGTTCGGCGCCGTCAGACCATTGCTCGCACCATCCTGATTGACAGCCGAACCCCGCACCACGGCCAGCACCCTGTGCCCGTTCCGCCGCGCGTCCGACAACCGCTCCAGCACCAGCATCCCGGCACCCTCGGCCCAGCCGGTGCCGTCCGCGCCCGCGGCGAACGCCTTGCACCGGCCGTCCGAAGCCATGCCTTGCTGGCGGCCGAACTCCACGAAGATGCCGGGACTCGCCATGACGGTCACGCCACCGGCCAACGCCAACGAGCACTCCCCCTGCCGCAGCGACTGCACCGCCAGATGCAACGCCACCAGCGACGACGAACACGCCGTGTCCACCGTCACCGCAGGTCCCTCGAACCCGAACGTGTAGGAGATCCGCCCCGAAGCGGCACTGACGCTGCTTCCGGTGAGGAGGTACCCCTGGAGGCCGTCCGAGGCGTCGTGCATGCGGGGGCCGTAGTCCTGAGACATCGCGCCGACGAAGACTCCCGTCTCGCGCGTCCCGTGACCGTTCAGCGCGATACCGGCCCGCTCGAAAGCCTCCCAGGACGTCTCCAGCAACAACCGCTGCTGCGGATCCATGGCCAACGCCTCACGCGGCGAGATACCGAAGAACCCGGGGTCGAAGTCGCCGGCGTCGTGAAGGAAACCACCCTCACGCGCGTACGTGGAGCCCGGCCGGTCCCGGTCCGGTGAATAGAGAGCGGACAGATCCCAGCCACGGTCCCTGGGGAACTCGCCGATGGCGTCGCCGTCGGAAGTGATCAACTGCCACAGGTCTTCCGGCGATTGCACGCCACCCGGGAACCGGCAGCCCATTCCCACGATCGCGATGGGTTCGTCGTGGGTCACGGTGGCCCTTGACGGGGCGCTGTTCGGCCGCTCCGCGCCGAGGAAGAGTGTCTTCAGACGGCGCGCGAGGACTGCCGGCGTGGGGTAGTCGAACAGCGCGGTGGTCTGCAGCCGCAGGCCGGTCGTGGCATTCAGCCGGTTGCGGAACTCGACGGCTCCCAGTGAGTCGAAGCCCAGCTCCTTGAAGGTCCGTCCAGCGTCTACCGCGTCGGGCCCCTCGTAACCCAGTGTCGTGGCGACCTGGATGCGAACGAGTTCCAGGAGGAGGTCCGCCTGCTCGTCCTCACCCAGTGCGGCCAGGCGTCGCCTGAGCGGTGACGTACTGGCCTCGACGGGCTCAGTCGCTCGCTCGGCCACCCGCTCAACCACCCACTCGCTTCCACGGCCGGGCTCCGCGTCCAGCCAGTGGCGACGACGTTGGAAGGCATAGGTGGGCAGATCGACCCGGCGGGCACCCGTACCCGCGAACACTCCCGCCCAGTCGACGGCCGCACCGCCGACGAACGCCTCCGCGGCAGAGGTCAGGAAACGCTCCAGGCCACCTTCGCCGCGGCGCAGTGAACCCACTGCCGTGACAGGGGTGTTGATGTGCGTCTCGGCGGTCTGCTCGACGCCCATCGTCAGCACCGGGTGCGCACTGGACTCCACGAACAGACGGAAACCGTCGTCCAGGAGGGCACGCAGCGTGTCGGCGAAACGGACCGTCTGACGCAGATTGCGATACCAGTAACCCGCGTCCAGCGACGACGTGTCCAGGACCCCTGCAGTCACCGTGGAGTAGAACGGCACGGTGGACGGCTGCGGAGCGATCCCGGCCAACTCCCGTAGGAGAACGTCCTCGATCTCCTCCACATGCGCACAGTGCGAGGCGTAGTCCACGGCCACGCGACGAGCCCGTACTCCCTCGGCCTCACAGGCCGCCAGCAACTCGTCAAGGGCGTCCGCGTCACCGGACACGACCACCACAGCGGGGCCGTTGACCGCCGCCACCGACAGACGACCACCCCAAGCCGACAGCCGCTCGCCGACCTCGTCGGCGCTCAAGGAGACGGAGACCATGCCACCCCGCCCGGACAGGGCCCGGATGGCCTTGCTGCGCAGCGCCACCACCTTCGCCGCGTCCTGGATCGACAGCGCACCCGCCACACACGCGGCCGCGATCTCACCCTGCGAATGACCGATCACCGCGGCCGGCTCGACACCGTGGGAACGCCAGACCTCGGCCAGGGACACCATGACGGCCCACAGCACCGGCTGCACCACATCCACCTGACCCAGCCAGGCGTCACCACCGGTGTCACGGACGAGGTCAGTCAACGACCAGTCCACATACGGCTCGAGAGCCGCCGCGCACTCACCCATCCGCTCCGCGAAGACAGGCGAGGACTCCAGCAGTTCGGCCGCCATTCCGGCCCACTGCGAACCCTGCCCCGGGAACACGAACACCGCACGGCCATCAGCACCGGCCGCACTCCCCCACACCACACCCGCGGACTCACGCCCCTCGGCCAGCGCCCCAAGCCCGTCCGCACCGTCCAGGACCACGGCCCGGTGCTCGAACACCGACCGAGTCGTCACCAACGACAGCCCGACATCCACCGGCGACAGGTCCGCCCGGCCCCTGACGAACGAGGCCAGACGCCCGGCCTGAGCCCGCAGCGCCGCCTCGGACTTCCCCGACACCACCCACGGCACCACCACCGGCGCGACACCCGAAGCGGACTCTGTCGCCGGCTCCTCCTCGGCAGCCGGAGCCTGCTCCAGAACCACGTGGCAGTTCGTCCCGCCCACGCTGATGGCGCTGACTCCCGCGGTGCGGGGTCCGTCCGTGTCCGGGTCGACGCTCCAGGCCCGTGTCTCCGTCTGGACGCGCAGGTTGAGCGTGTCCAGCGGGATGTCGGGGTTCGGGGTGCGGTAGTTGAGGCTGGGGAAGAGTTCGCCGTGTTTGAGGCCGAGGGCCGTCTTGATGAAGCCGACGATGCCCGCGGCACCCTCCAGGTGGCCGACGTTCGTCTTGGCGGAGCCGACCAGCAGCGGTGCGCCGGTGCGGCGGGCGCTGCCCAGGACGGTGCCGAGGGCCGCGGCCTCGATCGGGTCGCCGGTCTTCGTGCCCGTGCCGTGGAGTTCGACGTACTGGACACGGGAGGGGTCCACGCCGGCCTGCTGGTAGGCGCGGCGCAGCACGTCTTCCTGGGCGGCCTGGTGGGGGGTGGTGAGGTGGGTGCCGCCGCCGTCGTTGTTGACGGCGCTGCCGCGGATGACGCAGTACACGGGGTCGCCGTCGGCGAGGGCGGCGGACAGGGGCTTGAGGACGACGGCGCCACCGCCCTCACCTCGTACGTAGCCGTTCGCGCGGGCGTCGAAGGTGTAGCTGACGCCGTCGGGTGACAGGCCGCCGAACTTGGCGACGCTGACGCTGCTTTCGGGTGCCAGTATGAGGTTGACGCCGCCTGCGACGGCGACGGTGCTCTCGCCGCGGCGCAGGCTGTCGCAGGCCAGGTGGACGGCGACGAGGGAGGAGGCCTGGCCGGCGTCGAGGGTCAGGCTGGGGCCGCGCAGTCCGAGATGGTAGGAGACGCGGTTGGCGATGAGGCTGCGGTGCAGTCCGGTGAAGCTGTGCCGGTCGATGGCGTCGACGCCTCGCCGGTGCTGCAGCGTGGCGTAGTCGTCGGCGATGACACCCATGTAGACGCCGGTGTCGGTGGCGCGGAGGCGGTCCGGGACGATGCCCGCGTCCTCCAGGGCCTCCCAGGTCAGTTCCAGTACGAGGCGTTGCTGGGGGTCCATGGCGGCCGCTTCGCGGGGCGATATGCCGAAGAAGGCCGCGTCGAAGTGGTCGATGTCGTCCTGGTTCAGGAAGCCGCCGCGCCTGGTGTGGACCGTGCCGGGCCGGTCGGTGTCCTCGTCGTCCAGTTCCTCGGCGTTCCAGCGCTCACGGGGCACGTCCGTGATGGCGTCGACGCCGTCGCGCAGCAGGTTCCGGAAGGCGGTGGGGTCGGGTGCTCCGGGAAGGCGGCAGGAGAGTCCGACGACGGCGATCGGAGCGTCCGCCGGGTGTGCGACGGCGGTCTCAGAACGCTTCATGAACATGACTCCCTGAACCAGGACGTGGGAGGCCGGGCGCGACAGGATGCCGCTCCCGGTTCCGGTGGCTGACGGTGGTCGGATTGCAGTCGGGGGCACCGCGGCCCGTCCGGAGCCGGCCGGTGGGCGCGGGTCGGCGCCCGGTGGGCGAGTGCGTCGGGCACGGGCGCCGGCGCGCGTGTGCGCCGTGCCGCCGCGTCCCGGCGGACGGAGGAGGGCGGTGCGGGGCGCGCCGGGCCACGGCAGTGGGGCCCGGAGCGCACGGCCGCGGCGCTCACTCGGTGTCGGACGGTGCGGGCCGGGGGGCGGGGCGGGCGTCGGCCGTGCGAAGCCCCGGCGTTCGGTCTAGTAGATCCCCTCCGGCGCGGACCGTACGACCTGGAGGGGTCGTACGTTGGCGACGCCGTCGCACGGCCAGGCGTCGCCGGTGTCGTACCGGACGGCGAGGTCGCGTTCCAGGATGTTCGGCAGGAAGAGGTCGTCGTGCAGGACGGTCAGCCGGACTTGTCCCTGTTCGCCGTAGGCGACGACCTTCGACCAGTCGTTCGTGTCGACGACCGACATCGTCACCTGCGGGTAGTTGGGCAGGTAGGGCATGAGCGTGCCGTCGTTCTCGACGGGGAGGGCGACGGTGTTGCCGAAGGTGTTGGCGTAGGTGACGACGACGAGTCCGCCGCCGAGCGCCTCGTGGAACGCGCGGCGCATCGCCGGGGTGGCGTGGGTGCCGCTGAGCCGTACCCCGCTCAGCCGGGCCACCAGTTCGGGCCGGGCCTTGATGAACGCCTGGAGCAGGGCCGGGGTGGTGACGAGGTAGTCCACGGGCTGGCTCTCCAGCACGGCGGCCATCTGCTCGACGAGGTGGGTGGTGTACTCCTGGGCTTCCTTGAGTCTGCCGCCGCGCAGCAGCCGCTTGACCCAGCGGGGGTCGAAGTCGATGCCGTAGACGCGGCCGTCGTAGAGCTCCGCCAGGTCCACGGCTCCCTGACCGATGAGGTGGGGGCCGGTGGGGGTGGCCTGGAGCCAGCAGCGGCCGGGGGCGAAGCCCTCGCGTTCGATGACCCAGCGGCGCCAGGCGGCGCGCTGCACGAGCATCGGCTCGGTGTAGAAGACGCGGCAGGGGCTGCCCGTGGTGCCGCCGGAGTCCCAGACGCGTCCTCCCAGGGGCCGGGGGACGGCCTGCGGGACGAGGTCGGCCGGGTCGAGCGTGCGCAGTTCGCCGAGCGGCATCGGCCCGAAGGCGGCGAGGTCGTCGTACCGGGTGATGTCCGCGGGGTCGACGGCGAGTTCGGCGGCGCGCTTGAGCCAGTACGGGCTGCCCGTGTCGGGGTCGAAGTGGCGGCGGACGACGCGGCGTGTCCAGGCGTCGATGTCCTGGTCCAGCCACTCGTCGACGAGGGAGGTCATGTCCGTCATCGGGGGCTTCCCATCACTGCGTCGTCCACGGGGGGCAGTTCGATGCCGAAGTCGTAGACCGCGGTCATCGCCTCGAAGACGTGGTCCGGGGACTCCACGTGGACCACGGGGAAGCCGGCGTTCTGGAAGGTTCCGAAGGCGGCGGGGCCGAGGACCAGGCCGAGCTCGGTGTCGGCGTCCTCCAGACCGCCGACCATGTGGGGCACGCTCACCGGGTCGGTCGGGTTGCGGCGGAACAGGTCGCGGATCTCCTCGCCCGTGGTGAGCGTCTTGCGCTCCATGCACGAGTGGACGGGCACGCGTGGGTCCCGGAAGGTCATGGACTCCAGCGTGGGTTCGATGAACTCCGTGACGTGCCGCTGCAGCGGGGAGTGGAAGGCCGCTCCGTGGTCGTCGGAGACGTGCAGGGCGCCGGGCGGCAGGGTCGCGCCGAAGCCTTCGAGCGCTTCCCGGTAGCCGCCGAGCAGCACCATGCGTTCGCTGCCGGCGCCGACGCGGCCCAGGTCGGCGGAGAGGTGGACGTCGGCGACGTCCGCCACGAAGGCCGCGGGATCGGTTTCGAAGGGAATACGCAGCATGGCGACGGCTTGTCGCCGGGATTCCGTCGAGGAGGGTGGCGGGACTTCTCTGAAGCGCATCAGCAAGGTGAAGAGATCGCGGCGTTCCACCGCTCCGGCGAGGCTTGCGGCGACAAGTGCACCGAAACTGAGCCCGCATACCGCGGTCGGCGTTATCGCGTACTCTTCGGCGAGTACGTCGGCAATTCCGAATACGGCCGCCGCTTGCCGAATGGCACCGACTCCTTGACGATGCTCCTGTCCCGGCTCTCTTTGTTCATGGAAAATTCGCTGAACTTCGATGCCGGTCCAGTCCGCTATCTGCGCATAGGTCCGCTGCACGCTCGGAAAGAGCTCGTACAGTTCGGCACCGGCCCCTGGTCGGTCATTCATGCCGCCATCGAGGACATACGCAAGCGTCACCCAGAACCCCCGTTCCCACCCTTCCCGGTCAGGGAGGGTGTGCCGCAGAGCGGCTCATTGTGGTACGGCTCCCACAAGGGAGCCACCACTGCCTTGCTGGTTACATCTACCTACAGGTCGTTTAGCCGTTCGATAATCTCATCCAACCCCCGCCGACGATCTCGTGTCAAGCAACGCCCGTGCCAGGAAAAGCGCTTGACAGGCTGTCAGGACACCGTCGGCGGGGGCCGGGGCGAGGGTCAGTTACGGCTCGCGTCCGGACCGGCCGGCAGGCGGTCGGCGCCCAGTTCCGCCCACACCTGGTCCAGCGCGTCGACGAAGCCCCGGACCTCGTCGGCCGTGTGCACGGCCCCGGGAGCGACCCGCAGGATCTCCTCGCCGACCCGCACGCTGGGCGCGTTGATCGCCTGTACGTACATCCCGTGCCGGTCCAGCAGCAGCGCGGACATTCGCTTGCACAGCTCCTCGTCGCGCACCAGGACGGACACGATGTGCGTCTGGTCCGAGATGAAGGGAATGCCGCGTTCGTTCAGCAGGCGGTGCATCGACTGTGCGTTTGACCACAGTCGCTCCCGCTCGGTCTCGGAGGACCTCAGATGGCGCACGGCGGCCAGGGCGCCGGCGGCCACGGCGGGCGGCAGCGCGGTGGTGAAGATGAAGGAGCGGGAGAACATGCGCACCGCCTCGATCACTTCGCGGGGACCGGCGATGTAGCCTCCGGTGGTGCCGAAGCCCTTGGCGAGGGTGCCCATGACCACGGTGAACTCGTCGGCGATGCCCTCCCGGGCCGCGATGCCGGCGCCCTGCGGGCCGTACATGCCCACGGCGTGCACCTCGTCGATGTAGGTCATCGCCCCGTATCGCTTGGCGATGTCGGCGAGTTCCGCCAGGGGGGCGATGTCACCGTTCATCGAGTACACGGACTCGGCGACGACGAGCTTGGGGACGTCCGGGTCGGCCGCCGCGATCAGCTCCTCGAGATGCGCGGTGTCGTTGTGCCGGAAGATCTGCTTCTGGGCGCGGCTGTGGCGCAGGCCGTCGATGACGGAGGCGTGGTTGAGGGCGTCGGAGAAGACGACGCAGCCCTCCATGCGGCCGGCGATGACGGACAGCGCACCGTCGTTGGCGGTGTAGCCGGAGGTGAACAGCAGGGCGTCGTCCTTGCCGTGGAGCGCGGCGAGCTCCTCCTCGAGCAGCACGTGGTAGTGGTTGGTGCCGCCGATGTTGCGCGAACCTCCGGCGCCGGCACCGTACTTGTCGACCGCCTCCTTCATGGCCGCCAGCACCGCGGGGTGCTGGCCCATGCCGAGGTAGTCGTTGCTGCACCAGACGCTGATGCTGTCCGCGTCCCCGCCGGTGCGCACACTGGCCGCGGGGAACCTCCCGGCGAGCCGTCCGATCTCCAGGAACTCTCTCTTTCCCCCGACAGAGCCCTCTATGAGGCGTGAAAAGAGGTCCAGGTATTGGGTCACGTCTACTCGCTTCGTTTCGGGCCGTCCGAGGCCACGTACAACTACAGGCGACTGCGTGGAGCTGGCTGAAACTCGCGCCGATGGCTGTTTCTCGCCCCCCGGCACGGACGCAACACGGCGGAATCGTGCGGGGTAATTGCGGCTGACCTTCCCCAATTCGAGGAGGTGCGCGAGAGTAACTCTTGTCTATCATCAGCCCACCGTCGGCGTCCAACCTACCCATGAAAGCGACGAGGCGAAACGCATAAACGGCAACCCGGACAAGTCGGGGAAGCTGACGGTAACTCATGACCTGTTGTCATACCCATGCGATCATGCAATCCTGCACCGACCAGAATCGGGTCGATGGAGTGGAGTTTCGGTGTCATCGAACGA
This sequence comes from Streptomyces sp. NPDC127100, assembly GCF_042724095.1. NCBI lineage: Bacteria > Bacillati > Actinomycetota > Actinomycetes > Kitasatosporales > Streptomycetaceae > Streptomyces > Streptomyces sp. NPDC127100. The sequence continues at coordinate 10,699 of NZ_JBHXFL010000071.1, forward strand.
GAATTACGCCCGCCGGGTACTTGAGGCGCTGGCGTCCGATCCGGACCGGACCGCCCTGTGGCGCGAAGGCGAGGAGTTGACTGCGGGCCAGTTCTCCCGGGCGGTTCTCACGGCAGCGGAACTTCTGAGCCGCAGCTTCTCGCAGGACCCGGACGGGATCGCGGACGGTACGACTCCGATCGTGGCGGTGCTCACCGTCACCAATACCCCGGCGACCATCATCCTGCGCTATGCGGCCAACCTCGCCGGGGCCACCGTGGTGCACCTGCACTCCACGAACGCCGTGGACCCCTCAGACCAACTGGCCGCAGCCGCCCGGCACGAGATCCTCAGCGGGACCGGCGCGACGTTCCTGGCCGTGGACAAGGAGAACCTCGACGCGGCCCGTGAGCTGGCCGGCCGGCTCTCCGCACCGCCGCGGCTCGCCGCGCTCGGCGACCTCGGGCCCGACGTCCTGGACCTGTCCTCGGGCGACCCGGACGCCTTCGACCTGGAGGCCGTCGAGGCCGACCCGGAGACGCCCGCCGTGGTGCTGTTCACCAGTGGCACCAGCGGCAGGCCCAAGGGCGTCACCCTGCCGTACCGCGTGCGCAGCCTCTATCTCATGGCGGGCCTTCAGTCCCCCGAACCCATCGTGTACCTGTCGACCCTGCCGGTGAGCCACTCCAACGGCTCCGGCGTCGACCTCGCCCTCGCCTCCGGGGGAACGGTCGTCCTGCACGACGGATTCGAGCCGGGCGCGGTGCTGCGCGCGGTGGAACGGCACCGCGTCTCCGCGCTGACGCTCACCCCGCCGCAGCTGTACATGCTGGTCGACCATCCCGACATCGCCACCACCGACCGGTCGAGCATCCGGATCATCTCCTACGGCGGCTGCGCCGCCTCCCCGGCACGGCTGGCCGAGGCGATCGAGGTGTTCGGCCCGGTGCTCCTGCAGTTCTACGGCACCACGGAGACCAGCGGCATCAGCGTGCTGCTCCCCCCGGACCACTTCGACCCCGAGCTCCGCCACACCGTCGGGCGGCTGACCGCCGAGGTCCGCGTCCTCGACCCGGACGACCACCGTGACCTGCCGCCCGGCGAGGTCGGCGAGGTGTGCGTGCGCACCCCGTTCAACATGCTCGGCTACTGGGGCGAGCCGGAGCTCACCGCCGAGGCCGTCCGCGACGGCTGGGTGCACACCGGTGACCTCGGCTCCGTCGACGAGAAGGGCTATCTGCGCCTGCACGGCCGGCTGGGCGAGGTGATGAAGACAAACGGCATCAAGGTCCAGCCCACGGACGTCGAGAACGCCCTGCTGTCCCACCCGGAGGTCAGGCAGGCCGCGGTCTACTGCGTGGTCGACGACGACCGCGTGGAGCACATCCACGCCGCCGTCGTGATCCGGCCGGGCGGCACCGCCGACGCCGGCACCCTGGTCGGCCACGTCGCCGCCGAGCTGTCCCCGAAGCACGTTCCCGCCGCGGTCACCTTCCACGACACGCTGCCCCTGACCGGCGCGGGCAAGCCGGACAAGCAGGCTCTGGCCGCCCGGCACACCGGTGCGGCATGACGCTGACGGCCGCTTCCGTCCTCGCCGAGTCCGCCGAACGGCGCCCCGACCACCCCGCGCTCGTCTTCGGCTCGGAGCGGATCACCTACGCGCGGCTGTGGCACGCCACCCGCCGGTACGCCGCGGTGCTGCGGGACCACGGCGTACGTCCCGGTGACCGGATCGCCCTGCTGCTGCCCAACACCCCGCACTTCCCGATGGTGTATTACGGGGTACTGGCGCTCGGTGCCGTGGCGGTCCCGGTGCACGGCCTGCTGCGCGCCGACGAGATCGCCCACGTGCTCCGCGACTCCGAGGCGAGGGCCCTGGTGTGCGCGGGCCCGATGCTGACGGAGGGCGCCAAGGCGGCGGAGATGACCGGTGTCGAACTGCTCACGGTCATGGCGGAGGGCGGCACGGACGGCGCCGACGGTCCGCCGCGCCTGGACGTCCTCGCCGAACACGCCGACCCGCTGGACCGCCTGACGCCGCGGTCGCCCGGCGACCTGGCCCTGGTGCTGTACACCTCGGGCACCACCGGCCGGCCCAAGGGCGCGATGATCACCCACCTCAATCTGGTGATGAACATCAGCACGACGATGCGCTCGCCGTTCGACCTGACCCCCGACGACGTGCTGCTGGGCTGCCTGCCCCTGTTCCACACCTTCGGCCAGACCTGCGGCATGAGCGCCTGCTTCCTCGCCGGCGGGACCCTGGTCCTGATGAGCCGCTTCGACGGGCGTGGCGCGCTCGACCTCATGGTCACCGAGGGCTGCACCGTCTTCATGGGCGTCCCGACCATGTACCTGGCCCTCCTGGACGCCGCCGCCGAGGACGCCCGCCGTCCCGCCCTCGACCGCGCCTTCTCCGGCGGTTCGGCGTTGCCGGTCAAGGTTCTGGAGGACTTCCAGGAGGTCTTCGGCTGCCCGATCTACGAGGGTTACGGTCTCACCGAGACGTCACCGGTGGTGGCGTACAACCAGAAGGCGTGGCCGCGCAGGCCCGGCACGGTGGGCCGCCCCATCTGGGGTGTCGAGGCGGAGATCGCCGCGGCCGGCGTCGAGGACCGCGTCGAGCTGCTGCCGTCCGGGGAGGTGGGCGAGATCGTCGTCCGCGGCCACAATGTGATGGCCGGCTACCTCAACCGGCCGGAGGCCACCGCGGCCGTGCTGGTCGACGGCTGGTTCCGCACGGGTGACCTGGGGACCAAGGACGCCGACGGCTACCTGACGCTCGTCGACCGCAAGAAGGACATGGTGCTGCGCGGCGGCTACAACGTCTATCCCCGCGAGGTGGAGGACGTGCTGATGCGCCATCCGGGCATCGCGCAGGTCGCCGTCATCGGCGTGCCCGACGACAGGTACGGCGAGGAGGTGTGCGCCGTGGTGCGGACACGGCCGGGCACGGTGCCCGACCCGGTGCTCGCCGCCGGCATCGTGTCCTGGAGTCGGGAACGGATGGCCGCGCACAAGTACCCGCGACGGGTGGAGTTCGTGACGGACTTCCCCCTGGGGCCCAGCGGCAAGGTGCTGAAGCGGGAACTCGTCGCCCGCTACGCCGTCGTGGACTGATCCCCCGCCGGCCCGCCGGTCCCCTGTGCACGCGCCGTCGCGGACGGCGCGTGCACCTTTCTCGCCCGTGACGGCGGATCAGGCTCCGCCGTCGCTCCGGGACCCCTTGCGGAAGTCCGCCAGGTCCTCCCGCAGGGCGGCGATCACCTGTTCGCTCTGCTCGGCGAGGTAGAAGTGCCCGCCGGTGAAGGTGCGGATCCGGAAGTCGGCACGCGTGTGCTCGGCCCACCCCTTCGCCTCGTCGTCGCGCACCTGCGGGTCGGCGTCACCGGTGTACACGTACAGCGGGCAGCTCAGCGCCGGTCCGGGGCGGTACGCGTACCGCTCCACCGCGGTGTAGTCGGCGCGGAGGGCGGGCATGATCATCTGCACCACGTCCTCGTCGTCCAGCAGCGTCGAGTCGGTCCCCTGGAGCTTGCGTATCTGCTCGATCAACCCCGCGTCGTCCATCAGATGCACCTTGTCCTGGCGACGGCTTCCGGGTGACCTGCGCCCGGAGACGACCAGTCCCAGCAACCGGCCCCGGGACTCGGCCTCCAGGCGCCGGGCGGTCTCGAAGGCGAGCGTGCCGCCCATGCTGTGCCCGAAGAACACGAGCGGCCGGTCGGCGTAGTCGCGCAGCGCCTCGGTGATCCCGTCCACCAGCGCGTCGACGCTGGTGAGAGCAGGCTCGGACCGCCTGTCCTGACGTCCCGGGTACTGCAGGGACAGCACCTCGGCCCGAGGTGCCAGCCGGGCCGACACCGGCAGGAAGTAGCTGGCCGATCCGCCCGCGTGCGGGAAGCAGACCACCGTGACCTCACTGTCCTGCGAGGGGTGGAACCGCCTGATCCAGCGTTGCCTCTGCTCGTGCGAGTCAGCCATGTACTCCGTCCGTTCTGTTCGCCCTGCGAACGCGTTCCGGTGAGGACGCACTCGTGGACCCACCCTTCCCGACCCGCGTCCGACACTCAAGGTTTTCGCTGTGGGATGAACTGGGGCGCCCCGATTGAGCTGCGCTTTTCCGGTTCCGGGGCGTGCTCCCGCCCCTGCCCGCGCCGGAAGCGGGGAGCCGCCGGCCGGGCCGGGCGGCTGACGCCCGGGCAGTGCCGTCCGGACAGCGTGCCGGGCGTCTCGTGGACAACGTAAGCGAGTCGTCGGCCGGATGTCAGTCAGCTGACGGAGGCTGTCGGCACGGTGGCCGAGCCACTCTCGTGGAGACATCGAACCGCCCGGTACCCGGGCGAGATCACGAGGAGCGGACCATGAACACCATCGCGCGGCACTGGATCAACGGACAGTGGACCAACTCCGGCTCGGTTCTGGAATCGATCAACCCGGCCGACGGCACCGTCGTCGGCTCGTTCTACGACGGTGGAGAGGCAGAGGCCTCGGCCGCCGTGGACGCAGCCGCCGCCGCGTTCGAGACCACCGAATGGGCGCGCACTCCCTCGCTCCGGGCGACCGCACTCAGCCGGCTGGCCGACGCCCTCGAGGCCCGGGTACCCGAGGTTGCGGCCATGTTGTCCCGGGAGAACGGCAAGCTGCTGGGTGAGACCACGTGGGAGGTCAGCGGTGCAGTCGGGTGGCTGCGGTACGCGGCGGCCTCTGTGCGCACCCAGACCGCCGGGCGCGCCGCCGAGACGGCACCCGGCCAGTACACCCACTCGGTGCCCGAGCCGCTCGGTGTCGCCGGGATCATTTCTCCCTGGAACTCCCCCGTCATGCTGACCGTGCGGGCGTTGGGCCCGGCGCTGGCCGCCGGCTGCACCGTCGTGGTCAAACTTCCGGCTCAGACGGCACTGACCAATGAGCTTTTCGCGCAGGTCCTGGCCTCGGTCCCGGAGATCCCGGCGGGCGTGGTCAGCGTGTTCACCGAGTCCGGCAACACCGGGGCCCCGTTCCTGGTCTCCTCGGACAAGGTCGACGTGATCAACTACACCGGCAGTACGCCGGTCGGGCGCCATATCGCGGCCGCGGCCTCCACCACACTCAAGCGGCTCGGTCTGGAACTGGGCGGCAAGGCGCCCATGGTGATCTTTCCCGACGCCGATCTGGACATGGTGATCCCCACCGTGGTGCAGTCGCTGGTGCTGATGAACGGACAGTTCTGCTGCACCGGCTCCCGTGTGCTGGTTCACCGGGACATCGCCGACCAGGTGCGCACTCGGCTCACCACCGCGCTCGCGCAGGTGCGGCTCGGGTCTGGCGACGACGAGAAGGCCCAGCTCGGCCCGGTGATCGACCGGGCGTCCGCTCAGCGGGTGGACGCGATCGTCGAGGAAGCCACCTCGTACGGCACGGTGCTGCTGCGCGGCGGTGTGGTCACCGACGGCCCGCTGGCCGCCGGCGCGTTCTACCGGCCGAGCCTGATCGAGGTGGACCGTACCGACGTCCGGCTCGTGCAGGAAGAGGTATTCGGTCCGGTCCAGACGTTCGAGATCTTCGACGACGAGGACGACGCCGTGGTCAAGGCGAACGCCACCATCTACGGTCTGGCCGCCTCGGTGTTCAGCTCGGACTCGATGAAGGCCCGCCGGGTCGCCCGGCGCATCCGCACCGGCACGGTATGGATCAACACCTGGGGAGCCATCAGCGAGGACTTCGAGGAGGGCGGCGTCAAGGGCAGCGGTTACGGCTACCTGTGCGGCCCGCGCGCGATCGAGGAGTTCCAGGCCCTCAAGGTGTACGTGGAGCAGGATCACACCCAGTCCGTTCACTGATCAGATCATGACCTGGCCCGACGCCCACCTGGGCGCCGGGCCGTCCCCCTGCACGGGAAGGGCGCACCAGGCGTCGATCCCGATCACCGGAGCGACGAACGGGCTGTGCTGCTCACCCGGCAGACGCTCCGTAAGCAGAGCCGGAACGCGTTCGCGAACGCCGAACCCCGGCTCGGCCCCACCGTTCCGGCCGCCGTCCGGCGTTGGAGCTGCGGGTGTCGGCGAGGCAGATGGCTTCAGGCTCCGTTTACCGGTGGGTGCGATACTTCCTGGTCAGGTGCGTGGCTAGTGTTTCGACTGCTTCGCGAGTCAGGACGAGGGACGCGGCGGATGTGGGCGAAGTCAGGGACAGGCACGGGCGTCGGCCCGACCGGGCTGGTCGGCCGGGAGGGCGAGCTCGCCGAGCTTGCGGCGTTCCTGGACATGGCCGGGATGGACGGAGCTGTCCTGCTGCTCACCGGTGATCCGGGCGTGGGGAAGACGGCACTCCTGGACGCGACCGCCGAGCTGGCGGTCGCGAAGGGAGTGCGGGTCGTCCGCGGGAGCGGTGTCGAGTACGAGACGGACATCAGCTTCGCGGGGCTCCATCAGCTCGTCGGCTCGCTGCCGGACGAGCTCGGTCGTCTGCCGCGTTCCATGCGGGAGGCCCTCGAGGTCGCCCTCGGTCTCGGCGCCGGTCCCGCGCCGAGCCGGATCGCCGTCCTGAACGCGGCACTGTCCCTGTTCGACGAGGCCGCGAAGGAGCGGCCGTTGCTCCTCGTGGTCGATGACCTTCACGTCGTCGACCAGGCGAGCCGGGCCGCGGTGGGCTTCGTCGCCAGAAGACTGGGGGGCCGCCGCATCGGGCTGCTCGGAGCGCAGCGGGCGGAGTCCGGCGAATCCTTCCGGTCCACCGGCCTGTCGGAGCTCGAGGTCGCGCCGCTGGGTGACGCGGACGCCCTGCGGCTGCTGTCCCGGCGCTTTGCTCACCTTCCCCGCCGGGTTCTTTCGACCGTGGCCCACGAGGCGCAGGGAAACCCCCTGGCGCTGCTCGAGTTCGCAGCGTCCACCGGGGTGTCCGGCGACCAACACCGCCAAGGGGCGAGGTGGGCGAGCGGCCCTGGGCGGGATGTCCGCGCTCTGTACGGCGCCCGCGTCGGACGGCTGCCGCGGGGAACGCGAGAGGTACTGCTGCTCGCGGCTCTTGAGGGCTCCGGCGACATCGGCGTCCTTGAGGCGGCCGGCGGGCCGGGCAGCCTTGAGGAACTCGCTCCCGCGGAGCGTGACCACCTGGTCATGGTCACGGAGAACGGCCGCGCGGTGCGCTTCAGGCATCCACTGGTCAGGTCCGCGGTAGTCGACGGTTCCACCGGTGAACAGCGGCGCGGCGCCCACCGCCAGCTGGCCGACGCGCTGGCCGACCAGCCCGAGCGGCGCGGTGATCACCTCGCGAGAGCCACGACGTCGCCCGACGAGGCGGTCGCCGCCGTCGTGGAGTCGGCGGCCCGGAGCAGCCTGCGGCGCGGTGACGCCGATGGCGCGATAGCGAGATTGCGGCGCGCGGCCGAGCTGAGCCCCGACCGAGCGGACCGCAGGCGCCGCCTGTCGCAGGCCGCCTATGCCGCCGCCTGGGTCACAGGCCATCTGGAGGTCAGCCACGAGATCATGCGTGAGGTCGAGGGCAATCCGGCGGCCTGGTCGCTCTCAACGGCCGCGACGGCCGGCTTCCTGGTGCTCGTCACGGAAGGCGACGCCGATACGGCCCACGCACTCCTGACGGAGGCGGTCGAGCAGGCCCCGGTGATGCCCGGACCGCCGCATGAGGAGCTTGAGACCGCGCTGTTCACCCTCACCCTGGCCAGCCAGTACTCGGGCCGGCCCGAGCACTGGCAGCCTCTGGTCGACGTGCTCGCCCGGTTCCCCGAGGCGGCGCCCGCCGCCGCGGTATCGCTGGGGCGCGTCCACCACGACCTCGGCTCCGTCACCGACGGCATGCTGCGCCGCCTGGACGAGGAGATCGCGCGGCTCAGGGACCGGAGTGACGCCGACGTGGTCATCCGCACCGCCCTGACCGCCTCGTACCTCGACCGGCTTCCGGGCTGTCGCGAGGCCGTGTCCCGGGTCATACGCGACGGCGGCGCGGTGGGGTCGAGCATGCCGGCCCTGATGTTCGTCGCCATGGACGACCTGTACGCCGGCCGGTGGCAGGCGTCGGCCGGCGCCGCGGACGAGCTCATCGCACTGTCCGAGGAGACGGGGTACCACCTGTTCGCCCAGGTGGGCCACTACGTCGCTGCGATGGCCGCGGCCCAGCGCGGCGCCCTCGACGCGTGCCGGGAGCACTGCGAGGAAATCTGGGGGTGGTCGGGTCCCAGGGGCCTGCGGCGGTTGGAGAACTGCGCCCACCAGGCGGCGGCCCGGGCGGCCCTCGGCGCCGCCGACTTCGAGACGGCGTTCCGGCACGCCACGGCGATCTGCGCCCCGGGTGTGCTGCCGCCGTTCAACCCCGAGGCCGTGTGGTCCGCGCCGGACCTCGTCGAGGCCGCCGTGCGCTCCGGGCGGCACGCGGAGGCGCGACGGCACGCGGACGCGCTGCGCGACGCCGGTGTCGGTCACCTCTCGTCGCGGTTCGCGCTGAGCGCGGCCACGGTCACGGCAATGACATCGGCTGCCGAGGACATGGTCCGGTGCTTCGAGGACGCGCTTGGGCTGCCGGGCGTCGAGCAGTGGCCCTTCGAGGTCGGCCGTGCTCATCTGGCGTACGGCGAGAGGCTGCGCCGTCAGGGGCTCAACCGCGAGGCCCGGGTGCAGCTGGCCGCCGCCCGCGGCCGCTTCGAGGAGCTCGGGGCCCGTTCGTGGGAGGCTCGGGCCGCGGGGGAACTCCGCGCCACCGGGATGACGCGGACCGGCCGGAGCAAGGCTGGTGAGGCCCTCACCCCGCAGGAGCTGGAGGTCGCCAGGCTGGCGGCGACGGGCCTGTCGAACCCGCAGATCGCGTCGCGTCTGTTCCTTTCGCCGCGGACGGTGTCGTCGCATCTCTACCGTGTGTTCCCGAAGCTGGGGATCACGTCGCGGGCCGGGCTCCGCGACGCTCTGGAGGCGCTGCCTCCCGAGCCTCCGGCCACCCGGCCGTGAGAGCTGCCGGTCGGAGCTCGGCACTGCCCCGGTACTGACGTGAGCGAGCCGTCGGCCGGATGTCAGTCAACTGACGGAGGCTGTCGGCACGGTGCCCGAGCCATTCTCGTGGAGACATCGAATCCGCCCGGTACCCGGGCGAGACCACGAGGAGCGGACCATGCCGTTCGTCACCACCGGCGACGGAGTCGAGATCTTCTACAAGGACTGGGGCTCGGGCCGGCCGGTCATGTTCCACCACGGCTGGCCGCTGAGCTCGGACGACTGGGACGCCCAGTTGCTGTTCCTCGTCCGGCGGGGCTACCGCGTCGTCGCCCACGACCGGCGCGGGCACGGGCGCTCCGCCCAGATCGGCCACGGGCACGACATGGACCGCTACGCGGCGGACGCCGCCGCAGTGGTGGCGCACCTCGGCCTGCGCGACGTCGTCCACGTAGGCCACTGCGCCGGTGGCGGAGAGGTCGCCCGGTACGTCGCCAGGCACGGTGCCGGCCGGGTCGCCAAGGCCGTCCTCATCGCAGCGGTCCCGCCGCTCATGGTCCAGACCGAATCGAACCCGGGAGGACTGCCGGTGGAGGTCTTCGACGGCTTCCGCGAGGGCGTGGCCACCGACCGCTCCCAGTTCTACCTCGACATCGCCTCCGGGCCGTTCTACGGGTTCAACCGTCCGGGCGCGGACGTCTCCCAGGGCCTCATCCAGAACTGGTGGCGCCAGGGGATGGCCGGCAGCGCGCAGGCGCACCACGAGGGGATCGGGGCGTTCTCGGAGACGGACTTCACCGACGACCTCCGGGCGATCGACGTGCCCACGCTCCTCCTGCACGGCGACGACGACCAGATCGTCCCGATCGCCGACTCCGCGCGGTCGGCGGTCACGTTGATCGAGCACGCGGACCTGAAGGTCTACCCGGGCCTGTCGCACGGCATGTGCACCGTCAACGCCGACACCGTCAACGCAGACCTCCTCGACTTCATCAAGAGCTGACCCGGCTCGGTACCGGCACACAGCCCGTCAGCACGGAACACGACACAGAACGGAAAAGGAATCACCATGACCGCAACACCCACCGGCTACGTGACCGTCGTCTGGGACGCGAAGGCAAAGGCGGGCAGGGAGGACGACCTCAAGGCGTTCATCACCGCCGCCGTGACCCCCTCGCGCAACGACCCCGGCAACATCGACTACGAGGCCCACGAAGTCGAGGGCCGACCCGGCGAGTTCGTCATCTACGAACGCTGGGAGACACGCGTCCACCTCGACGCACACCTCGCCGCGCCCCGGATGCGGGAACTCGTCCCGCAGATGCTCGAACTGATCGACGGATCCATCGAGGACGGCATCCGCCTGCTGCGCCCGTTCCGCCCCGCCCACTAGAGCAGGACGCCCGCCGACGTCGGCGTCGACGCCGACGGAGCGCACCGCCGCGAACCAATCCCCTGGGTGCTCCCGGTGACCGCTTTCCGGGAGCACCCGCTCCGGCCTTGAGAGGCCTTTCCATGAACTGGCATGGTGGCCACACCATAACCAACCCCCGAACTATGTAGCCCCGCCACATGTGCGCCTGACCAGCACGTTCCTACGGTGTGGCGACACGCAAACGTCCCCGTCACACGCAGGAAGTGGTGCCGATGTCGTCGCCCGCAGCCGCTCCACCAGCTCCGAACAACCTCAAGCGCATCGTCGCCGCGTCCCTCATCGGCACCACGATCGAGTGGTACGACTTCTTCCTCTACGGTTCCGCCGCCGCCCTCGTCTTCAACAAGCTGTTCTTCCCGGACTCCGACCCGCTGGTCGGCACCCTGCTGTCGTTCCTGACCTACGCCGTCGGCTTCGCCGCCCGCCCGCTCGGCGCGTTGGTCTTCGGTCACTACGGTGACCGGCTCGGCCGCAAGAAGCTGCTGGTGCTGAGCCTGTTGATGATGGGCGGGGCCACCTTCGCGATCGGGCTGCTGCCGACGCACGCGACCGTCGGCACGGCCGCTCCCGTGCTGCTGACCGTGCTGCGGCTCGTCCAGGGATTCGCGCTCGGCGGTGAGTGGGGCGGTGCCGTGCTGCTGGTGTCCGAACACGGGGACGCCAAGCGCCGCGGGTTCTGGGCCTCGTGGCCGCAGACCGGGGCGCCGGCCGGCCAGTTGCTGGCGACCGGTGTGCTGTCGCTGCTGACGGCGGTGCTGTCGGACGCCGCGTTCAACAGCTGGGGCTGGCGGATACCGTTCCTGCTCTCCGGCGTCCTGGTCATGGTCGGCCTGTGGATTCGCCTGTCCGTCGACGAATCCCCCGTCTTCAAGCGGGCGTTGGCGCAGGCGGAGGCCCGCAAGGCGGACGCCGAACCGCTCCCGCTGGTCGCCGTGCTGCGCCACCACTGGCGTGACGTGCTGATCGCCATGGGCGCGCGGATGGCGGAGAACATCAGCTACTACGTCATCACGGCCTTCATCCTCGTCTACGCCACCACCGCGGCCGACGTCTCCAAGCAGACCGCGCTCAACGCGGTGCTGATCGCCTCGGCCGTGCACTTCGCGGTCATCCCGGCCTGGGGCGCGCTGTCGGACCGGATCGGCCGCCGCCCCGTCTACCTGCTGGGAGCCGCCGGCGTCGGGCTGTGGATGTTCCCGTTCTTCATGCTCATCGACTCCGGGAACTTCGGCAGCCTCCTCCTCGCGGTGACCGTGGGCCTGGTGCTGCACGGCGCGATGTACGCACCCCAGGCGGCGTTCTTCTCCGAGATGTTCGCGACCCGGATGCGCTACTCCGGTGCCTCCATCGGTGCCCAGTTCGCGTCGGTCGCGGCGGGCGCTCCCGCACCGCTGATCGCCACCGCGCTGCTGTCCGAGTACGACAGCTCGACGCCGATCTCCCTCTACGTCATCGCCTCGGTCCTGCTCACGCTGGTCGCCGTCGGCGTGGCCAAGGAGACCCGCCACCGGGACCTCACCGAGGTGACGGCCACACAGGAGGAGGCGGAGGAGGAGCCGGCCGACTCCCGCCCCGCGGGTGCGCGTACGGTCTGACCGTCGCGCCGCTGACCCCCGTACGCCCCGCGTACGGGGGTCAGCGCTGTGCCGGGGCCGACAACCGGTGCAGCCGCAGGGCCAGTTGGATCTCCAGCGTGCGGGCGGGGCTCTGCCAGTCGTCGCCGAGGAGACGGGCCACGCGCTCCAGCCGCTGCGCGACCGTGTTCACGTGGACGTGGAGCTCGTCCTTGGTGCGCGCGGGGCTCATGCCGCAGGCGAAGTACGCGTCGAGGGTGCGCAGCAGTTCGGTGCCGCGTCGCTCGTCGTAGGCCACGACCTGGCCGATGGTGCGGTCGACGAAGCCGGCTATGTCGCGGTCGCCGGCCAGGAGCAGTCCCAGGAACCCGAAGTCCTCGGCGGCGGCGCCGTCCCCCGAGCGGCTCAGCAGCCGCAGGGCGTCCAGGCAGCGTCTGGCCTCGGTGTAGGCGGCGGCCACGGTCTCGGGGCGGGCGGCGAGGTCCTCTACGGGGGCCGAGGCGCCGACGGTGACGGCCTCGTGGACGGCGGTGCCCAGGTCCCGTGCGGTGCGGCGGGCCAGCTCCGTGGCGCCGTCCCGGGCGTCGAGGGGCAGCAGCAGGACGGTGCCGCCATCGCGGGCGGCTGCCAGGCCGTGCCGGGTCGCGGCGAGGTGGGAGGCCGCGGCCCACAGGCGCCGGCGGGCGTCCGCCTCCTGGTCGGCGTCGGGCGCGGGGGCGTCGAGGCGGGCTGCGAGGACGACGTGCCTGGCGTCGAGGTCGGCGTGCAGCCGCCGGGCGCGCTCGCGCAGCAGGCGCGGATCCCGGTCGCGGGCGTCGAGCAGGTCGTCCAGCAGTTCGCCGCGCACCCGCTGTTCGGCCTCGGCGGCGGAGCGCCGGGCGAGCAGCAGCAGGGAGGTGACCATCGCGGCCCGCTCCAGGGTGAGCTGGTCCACGGGGTCGAGGCCGGGGTGGCCGCGCAGGACGAGCGCGCCGAGCAGCTCGCCGCCGGCGGCGACGGCGGCGATCCAGTCGTCCTCGTGCCGCACCGCGTGCCCTTCGGCGCGGGAGGACTCCAGGGCCCGGACGGGTGCCGCCGCGGCCTCGGCGAACTCGACGGTGCCGGCCAGGACCTGGGAGACCGCTGCGGCCACGTCGTGGACGCCGCCACCGCGCAGCACCAGCTCGGTGAGCCGGTCGTGGACGTCGGAGGCGCGTTCGATGACGCCGCTGCGGTCCTTGATGATCTCGTTGGCCCGTTCCAGCTCGGCGAGGGCCGAGCGGGTCTCCGCGAGCAGGTTCGCGGTGTCGATGGCCGCGGCCGCCAGGGCCGCGAAGGAACCGAGCAGGGCGATCTGCTCCCGCTCGAAGACCCGGGCGCGCCGGTCCGCCGCGAACAGCACCCCGATGACGTGGTGCCCGAGCATCAGGGGCACGCCGAGGATCGCGACGAGTCCCTCGTCGCGTACGCCCGTGTCGATGGTTCGGGTGTGCTGGAAGCGGGCGTCCTTGAAGTAGTCGTCGGTGACGTAGGGCCGGGCGGTCTGGGCGACGAGACCGCCGAGCCCCTCCCCCATGCCGAGCCTCAGCTGCTGGAAGCGTGCCGCGACCGACCCCTCGGTGACACGCATGTAGGTGTCGCCGCGAGCGGGGTCGTTGAGGCTGAGGTAGGCCACGTCGGTGCCGAGCAGCGAGCGGGCCCGCTGCACGATCGCGCGCAGGACGGCGTCCAGGTCGCGCAGTCCGGCGAGATCGTGGGCCGTCTCGAACAGGGCCGACAGTTCGGCCTCCCGCCTGCGCCGGCCCTCCAGCTCGGAGCGGACGCGCAGGGCGAGGAGCTTGGCCCGCTCGAGCGCGGTGACCCACTCGGCCGGTCCGCCGTCCGCGCGGGCGAGGAGCACCGGCTGCTCGTAGGCGTCGGCGGAGGCTCCCCGGGCCAGCAGCTCCAGGAAGGGCGTCTCGGCACCGGCGGACGGTGCGGGGAGGACCGGCGCTCCGGCATCGTGGACGGGGCGCTCGGCGGACTGCGCGTGATCGCGGGACATGCTCACAGGATTCCCCATCGCACGGTCGGCCCGGCAGCCCTGTGGAAAACCCCGGCCGCCGGGGGCGTCGCCCTGGCGGGCACGCGCGTGGTGCGCCCGCCCCGCGCCCGCGTCCTCCCCCGCCGCACGCGGGCGGTCACCGGGCTCAGTGGGCGGTCCAGCCGCCGTCCAGGACGAGGGAGGTGCCGGTGACGAAGGACGCCTGCGGGCCGCACAGGTACGCCACCGCCTCGGCGACCTCCTCCGGTTCGATGAGCCGGCGCAGCGCGCTGTCCCGGAGCAGTACTTCGGACAGCACCTGCTCCTCGGGGATGCCGTGCGCGCGGGCCTGGTCCGCGATCTGCTTCTCCACGAGCGGGGTGCGAACGTAGGAGGGGTTCACGCAGTTGGAGGTGACGCCGTGGGCGGCGCCCTCCAGGGCGGCCGTCTTGGACAGCCCCTCCAGTCCGTGCTTGGCGGACACATAGGCGGCCTTGTAGGCGGAGGCGCGCAGACCGTGCACGGACGAGACGTTCACGATGCGGCCCCAGCCCTGCCCGTACATGTGGGGCAGGGCGCCGCGGATCAGCCGGAAGGGGGCCTCCAGCATGACGGTGAGCACCGTGTGGAAGACGTCCGGCGGGAACTCCTCCAGCGGCCGCACCATCTGCAGCCCGGCGTTGTTGACGAGGACGTCGGTGCCGGCGGCCGCGTGCTCGGCGGCGTCCAGGTCGGTCAGGTCGAGGACGTGCGCCTCGACGGTGCCCGCGAGGTCCACCGCCAGCTCGGTGAGCGCGTCCAGTCCCCCGGCGTCCCGGTCGACCGCTCTGACCTTGGCGCCGGCGGCGGCCAGCCGTAGCGCGCAGGCGCGTCCGATACCGCCGGCGGCGCCGGTGACGAGCGCGGTGCGGCCGCCGAGGTCGAGTGGGGAGGCGTGGGGAGCCGGGAGGACACTGGGCGAGGTCATGTCCCGACCCTAGACAGGGCCCATCCCGGGCCCCATGTGGGCACGCCCCATAGTTCAGACGGATTCAGTGGAGTCGAACCATGTGGGTGCGTCGGACAGTGCCTGCTTGATCCGGAACTGCCCGAACTCCCCGAGGTCCGGCAGTGAGTCCACCGCGAACCAGCCCACGTCCAGCGACTCGTCGTCGTTCACCCGGGCCTCACCGCCGACCGCCCGGCAGCGGAACGTGACGTCCATGAACTGGCAGACGTCGCCGTTCTCGTACGTGACCGGTTCGAGTGCCTGGACGAGGAGGAGTCGCTCGACGACGCACCGGACGGCGGTCTCCTCCTCCACCTCGCGCACGGCGCACGCGGCGGGCTGCTCCCCGGGCTCCGGGATGCCGCCGATCAGCGACCAGCGCCGGTTGTCGGCCCGCCGGCCCAGCAGCACCCTCCCCTGCTCGTCGAAGACGACGGCGGTGACCCCGGGGAGCCACAGCAGCTGGTGTCCGGCAGAGGCGCGCAGGTCGCGGATGAAGTCGGGAGTAGCCATGCGCCCGACCCTAGGGCCTGTCGTTTGGATCATGCCGGCGTCGCGGGGTGTGGCACGCACATCTGCCGCGTTGTCGTCGGTTGCCAGGGCTCCGCCCTGGCGCCC
>NZ_JBHXFL010000072.1:0-25690 GCF_042724095.1 Streptomyces sp. NPDC127100
GCGCTGGGCCGGCGTGGGGCGGGAATTCGGCGTTTTACTCCAAGATCCTCTGGGGGGTGGGGTGCGGGGTGAGCCCCACCACCCCCCCGACGCTTGTCCCCATGAGTGACACACCGGTCAAGCAGCAGAGCACCGCCGCCTTCTACGGACAGGCCGTCGCCTCGTTCGCGGTCGCCATGATCGCCACCTCCATCGGCATCTACAACCTCCAGGCCGACGCCTGGGTGCGCGCCTTCCTCGCCATCGCCGTTCTGTACCTCGTCACGTCCGCCTTCACCCTGGCCAAGATCATCCGGGACCGGCAGGAGGCGGGGCAGATCGTCAGCCGGGTCGACCAGGCCCGGCTGGAGAAGCTCCTCGCCGAGCACGACCCCTTCGAGAAGCTGGGGTGACGTGCGCCGCAGGGCGCCCCTAAGCGCCCGCTCAGCTTCGGCGGTATGGTGGAGCTCCTGTCACCGAGAGGGGCGAACAAGCGATGAGTACGGCGGCCGAGACGGCGGGCGGCGACACCGAGCCGTGGGAAGAGGTCACGCCTGACGCGGCCCGGCGACTGCTGGTCGCCGCTGTGGAGGCCTTCGCCGAGCGCGGGTACCACGCGACCACGACCCGCGACATCGCCGGGCGGGCCGGCATGAGCCCGGCCGCGCTCTACATCCATTACAAGACCAAGGAAGAGCTGCTCCACCGCATCAGCCGGATCGGCCACGACCGGGCGCTCGGCATCCTGCGCACGGCGGCCGAGGGCGGGGGCAGCGCCACGGAACGGCTCGCCGACGCCGTCAGCTCCTTCGTACGCTGGCACGCCGGGCGGCGCACCACCGCCCGGGTGGTGCAGTACGAGCTGGACGCGCTCGGGCCGGACGCCCGCGCCGAGATCGTCGCGCTGCGCCGCCAGGTCGACGCCGAGGTGCGCGGCATCATCGAGGAGGGCGTGGCCTCGGGCGAGTTCGAGGTGGCGGACGTGCAGGGCACGACGCTCGCCGTGCTCTCCCTGTGCATCGACGTCGCCCGCTGGTTCAACGTGAACGGCCCCCGCACACCCGACGAGGTCGGCGCGCTCTACGCCGACCTCGTGCTGCGGATGGTGCGGGCCAAGGAACCCGGCGCCGCTCAGGCGCGGTAGCGGCTCACAGGTAGTAGCGCGAGACGGACTCGGCGACACACACCGGCTTGTCGCCGCCCTCGCGCTCCACCGTGAAGGCGACGGCCACCTGGATCCCTCCCTTGACGTCCTCGACGCCGGTGATCGTCGCCGTGGCGCGCAGCCGTGAGCCGACCGGGACGGGGGAGGGGAAACGGACCTTGTTGGTGCCGTAGTTGACGCCCATCTTCACGCCCTCGACCCTGATCAGCTGCGGTCCGAAGAGCGGGAGCAGCGACAGGGTCAGGTACCCGTGCGCGATGGTGGTGCCGAACGGGCCCGCGGCGGCCTTCTCCGGGTCCACGTGGATCCACTGGTGGTCGCCGGTCGCCTCCGCGAACAGGTCGATCCGCTTCTGGTCGACCTCCAGCCAGTCGGTGTATCCCAGCCGCTCGCCCACCGCCGCCTTCACGTCGTCGGCGGATGTGAAGATCCTCGGCTCTGCCATGTCCCGGCCTCCCGCGTCAAAGGTGTCGTGGCCCTGTTCGTCCAGTGCCTGCTCGACCATGCTAAGCAACTGCTTAGCATGGTGGTCCGTGACGCCTATGTCAACGGACCGCCGGGTGAGCGGGTGGGTAGGGTCTGGGGAGTGCCTCAGATTCCCGAGAAGATCCACGAGCTCACGGTCGGTCAGCTCGCCGCCCGCAGCGGCGCCGCCGTCTCCGCCCTGCACTTCTACGAGTCCAAGGGCCTGATCAGCAGTCGCCGCACCTCGGGCAACCAGCGCCGCTTCAGCCGCGACGCGCTGCGCCGGGTCGCCTTCGTGCGGGCCGCGCAGCGGGTCGGTATCCCGCTCGCCACGATCCGGGAGGCGCTGGCCGAGCTGCCGGAGGGACGCACGCCCACCGAGGAGGACTGGGCGCGGCTCTCGCAGGCCTGGCGCTCCGAGCTGGACGAGCGCATCAAGCAGCTGAACCGGCTGCGCGACCACCTCACCGACTGCATCGGCTGCGGCTGCCTGTCCCTGGAGACCTGCGTCCTGTCCAACCCCGACGACGCCTTCGGCGTGAGCCGCGCGGGCTCCCGCCTGCTGGTGGAACGGAAGAACGGAACGGGGCCGGCCGGCCACCGCGAGGCGCCGGCGCCCGACCCGGCGTGCTGCGACTGACCCCGCCCGGCGTGTGTTCCCGGGGTGCGGCGCGGGGGTGGCCCGTCCGCGGACTGCCGCATCCGCGCCCGCCGCGTCCCGCCCGGTTCACGCCCCGCGGCGCCGGGCCGTCCGCCACTCGGCGAGGCCCGCCCCGACCAGTTCGGCGTTCGAACGGGCGGGCCGGCCGTCCGGCAGGAGCAGGGTGTCCTCCAGACCGACGCGGGTCGCGAGGCCCAGCCGGCCGGCCAGCCGCAGCACCGGCCAGGCGCCGCCGTCCTCGCCGTGCAGCAGCACCGGGCGGCCGTGCGCCGCGCCCAGGCCGGCCAGCAGGGCCCGCGCGGACGCCTCCGCGGTCCCGGCGCCGGGGTCCGTGACCTCCGCCAGTACCCGCAGCACCCTCGGTCCCAGCGGCGAGCGCGTGAACCGCTCGGCGCCGTCCGTGCCGGACCAGACACCCGCCTCGACACCCACCCCCCGCTCGATCAGCGCGGCCGCGACCGTCTCGGCGCCCGGCTCGTGCCAGTTGACCGAGGCGTGATCGGGCAGCGCCTCCCAGCTCCGCACCCGCGCGGCCCGGGCGTCCGGATCGGGCTCGGCCCAGGCCCCCGTGGTCACCCCCACCGGCACCGGTGCCGGCAGCCGCGCCCGTATCGCCTCCAGGGTCACCGCGAGCACCCGCGGCGACAACGTGTCCTGCCCGCACGGGGTCCTGGGATGGACGTGGACGTCCGTGGCCCCGGCGGCCACCGCCCCGGCCACGGCGTCCGCCATCGCCTCCGGCGTCAGCGGCACCACCGCGCCGTCGGCGGCCCCGCGGGCACCGTTCACACAGACCTGCACCGTTCCCCCAGGATCCCGGGCGCCGCGGACGGCACCCGCGGGCCGCAGGGGGTGCGGCGTCACCGGCGCACCCCCTCGGCCACTACGCCGACATCAGCAGCCGTTCACGCCGGGCGTCCGCCAGGGCCTCCGGCGTCAGCACCGGCCGCGGCACCAGGATTCCGCAGTCGGTGCAGACCGGGCCCGTCGACGGCTCGTGGTCCAGGTCGTACCTCCAGACCAGCCGGTCCCCGTCGCACACCGGGCACACCGCTCCCGGTTCGCGCTCCAGGGCCGAGATGAGCCGGCGCAGCACCTCCGCCAGCGGCCCGTCGGGATGGAGCCTCGGTTCGTCGCACCAGGCCACCCCGAAACCGCCCCAGGTCAGCCGGTGCCAGTCGTCCACACTTCCCGGCCTGCGCAGACCGTCGTGCTTCTCCTTCCTGCGCCGCTCGGCGAACTCCACCTCGTAGGCGAGCCACACCGAACGGGCCTCCTCCAGTTCCTCCAGTGCGGCCACGAGCCGCGCCGGGTCGGGGGAGCGGTCCTCGGGGCCGAAGCCGGCCCGCGAGCACAGATGGTCCCAGGTCGCCCTGTGCCCGTAAGGGGCGAACCGCTCAAGGCACTTGCGCAGCGAATAGCGCCGTAGCGCCAGGTCGCACCGTGGATCTCGGACCTGTCTCGCCAGACTCCGGAAACCGGCCATCGCCCTGCACCTCCGTCACACCTGCACCTGTACTTCGGTCACTTCGGTGTCGTCGTGGGGAGTCGCCCTCCCGACGTCACCGAGTAGACGTATCGACACGCGATTCGGCTCCCTCCGATTTCCGACACCTCCCACCAGCCGATCGCAACCACTTCGAAAACTGACGCATGTTCATCTTCCAACTCGGGGATACCGGCGGTAACGTCCGGGCCCACCCCTGTCGGGAGGAGCTGCCATGCAACGGCGCACCCCACGCAACGCCCTTGACAGACTGAGAACTCCCCGCGGCTTCCACGGGTTCCTGAAGAGCGCGTCGCTATGCGCCCTCATTGCCGGTCTTTTGTCGCCGCTTTCCCCCGCGGTGGCCGCCGGCACGGGTACCACCACCCCCACGGCCGTGCGGGCGGCGGCCGACGACCACTGCGGCGGACGGTGTTCGGACATCCTGCCGCCCGGCCAGAACGGCAACGCCACCCTCGCCCAGATCCTCCTCAACCAGGCTTTCGGCACCCAGCCCGCGCACGCCGAGGACCAGCTAGGCCCCTACGCGAACCTGGCCTCCGGCTACTCCGGCCTCACCAACGACAAGATCAACACCTTCTTCGGGGACGCCTCCTTCGGCGTCCCCGCCGACCAGGTCGCCTCCACCCTCCGCCCCGCCGGACGCGCCGACGTCACGATCGTCCGCGACAAGAAGACCGGCGTGCCGCACATCACCGGCACCACCCGCTACGGCACCGAGTTCGGCGCCGGCTACGCCGCGGCCCAGGACCGGCTCTGGCTGATGGACCTCTTCCGGCACGTCGGACGCGGCCAGTTGACGTCCTTCGCCGGCGGCGCCCCCGCCAACCAGGGTCTGGAGCAGCAGTTCTGGCGCAGCGCCCCCTACACCGAGGCCGACCTGGAGGCGCAGATCGAGAGCGCCGCCGCCAAGGCCGGCGAGCGCGGCGAGCAGGCCCTCGCCGACGTGGACGCCTACGTCGCCGGCGTCAACGCCTACATCGACGCCTCCGACAAGGGCCGCTACTTCCCCGGCGAGTACGTCTTGACCGGCCACAAGGACGCCATCACCAACGCGGGAACCATCGAGCCCTTCCGCCGCACCGACCTGATCGCCCTGGCCTCCGTCATCGGCTCCCTCTTCGGCGCCGGAGGCGGCGGCGAGGTCAACAACGCCCTCTCGCTGCTCGCCGCCCAGGAGAAGTACGGCGTCGCCGAGGGCACCAAGGTCTGGGAGTCCTTCCGCCAGCGCAACGACCCCGAGGCGGTCCTCACCCAGCAGGACGGCAGCTTCCCGTACCTGCCCCGCCCCGACGCCCCCCAGGGCCGCGCCCTCCCGGACGCGGGCTCGGTGCGGGCGGAGCCCCTGGTGTACGACCGCACCGGCAGCGCCGGCGCGGCGAGCGCGACCGGCGCCACCGCCACGGCGGCCGACGCGGCCGTCACCTCGGCCCGGCGCGGCATGTCCAACGCCCTGGTCGTCAGCGGGAAGCACACCGCGAGCGGCGACCCGGTCGCCGTGTTCGGCCCGCAGACCGGCTACTTCGCGCCCCAGCTGCTCATGCTCCAGGAACTCCAGGGACCGGGCCTGAGTGCCCGCGGCGCCTCCTTCGCGGGCCTGAGCATGTACGTCGAGCTCGGCCGCGGCCAGGACTACGCCTGGAGCGCGACCACCTCCGGCCAGGACATCATCGACACCTACGCGGTCGAGCTGTGCCAGGACGACTACCACTACCTCTACCGCGGCACCTGCACGCCGATGGAGAAGATCGAGCGCCGGAACGCCTGGAAGCCGACCGTCGCCGACGGCACCGCGGCCGGCTCCTACACGATGCGCGTCTGGCGCACGAAGTACGGACCCGTGGAGCACCGCGCGACGGTCGGCGGCAAGAAGGTCGCCTACACCACGCTGCGCTCGTCCTACCTGCACGAGGCCGACTCGATCATCGGCTTCCAGATGCTCAACGACCCCGACTACATCGACGGCCCCGAACGCTTCCAGAGCGCGGTGCAGCACATCAACTACACCTTCAACTGGTTCTACGCCGACTCCGAGCACACCGCGTACTACAACAGCGGCGACAACCCGGTACGGGCGACCGGCGTCGACGCCGAGTTCCCGGTCTGGGCGCGCGACGCGTACGAGTGGCAGGGCTGGGACCCGGCGGCCAACACCGCCCGCTACACGCCCGCGTCGGCCCACCCCCGCTCCGTCGACCAGGACTACTACATCTCCTGGAACAACAAGCAGGCCAAGGACTACCCGGCCGCCTCATGGGGCAACGGCTCGGTCCACCGCGGCGATCTCCTCGACGACCGGGTGAGGAGACTGGTCGCCCAGGGAGGCGTCACCCGGGCCGCGCTGGTGAAGGCCATGGCCGAGGCGGGCCTCGCCGACCTGCGGGCCGAGGACGTGGTGCCCGGCCTGCTGAAGGTGATCGAGTCCACGCCGGTGACCGACCCCGCGGCCAGGACGGCCGTGGACCGGCTCAAAGCGTGGCTGGCGGCGGGCGCCCTGCGCACGGAGACCTCGGCCGGCTCCAAGAAGTACGCCCACGCCGACGCGATCCGCACCCTGGACGCCTGGTGGCCGCTGCTGGTGAAGGCCGAGTTCGAGCCGGGTCTCGGCAGCGACCTCTACACCGCCTTCACCCGCAACCTGCCCGTCGACGAGTCGCCGTCCGCCGGCCACGGCCCGACCGGGGCCCACGCCGGCAGCGCCTTCCAGTACGGCTGGTGGAGCTACGTCGACAAGGACGTCCGGTCGGTGCTCGGCGAGCCGGTCAAGGGCCCGCTGGCGCGGCGGTACTGCGGCGGAGGCGACCTCGCCGCCTGCCGGGACGCCCTGGTCTCCACCCTGAAGGAGGCCGCGGGCCGTACCCCCGCCCAGGTCTACCCGGGCGACGACAACTGCTCCGCGGGCGACCAGTGGTGTGCCGACTCGGTGATCCACCGCACCCTCGGCGGCATCAAGCACGGCGGCATCAGCTGGCAGAACCGGCCGACCTACCAGCAGGTCGTGGAGTTCACGTCCCACAGGTGACCGGCCGGCACCGCGGTCAGCGGTAGAGGAGGTACTGGCGGCGCGTCCTGCGGAACGCCGCCAGTTCCCGCTCCCAGCCGCCCACCACCTCGTCGGTGTCCGCGCCCGCGTCGATCATCGTGCGCACCTGCGTGGAGCCGGTGAGCTTGTCGATCCAGTTGTCCGGCCGCCAGGCGAAGCCGTCCCAGCTCCGCCTGGCGGTCACCAGCAGCGCGATCCCGGTGCGTACCGGGTCGAAGGCGGCCCGGTCGTGCACGTGGAGCTGCACGCCGCCGACCGTCCTGCCCTGGAACTTGGAGAAGGTGGGCGCGAAGTACGCCTCCCGGAACCGCACGCCGGGCAGGCCGAGTTCGTTCGCCGCGGCGGCCCAGCGCCCGTCGACGCCCTCCGCGCCGAGCAGTTCGAACGGGCGGGTGGTGCCGCGCCCCTCCGACAGGTTCGTGCCCTCGAACAGACACGTGCCCGAGTAGACCAGAGCCGTCTCCGGGGTCGGCATGTTCGGGCTCGGCGGCACCCAGGGCAGCCCGGAGGCGTCGTAGAACTCCGACCGCTTCCAGCCCGTCATCGTGACGGTCTCCAGCGGCACGGGCGACGGCAGGAACTCGCCGTTGAACAGGAGCGCCAGCTCGGCGACGGTCATGCCGTGCGCCTGGGCGATCGGCCGCCGCCCGACGAAGGTGGCGAACTCCTCGTGCAGGACGGGCCCCAGGGCCGCCCGCCCGGTCACCGGGTTCGGCCGGTCCAGCACCACGAACCGCTTGCCCGCGAGCCGCGCCGCCTCCATGCAGTCGTACAGCGTCCAGATGTACGTGTAGAAACGCGCGCCCGCGTCCTGGATGTCGAAGACGACGGTGTCCACGCCGGACGCCGTGAAGACGTCGGCGAGCGGCTGCCCGCTCTTCAGGTACGTGTCGTAGACGGGCAGCCCGGTCGCCGGGTCGTCGTAGCGGCCCTCGGAGCCGCCCGCCTGAGCGGTGCCGCGGAAGCCGTGCTCGGGACCGAAGACCGCCGTCAGGTTCACCCGCCCGTCGGCGTGCATCACGTCCACGATGTGGCGCACGTCCCGGGTGATGCCGGTGGGGTTGGTGACGATGCCGACCCGCTCGCCCTCGAGCAGGGCGTAGCCGTCGTCGGCCAGTCGTTCGAACCCGGTGCGCAGCCGGCGTCCGCCGCCCGAGGGGGCGGCCTGGGCCGGCCCGGCGGTGGCGGCCGTGGCGGTGGCCGCCACCGCGGCCGTGGTGGCGAGCAGGTTCCGTCTGGACAGCGTCATGCGGTGACCTCCGTGATCGCGGCGGGTGTCATGCGCACGCACGCTAACCCGCGCCCCCCGTCCCGGGGAACGACGCGAACCGCGGTTCACCTCTTCCGCCGGGCATACCGACTGGTTAGTCTGGCGTCCGGCAGCGCCCGAGCCGTGTCGAAGGAGACCGATGGTGGAAGCCGTGCAGAATGCCGGAGTCGTCGTCACCGGGGCAGGAGGCGGCATCGGCGCCGCGCTGGCCCGCCGCTTCGCGGCCGAGGGCGCCCGGGTCGTCGTCAACGACCTCGACGCCGGGCGGGCGAAGGCCGTCGCCGAGGAGATCGGCGGCATCGCGCTCCCCGGGGACGCCTCCGCGATCATCACCGAGGCCCGCGACGCGCTGGGCGGCACGGTGGACGTCTACTGCGCCAACGCCGGGGTCGGATCCGGCGGTTCCGAGGCGGCCGAGGAGTCCGTCTGGGCCCTCGCCTGGGACGTCAACGTCATGGCCCACGTGCGCGCGGCCCACGCACTGCTCCCCGGCTGGCTGGAGCGCGGCGCCGGCCGCTTCGTCTCCACCGTCTCGGCGGCCGGACTGCTCACCATGATCGGCGCCGCCCCCTACAGCGTCACCAAGCACGGCGCCTACGCCTTCGCCGAGTGGCTGTCCCTCACGTACCGCCACCGCGGGGTCAAGGTCCACGCGATCTGCCCGCAGGGCGTGCGCACCGACATGCTGACCGCGAGCGGCAGCGCGGGCGAGCTGGTGCTCGCCCCGACCGCGATCGAGCCCGGGGAGGTGGCGGACGCCCTCTTCAAGGGCATCGAGGACGACCGCTTCCTGATCCTGCCGCACTCCGAGGTCGCCGAGTACTACCAGGCCCGCGCGGCCGAACCCGAACGCTGGCTGCGCGGGATGAACCGCCTCCAGCGGCAGTGGGAGGCGACGGCACGATGACCGGCTCCCGTTACGCGGCCAAGCCGTGGCTGGACCTCCTCACCGACGTCCAGAAGGCCCCGCTCGACCCGGACGCCTCCCTGGTGCACAGCCTGCGCCGGGCCGCCGCCGAGGCCCCCGACCGCGCCTTCCTCGCCTACTTCGACGGCCGCCTGACCTACCGAGAGGCCGACGAGCTGAGCGACTCCGTCGCCGGGCACCTCGCCGCCCGCGGCCTGGAGCGCGGTGACCGGGTGGCGGTCCTGCTGCAGAACTCCCCGCACTTCGTGCTCGCCGTCCTCGGCGCCTGGAAGGCGGGCGCGGTCGTCGTGCCCGTCAACCCCATGTACAAGTCGGGAGAGGTCGGCCACGTCCTGCGCGACGCCGAGGCGGCCGCCCTGGTCTGCTCCGACCGGGCCTGGGAGGGCTACCTGCGCGAGGCGGCCGCCGGCTCGCCGGTGCGGACGGTGCTCACGGCCTGCGAGCTGGACTTCCAGACCAGGGGCGACGCCCGCGTGCTGACCTTCGAGCGGCTGCCGCGGGCCACCGACGCCGACGACCTCACCGAGGTGGCCCGCGCCGGCCACG
Source organism: Streptomyces sp. NPDC127100 (assembly GCF_042724095.1). Taxonomy (NCBI): domain Bacteria; kingdom Bacillati; phylum Actinomycetota; class Actinomycetes; order Kitasatosporales; family Streptomycetaceae; genus Streptomyces; species Streptomyces sp. NPDC127100. The sequence goes on from NZ_JBHXFL010000072.1 coordinate 9,565, forward strand.
AGGCGCCCGGGGACCGCGACCCCGAGCCCGCCGGCACCGCGCTCATCAGCTACACCTCGGGCACCAGCGGCACGCCCAAGGGCGCCATCAACACGCACCGCAACATCATGTACAACGCCGAGCGGCAGCGCACCGGCCTCGGCCTGCCCGAGGCGCCGGTCTACTTCGCGCTGGCGCCGCTGTTCCACATCACCGGCATGGTCTGCCAGCTCGGCGCCTGCCTGGACAGCGCGGGCACGCTCGTCCTGGCGTACCGCTTCGAGGCGGGCGTCGTCCTGGACGCGTTCGCCGAGCACCGGCCGCACTACACGGTCGGCCCGTCCACCGCCTTCATGGCGCTGGCCGCCCACCCCTCCGTCACCCGCGAGCACTTCGCGTCCTTCGCCAACATCTCCTCCGGCGGCGCCCCGCTGCCGCCCGCCCTGGTGGAGAAGTTCCGCGCGGGCTTCGGCCCGTACATCCGCAACGGCTACGGGCTCACCGAGTGCACCGCGCCCTGCGCCTCCGTACCGCCCCACCTCGAGGCACCCGTCGACCCGGTCTCCGGGACCCTCGCCGTGGGCGTCCCCGGCCCCGAGACGGTCGTCCGGATCCTGGACGACCGGGGCGAGGAGGTGCCGTTCGGCGAGCAGGGCGAGATCGTCGTCAGCGGCCCGCAGGTCGTCCCCGGCTACTGGCGCCGTCCCGACGCCACCGCCGAGACCTTCCCCGGCGGCGAGCTGCGCACCGGCGACATCGGCTTCATGGACGACCGGGGCTGGCTCTACGTCGTCGACCGCAAGAAGGACATGATCAACGCGTCCGGCTTCAAGGTCTGGCCGCGCGAGGTCGAGGACGTCCTCTACACCCACCCGGCGGTGCGCGAGGCCGCCGTCGTCGGCGTGCCCGACGGGTACCGCGGGGAGACGGTCAAGGCCTACATCAGCCTGAGGCCGGGCGCCGACACCGACCCGGGTGCGCTGGCCGCGTACTGCAAGGAGAGACTGGCCGCCTACAAATACCCGCGTCAGGTGGAGATCCTGACCGACTTGCCGAAGACGGCGAGTGGGAAGATCCTCCGTCGGGAACTGCGTTCCCGTACGCACGACGACGGACAGTGAGACAACGGAAAGGCAGGTGACGGCAGTGCCCAGGACCACGGACGGGGACGGCACTCCGGTGCCGCAGCGGCTCCTGGCCGCCGCCACCCGGCTCTTCGCGGAGCAGGGCTACGACCGCACCTCGGTGCAGGAGATCGTGGAAGCGGCCGGCGTCACCAAGGGCGCGCTGTACCACTACTTCGGCTCCAAGGACGACCTCCTGCACGAGGTGTACGCGCGCGTGCTGCGCCTCCAGCAGGAGCGCCTGGACGCCTACGCGGACTCCGACGGGCCGGTCGAGGACCGGGTGCGCGACGCGGCGGCCGACGTGGTCGTCACCACCATCGACAACCTCGACGACGCGTCGATCTTCTTCCGCTCGATGCACCAGCTCAGCCCGGAGAAGAACAAGCAGGTCCGCGCCGAGCGCCGGCGCTACCACGAGCGCTTCCGGGCGCTCATCGAGGAGGGCCAGCGGGCCGGCGTCTTCACCAAGGAGGTCCCGGCCGACCTCGTCGTGGACTACCACTTCGGCTCCGTGCACCACCTGTCGACCTGGTACCGCCCCGACGGCCCGCTCAGCCCGCAGGAAGTGGCCGACCACCTGGCCGACCTGCTGCTGCGGGCGCTGCGTCCGTGAGCCTGCCCGTGAGGTGATCGGCCAGGGCCGCCGCCGCGGGATTGCGCGGCCGCGGCCCGCGCCCGGCCAGCACGACCGTACGGCCCGGCTCCGGCTGCCGGACGGCCACGCACGGCAGTCCGGCCCGCTCGCCGATCCGCCGCGGCACGAACGCCACCCCGATCCCGGCCCGCACCAGGTCGACCAGCAGCCCGATCTGGGTGACGTCACAGGTGATACGGCGCTCCAGGCCGCAGTGCGCCGCCAGCCGCCGCACCGCCGTCTCCAGGCCGGTGCCCGCGCGGAAGTCGACGAACGGCTCCTCGGCGAGGTCCCTGATCAGCGTCCGGCCGGCCTCGGCGAGGGGGTGGCCCGGAGCGGTGATCAGCACCAGTTCCTCCTGCCAGGACGCGTACGGGGTGAGCCCCTCTGGCAGCACCCCCGTGTCCGGCACGAGGTAGGCGAGGTCCACCTCGCCCGCGCGCAGCGCCTCGGTCAGCTCACCGACCGGCGCGTCCCGCACCGACACCTGGACGCCGGGGAACCGGCGGTGGAACGTGGCCAGTTCGGCGGGCAGGTCCACGCAGGTCAGCGTCTGGATCGTGCCGATGGCCACCCGGCCGGTGGCCAGCCCCGTCACCGCCGCGACCGCGTGCCGGGCCTCGTCGGCGCCGGCCAGCAGCGCGCGGGCCCGCGGCAGCAGGGCACGGCCGGCCTCCGTCAGCACGGCCCGGCGGCCGGTGCGGTCGAACAGGTCGGCGCCCAGCTCCCGTTCGAGGTTGCGGACCGAGGTGCTGAGCGCCGACTGCACGATCAGCTCACGGCGCGCCGCGGCCGTGAAGCTGCCTTCGGTGACGACCGCCATGAAGTGGCGGAGCTGACGGATCTCCATCCATCGATTCTAGAGATGGGTCGCAGCGAAACGATCTGTTGGACCGACGGCGGGGCCGGGGGCCAGCCTGGAGGCATGCCTCGCAGACCCTCACCGTGGTTCCGTGTCGTCGCCTTCGTCCGTGCGCTCGCGCGCGCGGACCACCACTACTCCGGCGGCTACTAGACGTACTTCTTGATCTCCCGGCGCGCCAGCGAGCGCTGGTGCACCTCGTCCGGGCCGTCGGCGAGCATCAGCGTGCGGGCGCCGGCGTACAGCTCGGCCAGCGGGAAGTCCTGGCTCACGCCGCCCGCGCCGTGCAGCTGGATCGCCCGGTCGAGGATGCCGACCACCGCGCGCGGAGTGGCGATCTTGATGGCCTGGATCTCGGTGTGGGCGCCGCGGTTGCCGACGGTGTCCATCAGCCAGGCGGTCTTGAGCACCAGCAGCCGCAGCTGCTCGACGGTGACCCGCGCGTCCGCGATCCAGTTCTGCACGACACCCTGCTGGGCCAGCGCCTTGCCGAAGGCCGTGCGGGAGGTCGCCCGCCGGCACATCAGCTCGATGGCCCGCTCGGCCATCCCGATCAGCCGCATGCAGTGGTGGATCCGGCCGGGACCGAGCCGCGCCTGGGCGATGGCGAAGCCGCCGCCCTCCTCGCCGATCAGGTTCGACACCGGCACGCGCGCGTGGTCGAAGGTCACCTCGGCGTGGCCGCCGTGGTAGTGGTCCTCGTAGCCGAAGACCTGCATCGCCCGGTTCACGGTCACGCCGGGCGTGTCCCTGGGGACCAGCACCATGGACTGCTGGCGGCGGATGTCCTCGCCGTCCGGGTCCGTCTTGCCCATCACGATGAAGATCCGGCAGTCCGGGTTCATCGCCCCGGAGATGTACCACTTGCGGCCCGTGACGACGTACTCGTCGCCGTCGCGCTCGATGTGCGTGGTGATGTTCGTGGCGTCCGAGGAGGCCACGTCCGGCTCGGTCATCGCGAACGCCGAGCGGATCTCCCCGGCGAGCAGCGGCTGGAGCCACTGCTTCTTCTGCGCCTCGTCCCCGAACTGGGCCAGCACCTCCATGTTCCCGGTGTCGGGCGCCGCGCAGTTCGTCGCCGTCGGCGCCAGCTGCGGGCTGCGGCCGGTGATCTCGGCGAGCGGCGCGTACTGGAGGTTGGTCAGGCCCGCCCCGTGCTCGGCGTCGGGCAGGAAGAGGTTCCACAAACCCTGACGGCGGGCCTCGGCCTTGAGGTCCTCCACGACCTGCGGGGTGTCCCAGGGAGAGGCGAGCCGGGCGCGCTGCTCGTGGGCGGTCGGCTCAGCCGGGTAGACGTACTCGTCCATGAAGGCGAGCAGCCTGGCGCGGAGTTCCTCGGTGCGTGCGTCGTACGCGAAGTCCATGACGGATCAGCCTTCCTGAAGGGTGGTCAGGCCGTGCTCGATGAAGACGGGGACGAGTTCGCCGATGCGGTCGAAGCCGCGGCCGACCGTCTGGCCCAGCGTGTAGCGGTAGTGGATGCCCTCCAGGATCACGGCGAGCTTGAACCAGGCGAACGCCGTGTACCAGGCCACCGCGGACACGTCCCGCCCCGAGCGCGCGGCGTACCGCTCGATCAGCTCGGCGGGGGCGGGGTGGCCGGGCGCCTGGGCCGTGGTGGAGACGGGGGAGTCGGGCAGGCCGAGCGGGCTGCTGTACATCACCAGCAGCCCGAGGTCGGTCAACGGGTCGCCCAGCGTGGACATCTCCCAGTCGAGGATCGCCCGGATCCCGTCGCCCTCCCCGCCGATCAGGACGTTGTCGAGGCGGTAGTCGCCGTGCACGACCGTGGGCGCGGGGGAGCGGGGCAGTTCCCGGCCGAGCGTGGCGTGCAGTTCGTCGATGCCGGCCAGGTCGCGGTTGCGGGAGGCGTCGAGCTGCTTGGCCCAGCGGCGCAGCTGGCGGTCCAGGAAGCCCTCGGGCCGGCCGAAGTCCGCGAGGCCCACCTCGACGGGGTCCACCGCGTGCAGCCCGACCAGCGTGTCGACGAGGTTCAGCACGGCCGCCCGGGTGCGCTCGGGTCCGAGGGGGGCGAGCTGCTCGGCGGTGCGGTAGGGCACGCCGTCGACGAACTCCATGACGTAGAAGGGCGCTCCGAGCACCTCCTCGTCCTCGCACAGCAGCACCGGGCGCGGCACCGGCACGTCCGTCGGGTGCAGGGCGCTGATCACCCGGTGCTCGCGCCTCATGTCGTGCGCGGTGGCCAGCACGTGGCCCAGCGGGGGGCGCCGCACGACCCAGCGGGAGGCACCGTCCGACACCGCGTAGGTGAGGTTCGACCGTCCGCCCTCGATCAGCCGGCCGGACAGCGGGCCGGTCACCAGACCGGGCCGCTCGCGGTCGAGCAGGGCGCGCAACCGGTCGAGATCGAGTCCGGGCGGGTGGTCGGGGCTCATGGACGCTCCTCGGGCAGACGAAGAATACCCGACTCATGATGCCGACCGGTCGGTATGGCGTCCAGTGGGCGAGCGGAACGTGACCGGGGCCACCCTAGCGGCCGTCCCCGCGGCCACCGTGCCGAGCGGTGCCGGGCGGGCCGCCACCCGGGTGTCGCGTGATCGGTGCATATCCGGCCGTTCCGCTTGCGCGGCGTCCCGGCACCCCGGAGGGTCGGAGCCATGAAGGCGATCAGCTACGCACGGTACGGCGGCCCCGAGGTGCTGGAGTACGGAGACGTCCGCGATCCGCGGGTGGGCCCGGACACGGTCCTGGTGAAGGTGCGGGCCGCCGCCGTCAACCCGGTGGACTGGAAGTGCCGCGAGGGCCACCTCGACGCGCTCCTCGAGCCGGTGTTCCCGGTGGTCCCGGGCTGGGACGTGTCGGGGGTCGTCGTGCAGCCGGGCGCGGCCGTCACCGAGTTCGCCGTCGGGGACGAGGTGATCGGCTACGTCCGCGAGGACTTCCTCTCCCGCGGCACCTTCGCCGAGTACGTGGCGGCACCCGTGCGCACCCTCGCGCGCAAGCCGCGCAACCTCTCCTTCGAGGAGGCGGCCGGGCTGCCGCTGGCCGGGCTGACCGCCTACCAGGTCCTGGTGAAGGCCCTGCGGGTCAAGCGCGGCGAGACCGTCCTCGTGCACGCCGCCGCGGGCGGGGTCGGCTCGATCGCCGTCCAGCTGGGCCGGCACCTGGGCGCGCGGGTCATCGGTACGGCCAGTGAGCGCAACCACGACTACGTGCGGGGGCTCGGCGGGGAGCCGGTGTCGTACGGGGAGGGCCTGGCCGAACGGGTGCGGGGGCTGGCGCCCGAGGGCGTGGACGCGGTGTTCGACACGGTCGGCGGCGAGACGCTGCGGACCTCGGCGAACCTGCTGGCCACCGAGGGCCGCCTGGTGTCGATCGCCGACCCGGACGCCGTCGACTACGGCGGGCGGTACTTCTTCGTACGCCCCGACGCCGAGGACCTGCTGCGGCTGACCGAGCTGGCGGAGCAGGGGGTGGTCACGGTGCACGTGTCGGAGACGTTCCCGCTGGAGCGGGCGGCGGACGCCTACCGGCGAAACGAGGAGGGGCGGACGCGGGGGAAGATCGTGGTGACGGTGGACTGGGGGGCGGACGGGGCGCCGGACGCGTCCTAGAGGACGAGGAACGCGCCGCACACCGCCAGTCCCACCGTGCACAGCGCGGCCGCCGCGGCGTTGCCGGGGGCGGCGACCCGGGGGGTGCCCGCCGCGGCGAGGGCGCGGATGCGGCGGTGCGCGATGGCCAGGAAGACCAGCCAGAGCGCGCAGCACAGCGCCGTGGCGACGACCGAGGAAGGGGTCGGGCCGTCGTGCAGCGCGGCCTTCGCGGCGAGCACGGTGACGACGGTTCCGGACAGGGTCGTGCGGCGCCAGGCGAGCCGGGTGCGCTCGGGCTGGAGCCCTGGGTCGCGGTCCGGTGCGGTCATCCTTCCCACCCGGCGAGGACCACGACGACCATGACGAGGGCGACCACCGCGACCACCAGGCCGAGCAGCGCGGGGAAGCGGGAGACGGGGAGGTCCTCGCCGCGGCGCATGGCCCGCTCGCAGCGCACCCAGTGGTTGACGGCCCGCAGGGAGCACAGGACGCCGGCCGCGAGGAGCGCGAGGGCGAGTCCGACCCGCCAGCCCCAGCGCAGGTCGGGCAGGAACTGGTCCACCGCGAAGCCGCCGCCGATCAGGGCGAGGGCGGTGCGCAGCCAGGCCAGGAAGGTGCGCTCGTTGGCCAGCGAGAACCGGTAGTCGGGCGTCACGCCCTCCTGCCGCACCTCCTCGGGCGCGAGCCAGAGCCGGAGGTTCCGTACGAATGCGATCACCCGGGGACCCTACCGGCCGACGCCGGCACGACACCCCGCAAGGGCACGGCCGCCAGCCGCCCCGCGCAGCTGCCCGCAGCCGCCCCGCGCAGCTGCCCGCAGCCGTCCCGCACGGCTGCCCGCAGCCGTCCCGCGCAGCTGCCCGCAGCCGTCCCGCACGGCTGCCCGCAGCCGACCCGCGCAGCTGCGGGCAGTCGTGCCTCCCCCAGTGCCCGAACGGCCTGGGAGGTGCCCCCAGGGGCGGCACGGGTGGGCGGTGGGGGTCCCCCCGCTCGAGCGAAGCCGAGAGTGGGGGAGGCACCCCGCAGCGCCGGGCCACACGCCCCACCCGCCCGCACCCACGCCGCTCACCCCGAACCCCGTGCCCCACCCCCGAGCCCGCCCCGCAGCCGCGCATACGCCGCCACCCCGTCCGGCACCCACTCCCACTCCACCAGACGCCGCTCCACCTCCGCCTCCTCCAGGAACCCCCACCACTCCACCTCCTCCACCTGAGGCGACACCCGGGACGTGCAGCGCACGTCGTACACCGCCGACCACCACGTCCGCCCGGCCCCGTCGTCGTAGAGGAACTTGAAGAGGAACTCGGGCCGCGCGAGCCCCTCCACCCCCAGCTCCTCCTCCGCCTCCCGCAACGCCGCGTCGTCGTACGACTCACCCGCGCCCACCACCCCGCCGACGAACATGTCGTACAGGGACGGGAAGACCAGCTTCGTCGGCGTGCGGCGGTGGACGAAGACGCGGCCCCGCGCGTCCCGGGCCCGCACGAACACGCACCGGTGCCGCAGCCCCCGGGCGTACACGTCGCCCCGCCGGGCCCGTCCGGTCACGCGGTCGTTCTCGTCGACGACGTCGAGGATCTCGTCAGCAGCGCTCATGCCCTCATCCAAGCAGCGGCCGTCGGGGTCGGCGCCGCCGCGGATCCCGCGCCGGCCCGTGCTCGCCGGTGCCCTGCCGCATCGCCGGATGCATCGCATCCGGGTGGCCGCGCTGCCCGGACACCGTGGTCGGCGCGACAAGTGCCCCTCCAGTAACGCCAGTTGACGCGTGTAACGGACCTGCGGGCCTTGACGCCCGGCCTCGGCTGCCGGTTTGCTGTGCGTGATCAGTTCATGGCAAACCGGCTACCACGACCCACCGGGTCGCGTGAGGAAGTTCCCGCGGTGCCCCCACCCCCGCCTCCCCTCGGCCGAGGCCGCAGACGCGCGGCACAGTCCTTCGACGAGGCCCTCGACGACGCCGAACTCGTCACCGCGCGCACCGCGTTGACCCAGGGGCGCTGGCAGTCGGCCCGCTCCCTGCTCGTCCACACGGGTGACGACTGGGACCGCCGCGGACACCGGGTCACCGTCCTCGCCCAGGAGCGCCACTGCGCCGCCTGGGCCCGCGAGTGGCTGCTCGCCGAGCCCGACTCCACCGACGCCGCCGTCCTGCTCTCCCTGGCCCTCGTCCACCGCGCCCTGCGCGGGAAGGAGAAGCCGGGCCGGGTCCGGGAGGCATGCCGGGACACCGCCGCACTCGTCCCCGGCGACCCCACCCCCTGGCTCGGACTGCTCCTTCTGGAACGCACGCTCGGCGCGGACGAGGACGTCGTCCGCGCCTTCGAGCAGGTACGCGGGCGGTACGCCGACCACCACCACGCCCACCATCTGATGGTGGCCCGGCTCGCCGAACGCCGCGGCGACGACGGCCCGGACCCGCTCCACGAGGCCTACGACTTCGCCGGCTGGGCCGCCGAGCAGGCCCCGGCCGACTCCCCGCTCGCCGTCCTGCCGGTGGTCGCGCACGCCGAGCGCTACCGCGTGCTGGCCGCCGCCGGACACGAGTCCGCCGACCCGAGGGCGTCCGGCCACTGGGCCGGCCGGCGTGCCCGGCAGGTGATGAAGGCCGCCTTCGACTGGTGGCTGGAGTGGGAACAAGAGGGCCACCCGCGCCGCCTGGTCGACCTCAACTTCCTCGCGCACGCCAAGTCCTGCGAGGGCCGCGGCGCCGAGGCCGCCGCCCTGTTCCACCGCATCGGCGAGCACGCCACGCCCGCTCCGTGGTCGTACCCGGACCGCGACCCCCACCCCGCCTTCCGCGCCGCCCGCGCCGACGCGCTGGGCACCACCTGACATCCCTGCACCCCACAGTGAGGACGGTCCCCCCATGACCACGGGCAGTTCACGCACGAGCAGACCCACGAGCGACGGCGGCATCAGCACCTTCAAGGGACAGGAGCGGGCGCTGCGCGCGGACCGGCTGGGCACCGGGGGCCTGCTCCTGTCCGTCCTCGCCGCCACCGCCCCGCTCATGGTGGTCGCCGGGGTCATGCCCACCACGTTCGCGGTGATGGGCATCGTCGGGCAGCCGCTGCTCTTCGTGATCCTCGGCCTGGTGCTGATCCTGTTCAGCGTCGGCTACGCCGAGATGAGCCGCCACGTCCACAACGCGGGCGCCTTCTACGCGTACATCTCCCGCGGCCTCGGCGGCACCGCCGGCGCGGGCGCCGCCCTGGTCGCGCTGGTCGCCTACAACGCCCTCCAGGTCGGCATCTACGGCATCTTCGGCTTCGAGGTCTCCGGCCTCCTCGCCACCTACGCCGACCTCGAGGTCGCCTGGTGGATCCCGGCGCTGCTGGCCGTGCTCGCGGTCGGCACCCTGGGCTGGCTGAAGATCGACGTCAACGCGCGGGTACTGGGCGTGCTGCTGCTCATCGAGGTCGTCCTCGTCGTGGTCTTCGACGTCGCCGCAGTCGCCGACCCGGGCGCCCAGGGCCTGTCGCTGCACGCCTTCGACCCGGACACCCTGACCGGGGCCGGCGTCGGGACCGCGCTCTGCTTCTGCATCGCCGCCTTCCTCGGCTTCGAGCAGGCACCCGTGTACGCCGAGGAGACCAGCCGGCCGCACGTCCTGGTGCCGCGCGTGATGTTCCTCGCCGTCGGCGGCGTCGCCGTCTTCTTCGCGCTCAGCAGCTGGGCCCTGACCGTCGCCACCGGCCCCGACGAAATCGTCGGCACCGCGCAGGAGCAGAGCGCGGGACTGCTCTTCTTCCTCACCGAGTCCCGGCTCGGCGGCACCTTCACCGACGTCCTGCACGTGCTCTTCGTGACCGGCATGTTCGCGGCCCTGCTCAGCTTCCACAACGTCGTCGCCCGGTACGCCTTCGCCATGGGCCGGGAAGGGCTGCTGCCCGCAGCCTTCGGACGCACCAGCGGCAGCAGCGGCGCCCCCGGCACCGGCTCGCTGCTCCAGACCGCCGTGTCCGCCGTCGTGGTCGTCGGCTTCGCGATCGCCGACGACAGGCCGGCCGGGGATCCGACCGAGCCGGTCCTGCACCTGTTCACCTGGGGCGGCAACATCGGCGCCCTCGGGGTGATCGTGCTGATGGCCGCGGCCTCGTTCTCCGTGGTCGCCTTCTTCGTGCGGCGCGGCGCCGCCGGGGCGCAGGGCGTGCGCCTGGTGACCTCGGCCGTCGCGGGCCTCGCCCTGCTGGTGATCGCCGGGTACACCGTGAAGGACTTCGACGTCCTCGTCGGCGCCGGCCCCGGCTCGGCCCTGAGCTGGGCCCTGCCCGGCATCATCGGCCTCGCCGCGGCCGGCGGCCTCGCGCAGGGCCTGGTCCTGCGCGCCCGCGCCCCCGAGCGGCACGCCCGCATCGGCCTGGGCAACGAGGCGTTCCAGCTCGAGAAGGCGGCCGACACGCTGTCCTGAGCCGCGCGCCCCGCACGGCACGACGACGGCGCCCGCCCCGGGGGACCGGGAACGGGCGCCGTCGTCGTGGCCGGGCGGGGGCGGCCGTCGTACCCCTAGATGATCAGGGAGAGGAGCAGGACCAGGCCGCCCGCGACCACCGAGATGATCGTCTCCATGACGGACCAGGTCTTGATGGTCTGGCCGACGTTCAGGCCGAAGTACTCCTTCACCAGCCAGAAGCCGGCGTCGTTGACGTGGCTGAAGAACAGCGAACCGGCGCCGATGGCCAGGACCAGCAGGGCCGCGTGGGTCGTCGACATGTCGGCCGCCAGCGGTGCCACCAGGCCGGCCGCCGAGACGGTCGCCACCGTCGCCGAACCGGTCGCCAGCCGGATCGCCACCGCGATCAGCCAGGCCAGCAGCAGCGCCGGGATCGACCAGTCCTCGGAGATCTCCAGGATCATCTGGCCCACGCCGGAGTCGATCAGCGTCTGCTTGAAGCCGCCGCCCGCGCCGACGATCAGCAGGATGCCCGCGATGGGCGCGAGTCCCTTCTCCACCAGGCCCGAGACCCGGTCCTTGGCGAAGCCGGCGGGCCGCAGCAGCGTGAAGATGCCCACGATCACGGCGGTGAGCAGGGCGATCAGCGGCGAACCGACGACGTCGAAGATGCGCTGCACCAGGTGGTCGGGGTCGTCGACGATGATGTCGACCAGAGCCTTGGCCAGCATCATCACGACGGGCAGCAGGATCGTGACGAGGGTGGCGCCGAAGCTCGGACGCTTGTCCAGCGTCTCGGAGGCACGCTGCGGGATCATGCGGTCGGGGGCGGGGACGTCCACCCAGCGGGCCGCGTACTTGGAGAACACCGGGCCGGCGATGATCACCGTCGGGATCGCGATCAGGACACCGAGCGCCAGGGTCACGCCCAGGTTGGCACCGACCGCGTCGATCGCGACCAGCGGGCCGGGGTGCGGCGGGACCAGGCCGTGCATCACGGACAGACCGGCCAGCGCCGGGATGCCGATGCGCATCAGGGAGTAGTTGCCGCGCTTGGCGACCATCAGGACGACCGGGATCAGCAGCACGATGCCGACCTCGAAGAACAGCGGCAGCCCGACGACGGAGGCGATCAGCACCATCGCCCACGGCATCGACCGGACGCTCGCCTTGGCGAGGATGGTGTCCACGATCTGGTCGGCGCCGCCGGAGTCGGCGAGCATCTTGCCGAGGATCGCGCCGAGGGCGATCAGGACGCCGACGCCCGCGACCGTCGAGCCGAGTCCGGTGGTGAAGCTGGCTATCACCTTGTCCAGCGGAGCCCCGGCGAACGCGCCGAGCGCCAGCGTCCCGATGGTCAGGGACAGGAAGGCGTGCAACTTGAACTTGGTGATGAGCAGGACGATGACGGCGATGCCCAACAGCACGGCGATGCCCAGCTGGGCATGGCCGGCCGAGGTGATCGGCTCGACGGTGTCCGCTGCCAGCATCTCGACGCTGAGTCTGGTCACGGTGGTTCCCTTGCGGTGATGGGGATTCAGGGGGAGGGCGGGGCCGTGCGCACCTGCGGCGGCACGGCCCCGGGGGAGGTCGTGGGGGGAAGCGGCCCGCTGCCGGGCCGCCGGGTCACGGAGCCGGCTGGGGGAGGGCCTTCAGGGCGTCGGCCGCCCGTTCGGTGATCTCCTCGGGGCTGCCGGCGACGTCCACCGCGACCCCCGCCTCGTCCGGCTCCAGCGGCTGGAGCGTGGCGAACTGGGAGTCGAGCAGGGCCGTCGGCATGAAGTGCCCGGCACGGTGCGACATCCGGTCCTCGATCAGCTCGCGGCTGCCCGTGAGGTGGACGAAGACGACACCGGGAGCGGCGTCCCGCAGCCGGTCGCGGTACGACCGCTTCAGTGCCGAACTGCTCACCACCCCGCCGAGCCCGGCCCGCCCGTGCGCCCAGCCGCCGATGGCGTCGAGCCAGGGCCAACGGTCCTCGTCGGTGAGCGGGGTCCCGGCCGTCATCTTGGCGATGTTGGCCGGCGGGTGGAAGTCGTCGCCCTCGGCGTAGGGCACGCCGAGCCGGGCCGCGAGCAGGGGGCCGATGGTCGTCTTCCCGGTGCCCGCTACGCCCATGACCACGACGACATGGGGGGTGTGCAGTTGCTGCATCGCACTCTCGCTGTCTGCTGTCTTCGTCGACACGTGATGTCGACGCAACTGAAACCCATTAGGTACGACAAATTCAAGAGGCTGTGACGTATAAGTCTGACTTTTTGTTCGGGTGACCTGCCCCGTACGCTGAGTGCATGAGCACACCGGGCCGGGGGCTGCACGGCCGCGTACTGGACACCCTCGGCCCCGCGATCACCGCGGGCGAATACCCGGCGGGCAGCGTCCTGCGCACCGACGAGCTGGCACAGCGCTTCGAGGTGTCGCGCTCCGTGATGCGCGAGGCCGTCCGCGTGCTGGAGTCCATGCACCTGGTCGAGTCGCGCCGCCGCGTGGGCGTGACCGTCCTGCCCGAGTGCGAGTGGAACGTCTACGATCCGCAGGTCATCCGCTGGCGCCTGGCCGGCGCCGACCGGCCGCGCCAGCTGCGCTCGCTGACCGTGCTGCGCTCGGCGATCGAGCCGGTCGCCGCGGGACTGGCCGCCCGGCACGCCACCCCGGAGCAGTGCGCGGAGCTGACCGAGTGCGCGCTCGGCATGGTGGCCAACTCACGCGGCCACAAGCTGGAGGGGTACCTCTTCCACGACGTGGCCTTCCACCGCGTGGTCCTCACCGCGTCCGGCAACGAGATGTTCGCCAGGCTCGGCGGTGTCGTGGCCGAGGTCCTGGCCGGACGCACGCACCACGACGTGATGTTCGAGGACCCCGACCCGGCCGCCGTCACCCTGCACGTCCAGGTCGCCGAGGCCGTCCGCGCGCGGGACGCCGAGCGCGCCGAGCGGCTGACCCGCGAGATCACCGTGGGCGCGCTCGAGGAACTGGACATCCTGGCTCCGTAGCGGGACCGGGCGGGTCAGGCGAGGAACTCCCCGTCGACGTACACCCACGCCCCGTCGACCCGCTCGAACCGGCTCCGCTCGTGCAGCGAGCCGCCGCGGTAGGAGGCGCGGAAGGTGACCGTGCCGGTGGAGTGGAACGCGGACCCGTCGGTCGTGTCCAGGATCTCCAGCCCGGTCCACCGCGTCCCCGGGTCCAGGTCGAGACGCGCCGGCCGGGTCCGCGGATGCCACGTCCGCAGCAGGTACCCCGCGTCGCCCACCACGAAGGCGCTGTACCGCGAACGCATCAGCGCCTCGGCACTCGGCGCGGACGCCGCCCCGGCATGGAAACGGCCGCAGCACTTCTCGTACGCCTCGGGCAGCCCGCACGGGCAGGAACGCGTGGTCATGGCGGCCATTGTGCCCGCTCGGGCGCCGTCCCGGAAAAGCAGAAGACCCCTGCTCAGCAGGGGTCTCTCTGGTGTCCGAGGGGGGACTTGAACCCCCACGCCCGATAAAGGGCACTAGCACCTCAAGCTAGCGCGTCTGCCATTCCGCCACCCGGACAAGGTGTCTGCCGCGTGGGGTGTTCCCCGTGGCGACGACGTAAACATTACCAGGCTTTCGGAGGTGTCCGATCACCCCCCGTTCCGGCGTGAACGGCGTGTGACGGGCCGGGTCCCGTCTTGGGCCCGGACGGCCGGAGGGGGAGGATGAGGGGGACCCACCAGCAGTGACAGCGGGAGGAAGCACGTGAGCGAGTCGGACACGGCCAGGAGCGTCACCGGTGAGGACGAGGTCGTGGACCTCTGCCGCGAGCTGATCCGGATCGACACCAGCAACTACGGCGACCACTCGGGCCCCGGCGAGCGCAAGGCGGCCGAGTACGTCGCCGAGAAGCTCGCCGAGGTGGGACTGGAGCCCCAGATCTTCGAGTCCCACCCGGGACGCGCCTCCACGGTGGCCCGGATCGAGGGCGAGGACCCGTCGCGGCCCGCGCTGCTCATCCACGGCCACACCGACGTCGTACCGGCCAACGCGGACGACTGGACCCACCACCCCTTCTCCGGCGAGGTCGCCGACGGGTGCGTGTGGGGACGCGGCGCGGTCGACATGAAGGACATGGACGCGATGACCCTCGCGGTCGTCCGCGACCGGATGCGCAGCGGGCGCAAGCCGCCCCGGGACGTCGTCCTGGCGTTCCTCGCCGACGAGGAGGCCGGCGGCACGTACGGCGCCCGTCACCTGGTCGACCACCACCCGCACCTCTTCGAGGGCGTCACCGAGGCGATCAGCGAGGTCGGCGGCTTCTCCTTCACCGTCAGCGAGCAGCGCCGGCTGTACCTGATCCAGACGGCCGAGAAGGGCATGCACTGGATGAAGCTGACCGTGGCCGGCACCGCCGGGCACGGGTCGATGGTCCACCGCGACAACGCCATCACCGAGCTCTCGGAGGCCGTCGCGCGCCTCGGCCGGCACACGTTCCCGGTCCGCGTCACGAAGACGACCCGGGCGTTCCTCGACGAGCTGGGCGACGCCCTCGGGACCGAGCTCGACCCGGAGGACATGGAGGGCACCCTCGCCAGGCTCGGCGGCATCGCCAAGCTCATCGGCGCGACCCTGAGCAACACCGCCAACCCCACCCAGCTGGGTGCGGGCTACAAGGTCAACGTCATCCCGGGCGAGGCGACCGCGCACGTCGACGGACGGTTCCTGCCCGGGCACGAGGAGGAGTTCCTCGCCGACCTCGACCGGATCCTCGGACCCAAGGTGCGGCGCGAGGACGTCCACTCCGACAAGGCCGTCGAGACCACGTTCGACGGAGCCCTCGTGGACGCGATGCAGTCCGCGCTGGTGGCGGAGGACCCGGCCGCCAAGGCGATCCCGTACATGCTCTCCGGCGGCACCGACGCCAAGTCCTTCGACGACCTCGGCATCCGCGGCTTCGGCTTCGCGCCCCTCAAGCTGCCGCCGGAGCTCGACTTCGCGGGCATGTTCCACGGCGTCGACGAGCGCGTGCCGGTGGACGGCCTGCGGTTCGGCGTGCGGGTGCTCGACCGGTTCCTCGACGCGTCCTGAGGCGGTTCGCCGGGACGGCGCTCCACCCTTCACCGGTATTCGACCGTGCGTGCGGGAGGCTACCGGGAAGGGTGAATGCGCTCATAAGCTCGTAGCCTCATTACTCCTTCCTCGTTACAGGTAATGCGATCGGCAATACCGGATCGCCTTTGCCAACCAGGAGGAATAATGCTGAAGAAGATCGTCGCCGTTGCGGCCGCCACCGGTGGTCTGGTTCTCGCGGGCGCGGGTCTGGCCGCCGCCGACTCGGGCGCTCAGGGTGTCGCCGCGCACTCCGCGGGCGTCGTTTCCGGCAATGTCATCCAGGTTCCCGTGCACGTCCCGGTGAACGTCTGCGGCAACACGATCTCCGTGATCGGCCTGCTGAACCCCACCTTCGGCAACGTCTGCATCAACAAGTGACGTTGCGTCTCGCCCCATGAGGGATCGAGCCCGTCGGCCCCGGAGCGCGCGCCCAGCGCACCGGGGCCGACGGACATACGGGGAAAGGAACAAAAGCGTGCGGCGGCGGCGGAAACCACGG
>NZ_JBHXFL010000073.1:0-24563 GCF_042724095.1 Streptomyces sp. NPDC127100
GGGGCCGGGGGGGGGGGGGGGGGGTTGCCCGGGGTCGGCGGGGGGGGGGGGGGGGGGGGGGGGGGGGGGGGGGGGGGGGGGGCCCGGGGGGGGGGGGGGGGGGGGGGGGGGCGCGCGGGGCGGGGGGGGGGGGGGGGGGGGGGGGGGGGCCCCCCCCCCCCCCCCCCCGACGGCTCCCCGCCGGGAGGAAGGGGTGTGGCGGGCGGAGGCCGAAGGGCTGCGGATGCGGCTGGGCGGCGCGCCGGACGCGGTGCCGCGGCCCGGCGAGGGGCTGGTCGGCGAGTTCCGGCTGCGCGAGGGCGAGTCGCACGACGTCGTGCTGGAGCTGTCCGCGGGGCCGGTGAGTGAACCGCTCGACGCGGACGCGCTGTGGCGGGCCACGGAACAGGAGTGGCGGCGGGTGGTCCCGGACTGCTCACGGCTGGTCGCGCCCCGCGACGCCCGGCACGCGTACGCCGTCCTGCGCGGGCTGACCAGCGTCTCCGGGGGCATGGTCGCCGCCGCCACCACGTCCCTGCCCGAGCGGGCCAACACCGGACGCAACTACGACTACCGCTTCGCCTGGCTGCGCGACCAGTGCTACGCGGGTCTGGCCGTCGCCGCGCACGGACCGCATCCGCTGGCCGACGACGCCGTGCGGTTCGTCGCCGAGCGCATCCTCGAGGACGGTGACGGGGTCCGTCCCGCCTACACCGTCGACGGCCGGCCGGTCGGCGGGGACCGTTCCCTGCGGCTGCCGGGCTATCCCGGCGGCAGCGACCACGTCGGCAACGACGCCGGGGCCCAGTTCCAGCTGGACACCTTCGGGGAGGCGCTCCAGCTCTTCGCCGCGGCGGCCGCGCACGACCGGCTGACGAAGGACGCGGAACGCGCCGCGGCCGTCGCCGTGGACGTCGTGGAGCGGCGGTGGCTGCGGCCGGACGCCGGGCTGTGGGAGCTGGAGGACCGCTGGTGGACGCACTCCCGGCTCAGCGTGGTGTGCGGACTGCGGCGCATGGCGCAGGTCCTGCCCGGCGGCGCGGGACGGCGCTGCGACGCTCTCGCGGAGACCGTGCTGCGGGAGACCCGGCGCCGCTGCCTGCGTCCCGACGGGCGCTGGCGCCGGGCCGCCGACGACGACGGGGCCGAGGCCGCCCTGCTGGTGCCGATGGCCCGCGGCTGCGCGTTCGGCGACGACGGCGGGGCCGCCACCCGCGCCCACATCGAGTCCCGGCTCGGCGAGGACGGGTACCTGTACCGCTTCGAGCACCCGGGCGAGCCGCTCGGCGACGCGGAGGGGGCCTTCCTGCTGTGCGGGTTCACCATGGCGCTCGCCACCCACCGGCACGGTGACCGGGTGGGCGCGTTCCGCTGGTTCGAGCGCACCCGGGCGGCCTGCGGACCGCCCGGGCTGTTCGCCGAGGAGTACGACGTGCGTCAGCGGCAGCTGCGCGGCAACCTCCCCCAGGCCTTCGTGCACGCGACGATGCTGGAGGCCGCGGTCCGGCTGGCGGGCGCCTCGACGCTGCCCTGACCCGCCGGGCCGCGCCCCGGACCGTCAGGCGGCCGCCCCGGAAAGACCGCCGTGGATGGGTGCCGCTCCGCCGGTCAGCGGCCGGCCCGTTCCGCCGCGCCGGACGGCGACGATCTCCGCGGCGATGGACAGCGCGGTCTCCTCCGGTGTGCGCGCGCCGAGGTCCAGGCCGATGGGCGACCGCAGCCGGGCCAGCTCCCGCTCGCCCAGGCCCGCTTCGCGCAGCCGTCGCTCGCGGTCGTCGTGGGTGCGCCGCGAGCCCATCGCGCCGACGTACGCGACCGGCATCCGCAGGGCCTCGGTCAGCAGGGGTACGTCGAACTTGGCGTCGTGGGTGAGGACGCACAGCACCGTGCGCCCGTCGGTCGGGGTACCGCGCAGATAGCGGTGCGGCCAGTCGACGACGACCTCGTCGGCCTCGGGGAAGCGGGCCCGGGTGGCGAAGACGGGCCGGGCGTCGCACACGGTCACGTGGTGGCCGAGGAACTTGCCGGCGCGCACCAGCGCCGCGGCGAAGTCGACAGCGCCGAAGACGATCATGCGGGGCGGTGGCACGCGGGACTCGACCAGCAGCGTGAGTCCACCGGGGCAGTGCGAGCCGTCCTCCGACAGGCCGACCGTTCCGGTGCGCCCCGCGTCGAGCAGCGCCCGCGTCTCGGTCAGCGCGGTGCGGTCCAGGTCGGGGTGACCGCCGAGTCCGCCCTCGTGGGAGCCGTCGGCGCGGACGAGCAGTGCCCGCCCGAGGAGCCCGGCAGGGCCCCGCACGACCCGGGCGAGGGCGGCGGGTTCGTCCCGGACGGCGGCCGACAGCGCCGCCCGGAGCACCGCCCGCAACGGCGAGCCCGCCCCGACCGGGGTGACCAGCACGTCGATGACTCCGCCGCAGGTCAGCCCGACGGCGAAGGCGTCCTCGTCGCTGTACCCGAAGCGTTCGCGCACCGTCTCGCCGTCACGCAGGGCCGCGGTGCACAGGTCGTACACCGCGCCCTCCACGCAGCCCCCCGAGACCGAGCCGAGCGCCGTGCCCTCGCCGTCGACGGCGAGGGCCGCGCCGGGACCGCGCGGCGCGCTGCCGCCGACGGAGACGACGGTGGCGACGGCGAACTCCCGGCCCTCCTCGATCCAGCGGTGCAGCTCACCGGCGATGTCAAGCATCCGCCGCTCCCCCGTCCACCGGCACCGCCGCCGTCAGCACGCGGTCGGGCCGGATCGGCAGGCTGCGGTGGCGGACGCCCGTGGCGTGCCAGACGGCGTTGGCGACGGCCGCGGCGGCGCCCACGATGCCGATCTCGCCGACGCCCTTGATGCCGACCGGGTCGTCCGGGTCGGGGTCGTCCACCCAGTCCGCCTCGATGTCCGTCACATCGGCGTGCGTGGCGACGTGGTAGCCGGCGAGGTCGGGTCCGTAGAGGCCGCCGGTGGCCCGGTCGCGGACCGCCTCCTCGTGCAGGGCCATGGAGATGCCCCAGACCATGCCGCCGACCAGCTGGTTGCGGGCGGTGAGCGGGTTGACGATCCGGCCCGCGGCGAAGATGCCGAGCATGCGGCGCACCCGCACCTCGCCGGTGGCGGTGTCCACGGCGACCTCGGCGAACTGCGCCCCGAAGGAGTGCCGTTCCTTCTGCGCGAGGGCGCCGAGGGCGGCGGTCGTGTCGGAGCGCACGGTGATGCCCTCGGACGGGACGGCGGTGCCGAGGGCGAGCCGCTCGCGCAGTTCCGCGGCGGCGGCCGTGATCGCCCAGGCCCAGGAGCGGGTGCCCATGGAGCCGCCGGCGATCATCGCGGGTCCGAAGTCGCTGTCCCCGATGCGGACGTGGACCCGGTCCGGCGTGACCTCCAGCGCGTCCGCGGCGATCAGGGTGAGGGCGGTGCGGGCGCCGGTGCCGAGGTCGGCGGCGGCGATCCGCACGGTGAAGGTGCCGTCGGCCTCCGCGGTCAGCAGGGCCGTGGAGGGCCCGGCGCCGGCCGGGAAGGAGGCGGCGGCCGTGCCGGTGCCCAGCAGCCACCGGCCGTCGCGGCGCACGCCGGGACGCGGGTCGCGGTCCGCCCAGCCGAACCTGCGGGCGCCCTCGCGGAAGCAGGCGGCGAGGTTGCGGCTGCTGAAGGGCTGCCCGGAGACCGGGCCCGCCCCGGGCTCGTTGCGCAGACGCAGTTCGATCGGGTCGACGCCGCAGCGCTCGGCGAGTTCGTCGAGCGCCGCCTCGATCGCGAACGACCCCGGCGCCTCGCCCGGCGCCCGCATGAAGGTCGGGGACGGCACGTCGAGGCGTGCGACGTGGTTGGCGGTGCGGTGGGCCTCGGCGTCGTACATCACCCGGGAGACGCCGGCGCCGGGCTCGACGAACTCGTACACCGTGGACGTCTGGTTCAGCGAGAGGTGCTCCAGGGCGCGGAGCCGGCCGTCGGTGCCGGCGCCGAGCCTGATGCGCTGGACGGTGGGGCTGCGGTACCCGGCCAGCGAGAACATCTGACGCCGGGTCATGACGACGCGCACCGGGCGCTGGAGCGCGGTCGCGGCCATCACGGCGGCCACCTGGTGGGCACGCAGCCCCTTGCTGCCGAAGCCGCCGCCGATGTGCTCGGAACGCACCCGCACGGCCGACTCGTCGAGGGAGAACAGCTTCACGAGTTCGTCCTTGACCCAGGTGGTGCCCTGGTTGGAGTCGACGACCTCGAGCCGTCCGCCGTCCCAGAGCGCGGTCGCCGCGTGCGGCTCCATCATGCTGTGGTGCTCTTCGGGGGTGGTGTACTCGGCGTCCAGGACGACGGCGGACGCGGCGAGGGCGGCGTCCGGGTCGCCCTTCTGCGTCTCCGCCGGCATGTGCCCGCCGACGGGGTGCGCGTCGGGGTGGCCGGGGCGCAGCGTGGTGTCGTGCGGCTCCTCGTCGTACGTCACGACGAGGGCCTCGGCGGCCTCCCTGGCCTGCTCGGGCGTCTCGGCGACGACGAGGGCTACCGGCCACCCGGCGTGCGGCACCCGGTCGTGCTGGAAGACGGCGGCGGTCGGGTCCGGCGGGCCGCCCAGCAGGCCGATGTAGTCGGTGTCGAGGCGCGGGGCGTTCTGGTGGTGCACGACGGTCAGCACGCCGGGCATGGCGAGGACCGCCTCCGTGTCGAGGGAGCGGATGCGGCCGCGCGTGACGGTGGACAGCACCAGCCAGCCGTGGGCGAGGTCCGCGAAGGGGATCTCGCCTGCGTAGCGGGCCGCTCCGGTGACCTTGTCGCGGCCCTCCACGCGGGTGTGCGCGGTGCCGACGGCGCCCTGCACCGGCGTACGGCCGGTCGTGGCGGTGGTCATCGGGCGGCCTCCTCGGCGAGTTCGGTGAGCACGGCGATCACGAGGTTGCGCATGAGGGTCACCTTGTACGCGTTGTCGGGCAGGGGCCTGGCCGCCGCCAGTTCGGCGTCCGCGGCGGCGGCGTAGGTGTCGCCGTTGGCGGGCGAGCCGGTCAGCACGGTCTCGGCCGCGCGGGCCCGCCAGGGACGGGAGGCGACGGCGCCGAGGGCCAGCCGTGCCTCGCGCACGACGCCGTCCTCGATGTCGAGCGCGGCTGCGGCCGACCCGATCGCGAAGGCGTACGAGGCGCGTTCGCGCACCTTGCGGTAGCGGGAGCGGGCGGCGACGGGGGCGGGCGGCAGGGTGACGCCCGTGATGAGCGCGCCGGGCGGCAGGGCGGTCTCCCGGTGCGGGGTGTCGCCGACGGGGAGGTAGAGGTCGGCGAGCGGCAACTCGCCCGGCCCGTCGGCGGTCTCGTAGCCGACGACCGCGTCGAGGGCGGTGAGGGCGACGCCCATGTCCGAGGGGTGCACGGCCACGCAGTGGTCGGACGCGCCCAGGACGGCGTGGTTGTGGTGTTCCCCGGTGATCGCGGGGCAGCCGCTGCCGGGGACGCGCTTGTTGCAGGGCTTGCTCACGTCGGTGAAGTAGCCGCAGCGGGTGCGCTGGAGGAGGTTCCCGCCGACGGTGGCCATGTTGCGCAGCTGCCCGGAGGCACCGGCCAGCACGGCCTGGGCCAGCACCGGGTAGCGGCGGCGGACTTCGGGGTGCGCGGCGAGGTCGCTGTTGGTGACGGTCGCGCCGATACGCAGGCCGCCGTCGGCGGTCGGCTCGATCCCGTCCAGGGGGAGTTCGCGGACGTCGACGAGCAGCGCGGGCCGTTCGACGCCGGTCTTCATCAGGTCGACGAGGTTGGTGCCGCCGCCGAGGAACCGGGCGTCCGGGTCGGCGGCGAGCAGTGCCACGGCGCCGTGGACGTCGTCGGCGCGCCGGTAGCCGAATTCCCTCATGCGGCGGCCTCCTCGGCGTTCCCGGTCGTGGTGCCGTCGCCGTGGGCCTCGGCGGCGCGGGCGACGGCCCGGACGATCGAGACGTAGGCGCCGCAGCGGCAGAGGTTGCCGCTCATGCGCTCGCGGATCTCGTCGGGGGTGAGGGGTGGTGGTCCGGCCTCGGGCCGCACGTCGTCGGTGACGGCGCTCGGCCAGCCGGCGGCGTGCTCCTCGATGACGGCGACGGCCGAGCAGATCTGGCCGGGTGTGCAGTAACCGCACTGGTAGCCGTCGAGGTCGAGGAAGGCCTGCTGCACCGGGTGCAGCCGGTCGCCCTCGGCCATGCCTTCGATGGTGGTGATCTCGCGTCCCTCGGCCGCGACGGCGAGGTTGAGGCACGAGACGGCGCGGCGCCCGTCGACCAGGACGGTGCAGGCGCCGCACTGCCCCTGGTCGCAGCCCTTCTTGGTACCGGTCAGGTCGAGGCGCTCGCGCAGGGCGTCGAGGAGGGTGGTGCGGTGGTCGACGGTCAGCTGGTGCTTCTCGCCGTTGATGTTCAGGGTGATGGCACTGGACGTCGACGAGGGCGCTGGGGCCATGGTCAGCCTTCTCTGGTGTCTGGTGACAGGGAAAACGGGCTGTAGGCGGTGGATGTGTCCATGAGCGGACACCGGACGGTCCCGCCGCCCGGCGTCCGCCGCTAGAGTGGACGGGAAACGGACAACTGTCCGCTCACTGGAAACGTAACGGACAGTTGTCCGCTTAGCAAGAACGGGATTCGGCCACGGACCCGGGAGGAGGACGGGTGTCGCAGTCGAAGAGGGACAACCCGACCGGTCCCCTGCGCTCGGACGCACAGCGCAACCGCGAGCGGATCCTGCGCGTGGCCACGGAGGAGCTGACGCGCTGCGCGGACGCGCCGTTGAGCGCCATCGCCAAGAAGGCGGGCGTCGGGCAGGGCACCTTCTACCGCAACTTCCCCAACCGCGAGGCCCTCGTCCTGGAGGTCTACCGGTACGAGATGCAGCAGGTGGCCGATGCCGCACCCCAGCTGCTGGCCACCCGGGAGCCCGTCCGGGCCCTGCGCGAGTGGATGGACCGCCTCGCCGGGTTCGCCATGACCAAGGCCGGCCTGGCTGACGCGATCCGGCTGGTCACCAGCGCGCCCGGCAGCCCGGAGAAGCCGCATCCCACCCCGGTCATGGACGCCGCCGCGCTCCTGCTCCGCGCCAACGAGGAGGCCGGCACCATCCGGGCCGGGATCACCGCGGACGACTTCTTCCTCGTCATCGGCGGTCTGTGGCTCATCGGACCCGGCGAGGACTGGCAGCCGCGGGCCACCCGGTTCCTGGACTTCGTCATGGACGGGCTGCGGGCGGGAGCGCCAGGCCGGTGACCGCCTCCCGGAAGCGGTAGCGGCGTTCGGGGCGGCCCGTCGACCCGTAGCGCAGGGAGACCTCCGCGCGGCCGACGGTGTGGAAGTACTCCAGGTAGCGGCGGGCACTGACCCGGGAGACGCCGGTCAGCGCCGCGCATTCGCTGGCGGACAGCGTGCCCTCGGCGTCGCGGAGGGTGCGTTCGACCAGCCCGGCCGTCTCCACGCTCATTCCCTTGGGCAGCGCCGGGACCGGGGCGGCCGGTACCGCCGCTCCGGCCAGGACGCGGTCCACGTCGGCCTGGCCGCGTACGACGGTGCCGAGCAGCCGCCCCCGCCGGCCGGCGTAGCGCTCCAGCCGGACGCGCAGGTCCTCGAAGTCGAATGGTTTGAGCAGGTAGTCGACGACCCCGTGGCGGACGGCGCCGCGCACCGTGTCCGCCTCCCGGGCCGCGCTGATGACCATGACGTCGCAGTCGTGACCGGCGGCGCGCAGCCGGGTGACGACGTCCAGGCCGAAGAGGTCCGGCAGGTACAGATCGAGCAGGACGAGTCCGGGCCGGAGTTCGTCGACGGCCGCCAGGGCCTGCTCGCCGGTACCGGCGACTCCGACGACCCGGAAGGGCTCGACGCGTTCGACGAAGGCGCGGTGGACCCGGGCCACCATGAAGTCGTCGTCGACGACGAGCACGCCGATCGCGCCGGTCGTGGCGGTGGCGCGGCCGGTGCCGCTCGTCCCCTTCATGGTGCTGCTCCTTCCGCCACCGCGTCGGTGAGGTGGCTGACCGTCATGCGTGCGGTGAACACGGCCCCTTCACGGGTGTTGGTCACCGAGATCTCGCCGCCGTGGCGTTCGCAGACGAGCCGGGTCAGCGCCAGGCCGATGCCGCGCTCGCCCTGCCGGGCGGCCTTGGTGGTGAAGCCGTGCGAGAAGACCTCGCGGGCCAGTTCGGGCGCCACGCCGGGCCCCGAGTCGCGGACCACGATCTCCACGCTGGAGGCGTCCTGTCTGAGCTCGACCTCGACCCAGGCGGCGTCGCCGGCGGACGTCGCGGCGGCGTCCACCGCGTTGTCGACGAGGTTGCCGACCACGGTCGCCACGTCGGCGGCGTCCTCCGGGGCGAGCCGGCCCAGGGCGGTGCGCTCGGAGACGCGCAGGGCGACCCTGCGCTCGGCCGCGAGGGAGGACTTGGCCGTCAGCAGCGCGGCGACGGCGGTGTCGCGGACCCGGCGGCTGAGGGTGACGTCGAGGGACTGGCGACGCCGGCTGAGCGCGCGGATGTAGCGCACCACCTCGTCCTGCTCGCCGATCTGGATCAGCCCGGAGATGGTGTGGAGCTGGTTGGCGAACTCGTGGGCCTGGGCCCGCAGCAGCTCCGAGGTGCTGCGGAAGGCGCCGATCTCCCGTTCCAGGCGGGCCAGTTCGGTGCGGTCGCGCAGGGTGGTGACCGAGCCGAGCGCACGGCCGTCCTTGGTGACGGTCATGCGGTTCATGACCAGGACCCGGCCGTGGCGGACGACGACCTCGTCGCGCCGTCCGTCCGTCTCGCGCCGGTCCGCCGCGTCGGCCGTGGCGCCGGTCAGGACGTCCAGCAGCCGCCCGTCGATGCCCAGGCCGTCCAGGCTCTGGCCCACGCAGTCCCCGGGCAGGTCGAGCAGGCGCCGGCCCATCTCGTTGACCAGGGTGATCCGGTGCTGCGGATCGAGGGCGACCACGCCCTCGGCGATGCCGTAGAGCATCGCCTCCCGGTGCTCGGCGAGCCCGGTGATCTCGCGGGGTTCCAGGCCGAGGGTCTGCCGTTTGACGCGCCGGGCGAGCAGCCAGGAGCCGGCCACACCGAGGCCGCTGGCGATGCCGAGGTAGGCGAGGAGGTAGGAGGAGGCACCGCCGAGCCGCTGCCACACCGTGGGG
Organism: Streptomyces sp. NPDC127100; assembly: GCF_042724095.1. Classification (NCBI taxonomy): domain Bacteria; kingdom Bacillati; phylum Actinomycetota; class Actinomycetes; order Kitasatosporales; family Streptomycetaceae; genus Streptomyces; species Streptomyces sp. NPDC127100. The sequence goes on from NZ_JBHXFL010000073.1 coordinate 9,067, forward strand.
TCGGCCTCGCCGACCATCACCGTGCCGAGGTGCCGGCCGAGGGTCGCCCGGGTGTCCCCGAGCACCGGTACCCGCGCGACGAGTTCCCGGCTGCCGCCCAGGGTCAGCGCCCCCGACCAGCCGCGTCCCTCGACGGCGCCGTCGGCGAGCGGCAGCCGGGTGCCGACCACCGTCGGGTCGGTCGAGCTGACGATGCGGCCGCCGGCGTCGGCCACCGTGACCGACGTGACGCCGGACTGGGTCCGCGTGGCGTTCACCAGCGGGGCGAGGGCCTCCTGCGGTACGGGGCGCGACAGCTGACTGCGGACCAGCGGGGTGGCGGCCAGCTGTTCCGCCAGGGCGGCGACGCGGCGGCCCTCGACCCGGTTGAACGTGGCCTTCGACTGGGCGAGGGAGACGGCGGCCACCCCGAGCAGCACCACCACGACGATGGCGAGCTGGAGGACCAGCATCTCGCCCGCGAGGGTGTGACGGCGGAAGGTGGGGGCCACGGCGTACTCGATCTCGGCTGACGGGGGCAGGAGGGTCGGGGCGGGGTGCCGGGTCGCCATCATGGCGCCCACCTGCGGCGAAGGAAAGGGATGTGCCGTCTTCGCAACGAACCGGCGATGTGCCGGTGATACGCGCCGCCCCGGCGGGCGGTGACCGGCGGCGACCTGTGAGGCGCCGGACGGGCGACCGCAAAGACCACAACCTCCCTTGGTTCCGCAAGGAGGACACACCGCCGGACCGGGGGCACCATGTGGCCCACGTCACCCTCCCCCACAGGGCTTCCCGTACCGACCTACCCAACCGACAGGTGGTGGCATTCGTGCGCCTGCGCACCCCCCTTGCCGTGCTCGGGGCCGCCGTGCTCGTCCTCGCCGGTCCCCCGCTGCTCTCGACGGGCAGCGAGTCCGGGGCCGGCACGCAGATCCCCGGCCTGCGCTTCATGGTCCCCAACACGCCCGGCGGCGGCTACGACATCACCGCCCGCACGGCCGCGAAGAACGCCGAGGATGCCGGACTCACCCACGACATCGAGGTGTTCAACCTGCCCGGCGCGGGCGGCACGGTGGGCCTGAGCCGGCTGGTGAGCGAGCACGGCAACGGCAAGCTCGCCATGTCCATGGGACTCGGCGTCGTGGGCGCCGCCCGCTCCAACCACGCGCCCAAGACCCTCGCCGACACCACGCCGATCGCGCGGCTCACCGAGGAGCAGGACGTCGTCGTGGTCGCCAAGAACTCCCCGTACCGGACGATCGACGAGCTGATCACCGCCTGGAAGGAGAGTCCCGGCAAGATCCCCGTCGGCGGCGGCTCGTCCCCGGGCGGGCCCGACCACCTCGCGCCGATGCTGATGGCGCAGGCCGCCGGGATCTCCCCCAGGTCCGTCAACTACATCCCCTTCGACGGGGGCGGTGAGCTGCTCGCGTCGATCCTCGGCAACAAGGTCGGTTTCGGGGTCTCCGGCGTCGGTGAGTACCTGGACCAGATCAGGGCGGGCGAGCTGCGGGTGCTCGCGGTGACGGGCCCGGAGCGTGTGGACGAGCTCGAGGACGCCCCGACGCTCAAGGAGTCCGGCTACGACGTGGACTTCACCAACTGGCGCGGCATCGTGGCCCCGCCCGGCCTGACCGACGCGGAGCGGAACAAGCTGACCCGCCTGGTCGAGGAGCTGCACGACTCCCCCGAATGGAAGAAGTCCCTGGAGCAGAACGGCTGGGACGACGCCTTCCTGACGGGTGCGGAGTTCGGCTCGTTCCTGGAGGTCCAGGACCAGCGTGTGGTGTCGGTACTGAAGGAGCTGGGACTGTGACGACACGGACCGAGACGTCCACGGAGCCGGCCGCCGTGCGGCGTTCGTGGCTGCGCGACCACTCCGAACTGGGCGTGTGCGTCCTGCTGCTGGCGCTCGGCGTGCTGGTGCTGACCGACGCCCTGACCATGGACGTCGACATCACCCAGCGGGGTCCGGTCGGCCCGAAGACCGTCCCCGTCGTCGTCGGCGCGGGCCTGCTGGTGATCGCCGCGCTGCTCGCCGTCGACGTCCTGCGCGGCGGCCGGGGCGAGGCCGAGGGCGGTGAGGACGTCGACCTGTCCGAACCGGCGGACTGGCGCACGGTGCTGCTGCTGGCCGGGATCTTCCTGGGCGCGGCGGTGCTGATCGAGCCGGCCGGCTTCCCCGTCGCGGGCGCGCTGCTGTTCTGGGGGGCCGCGTTCGCCCTCGGCAGCCGGCGCGTCGACCGCGATCCGCTGATCGCCGCGGTGCTGTCCCTGATCACGTACGTCGTCTTCGACAAGCTGCTCGGAGTTCCGCTGCCCGGCGGTCCGCTGATGGGAGTGCTGTGACATGAACGCCCTGAACTCCCTCCTGGACGGCTTCGGCACGGCCCTCACTCCGCTCAACCTCCTGTGGGCCGCCCTGGGCGTCCTGCTCGGCACGGCCATCGGCGTGCTGCCCGGCATCGGCCCGGCGATGGCCGTGGCGCTGCTGCTGCCGGTGACGTACGGGCTGGATCCGGTGGCCGCGTTCATCATGTTCGCGGGCATCTACTACGGCGCGATGTTCGGCGGGTCGACCACCTCCATCCTGCTCAACACCCCTGGCGAGAGCGCCGCGGTGGTCGCGGCCATGGAGGGCAACCCCATGGCCAAGGCGGGGCGCGGCGCACAGGCACTGGCAGCCGCCGCCATCGGTCACTTCGCGGGCGGCATGATCGGCACGATCCTGCTGGTGGTGCTGGCGCCGACGGTCGCCGACCTGGCGGTGGACATCGGTGCCCCCGACTACTTCGCCATCATGGTGCTGGCGTTCATCGCGGTGACCTCGGTGCTGGGCTCGTCGCGCATCAGAGGCCTGGCCTCCCTGCTGATCGGCCTGACGATCGGCCTGGTGGGTCTGGACCAGATGACCGGCCAGCAGCGGCTGACCTTCGGCTCGCTGCAACTCGCCGACGGCATCGACGTGGTGATCGTCGCGGTCGGTCTCTTCGCGATCGGCGAGGCGCTGTGGGTCGCGGCGCACCTGCGGCGCGGTGCGGCCGAGCCGATCCCGGTGGGGCGCCCCTGGCTCGGCCGCGGCGACGTGCGGCGGACGTGGAAGTCGTGGCTGCGCGGCCCGTTCATCGGCTTCCCGTTCGGCGCGATCCCGGCGGGCGGCGCGGAGATCCCCACCTTCCTCTCCTACGTGACGGAGAAGCGGCTGTCGAAGCACAAGGACGAGTGGGGCAAGGGCGCCATCGAGGGCGTGGCCGGTCCGGAGTCGGCGGCGTCGGCCTCGGCGGCGGGCACGCTGGTGTCCATGCTGACCCTGGGGCTGCCGACCACGGCCGTCGCGGCGGTCATGCTGGCCGCCTTCCAGCAGTACGGCATCCAGCCGGGCCCGCTGCTCTTCGAACGGGAACCCGAGCTGGTGTGGGGCCTGATCGCCTCCCTCTTCGTCGGCATGGTGCTGCTGCTCGCGCTCAATCTGCCGCTGGCACCGGTGTGGGCCAAGCTGCTGCGCATCCCGCGGCCCTACCTCTACGCCGGGATCATGTTCTTCGCGGCGGTCGGCGCGTACGCCGTCGGCGGCGAGGTCGTCGACCTGGTGATCCTGCTGATCATCGGCCTGGTCGGCTTCGGCATGCGGCGCTACGGCCTGCCGGTCCTGCCCGCGGTGATCGGCGTCATCCTCGGCCCCAACGCCGAGCAGCAGCTCCGCCGCGCCCTGCAGATCAGCGACGGCAGCGTCTCGGGCCTGGTGAACACGCCGTTCGCGGTGACCGTGTACGCGGTGATCCTGCTGCTGCTGGCGTGGCCGGTGTTCAAGGGGGCGGTGCGGCGCGTCCGCGCGTGAGGCGTTCCCCGCGGCACCGCACCCGGAGTCCCGACGGGGCCCCGGGTGCGGTGCGTTCCGGGCGGCGCCCGGGACCCGGCGGGCCGGATCTCAGCCGGCCCGCTCCAGGTCGCGCACTCCCCGGGCGGCCAGCGCGACGAGCGACACTCCGGAGATCACCGCCGCGACGACGAGCAGCCACGTCTCGAAGCCGACGGCGGTGGCGACCGGGCCGGTGAGGGCCAGGCCCACGGGGCGGGCCACGAAGGAGCCGACCGTGTCGAAGGCGTAGACCCGGGCGAGTTTGTCCTCCGGCACATGGCTCTGGATGGACTGCTCCCAGTACACGTCGAACATCTGCAGGCCCAGTCCGTGCAGGAAGGCGCCGAGCAGGACGGGCCACAGCGTGTCGGAGAGGGCCATGGCGAGCGGGAAGAAGCCCGTGAACGCCAGCAGGACCACCCCGGTCGCGAGCGGGCGCCGCGGCCGTATGCGGAGGCAGAGCAGGCCGCCGGTCACGAAGCCGGCCATCAGGACCGACAGGGCGAGTCCCCAGGCCGACCGGCCGAGTCCCTGGCCCACGACGACGGGACCGAGCACCGCCTGGGCCCCGCCGTAGAAGAGGTGGTAGAGGAGGGCCTGGAGGATCAGCAGCCAGAGCCAGCTGTGCCGCATCACCTCCCGCAGGCCGTCCTTGAGGTCCGCCACCGCCGACGCGGCCCGGGGCGTGCGGACGTGGGGGACGCGGAGACGGGCGAAGGCCGCCGCGGCGAAGGCGAAGGTGCAGGCGTCGGCCACGACCGCCCATCCCGACCCCACGGCGGCGACCAGTACTCCCGCCACGGCGTAGCCGACGGTCGAGGCGCCGGTCTGGAGCAGCGTGCGCAGGGCCACCGCGTCGCCCAGTTCGTCCTGCGGCACGACCAGCCGGGTCATCGCCATGGCCGAGGGGCGTCCCAGCGCGGAGACCACGCCGCCGAGTCCGCCCAGGACCGCGATCAGCGGGATGGTGGCGACGTCCAGCAGCAGCGCGCCGGCCAGCCCGCCCATGACCAGGGCGCTGACGACCGACGCCCCCGTCATCATGAGCTGCCGCGAGACCCGGTCGCCCAGGACTCCGCCGGCGAGGGTGGTGACGACCTGGCAGGCCGCGAACGCGGCTTCCACCAGGCCGAGCTGGACGACCGATCCCCCCAGGTCGAGGACGGCGAACGCCAGGGCGACCGGCGTGATGGCGTTGCCGAGCGCGTTGACCGCGGTGCCGGCCACCAGGTACCGGAAGCCGGGGTGGCGCAGGACTCGATGACTTCGTCGCTTCACAGCGGGGAAGGTATTTCGGTGCCGAAATTCTCGTCAACCAGTTATTCGGCAGCGAAGGGAATGTCTAGAATCCTCGCATGGAGCAACCTCGCCCCGACCTGCCGCACGACTGGGCGGACGGCCACGTCGACCGCTGGCGGGACCACTGGATCGGCATCGACTTCGACGACGAGGTGGAGGCGATCACGGTCCGGCTGGACCGGATCCGGCGCCACCTCAAGCGGACCACGCGCCGCGCCGTCGAAGGGGCCGGGCTCCAGATCCACGAGTACGAGACGCTGCACCACCTGATGATCCGGGACACCCCGGGCCGGGCGACCCCTTCCGCGCTGGCCGCCGATCTGGGGGTGAGCGCCGCCGGGACGACCGGCCGGCTCGACGCGCTGGAGAGGGCCGGCTGGGTCCGCAGGGCACCGTCCGCCGACGACCGGAGGCGCGTCGACGTCGAGGTGACCGACACCGGCCTCGCCGTCTGGAAGCGCGCGATGGCGCTCCGCGGCCGGGCCGAGGGCGAGCTGTTCGCCGCCCTCACGGCACGGGACCGCACCTGTCTCGCCGCGCTGCTCAAGCAGCTGACCCTCCGCATCGAGGGCACCGGCTGACCGGCCCTTCCCGGGCGCCCCTCCGGCACCCGCCCGAGCGGCCCGGGGACCCGGGCCGGCCCAGGAGGGAGAGCCGCCCACCGGGTCCGTGCGTTCCGGTGGAAGGTGGCCCACGGGGCCTTGGAACGTCCGGTCCGGTGGGCGGCAGGGCAGCGAGGTACGGAGGTCACGCACGGCCTGCGAGCAGTACCCGGTGCATCGGCGTGTCCAGCAGGGCCGTGCGGCGCAGGCCCGCATCGGCGAGCCACTGGTCGTAGTCCTGGATCGTGTAGGCGTCGCCGCCGCCGGTGGCCAGCATGGACGCGGCGAACAGCCGGGAGAAACGGTTCTGGGTGTTGGCGCCGCCGGCGTCCTCGTCGACGATGTGGTCGACGATCGCGATGAGGCCGCCGTCGGTGAGCCCCTTGGCGGACTTCAGCAGCAGCTCGTGTGCTGACTCGGGTGTCTGCAGGTGGAAGATGTTGACGAACAGGGCGAGGTCGGTGCAGCTGCCCCAGTCGTCGGCCCAGAAGTCGGCGGTGAGCGGCTCGAACCGGTCGGCGACGCCGAGCCGTTCGGCCTGTGCGACGGCGATCTCGATGATCCTCGGGGCGTCGAGGCCCCGCGCCGTCAGCCGCGGGAACGCCTCGAGGAGCAGGTGGCTGTAGATGCCGGTGCCGCAGCCGACGTCCAGCAGGGTGGCCTCGGCGTCCTGGCCCCAGCCGTGCTCGCGCAGGGCGGCGGCGAGCACCGCGACGACCGGCGGGGCCCAGAAGTTGATGCCGCGGGCAAGGGCGGCGTAGTCCTCCTCGGATATCTGGTTGACCTGGGCGCCGCCGAGAGCACTGCGGGCGCCGTCGCGCACGTTGTCGGCGAGGTGTCGCCATGCGTGCCAGGCGATGTTCCGGTCGTGGGTGATCTTCCCGGCCAGACTGAACAGACCGTCGGGCGCGAAGACGCCACGCAGGGCGGTCGGCAAGGTGTAGACGGCCTGGCCGTCGGCACCCCGCTCGCGCTGGAGGATGTCATAGGCGTGCAGCCCGTCCAGCAGGACGCGGGTGGCCCGCAGATCGGTACCGAGGGTCTCGGCGAGGTGAGCGGCGGTGTACGGGCCGGCACCGAGAGCAGTGAACACGCCGAGGTCCTGGGCGGCCTCGATGACTCCGGGCGCCCACATGCCGATCAGGTGCTCGTAGACACGGTGGGTGGCGCGGGCCTCGGAGTCGTCCACGGACAGCAGTCGCGTGTCGACGAGCGGGGTGTGGTTGACGGAGGCGGTGAGGTCGACGGGCCCGGTCATGTCGGGTCAACTCCTCTGGCCGGTGGAGTGTTCGGGCCCGTGATGTGGCGTGTCGTTCATGGAGGAAGCTCCGTTCTGCTGCATGACGTGTTGTTCATCCGTGGGGTCTTGCCCACCCATGGCGACTACCTTTTGTGGCCGATCACCAAGTGCTTCTCGCCGCCGGCCCTGCGCACTTCGCAGTCACTGAACCCGGCCCGCTCCAGCAGGGCGATGAACTCGGCGCCCGTACGGTGCTTCCCGGCCATCTCGATGTGCATCACCAGGTTCATCGCGGCGGTGGCCAGCGGACCGCTGTGGTCGTCCTCGAAGAGGCGGTCCATGATGAGGACCCGGCCGGGCCTTTGGCACGCACGGTATGCCTTCTCCAGCAGCATGACGCAGGTGTCGTCGTCCCAGTCGGAGAGGATGTAACCGAAGGCAAGGCAGTCGCCGCGCGGGAGTTCGTCCGCGAAGAAGTCGCCGCCGACGAAGTCGAGGCGGTCAGCGACGGGATGTGCCTGGGCGTCCTCGCCGACCAACGGACCGACCACCGGCATGTCGAAGACTGTGGCCCGCAAGGTCGGGGCGCCGAGCAGCGCCGCCACGGCGAACGGGCCGGTGGCCCCGCCGACGTCCACCAGATGCGTCGCCCCCGCCATCCCGGCCAGGGCGGCGAGCTCCTGCGACATGCCGAAGCTCAAGTCCCACATGGCGCGCATGAAGGCCCGCAGCGACTCGGTGTCGCGGTACACGTCGTCGAACGGGGACGCCTCCGTGGCGGGCTTTCCTTCGGAGAGGTAGGTGTCCAGGCGGCCGAGGCGGCCCGAGGTCTCCAGCGTGAGGTGCTCGATGAAGCCGCCCAGGTACCGGGTGCTGCGGCGGTCGAGGAACGGCGCCGCGTCGGAGGTCAGGGAGTATTCCCCGCCCGCCGCGCGTTCCACGACGCCGAGGGAGGTCATGACCAGCAGCATGCGCTCCAGGGTGTCCTGGTCGATGTCGAGGCGCTCGGCGAGGCACTCGACGGTGCCCCGGCCGTCCTCGATGAGGGATGTGAACACCCCGTGCTTGACGGCGCTGTGGAGCACCGGAGTGGAGATGAGTCCGTAGACGGCGTTCTCAAGCGCACTGGGCATCATCGGTCTTGCTCCTCGATCACGTCGATTTCTTCCACCAGTTGGGCCAGCTCTCGCGGATGGCTGACGTGCGAGGCGTGACCCGCGCCGGAGATCTCGGCGAAGCGGCCGTGCGGCAGCAGCTCGGCGAGCCGCTGTGCCACGACCCTGTGGTGCGTGGCTGACCGAGAGCCGGCCGCCACCACGGCAGGGGTGGGAAACGTCGCCGGGTCGAAGCTCGGGACGTCGACGGCGGGGTCCGTCATCTCGGAGATGAGGGCCGTCCCGTCCGCGGCAAGGTCGGACGGCCGTGCGCGTGCCACGTGCAGCCGGCCTGCCGGGCCCAGAACTTCGGCGAGCATGGCCCGTGTCGCCTGCTCCGGCCCACCCTCCGCGGCGCTGCGCACGGTCTGCTCCCACGGGTCGTCGGCGGGCCACCAGGGCAGCCAGCGCACCGGGGGTTCCACGGCGACGATCCCGGCGATGCGCGACGGGTCCGCGGCGGCGGCGGCCATCGCCACCAGGGCGCCGTAACTGTGGCCGAGTACGATCGGCGCCACGTCCAGCTCGGCCAGGACCGTGCGAAGGTCGTGCACGTGCACCTGGTAGTCGACGTCCGCGCCTCCGAGCGGGCGGGATCTTCCCCAGCCGCGCCGGTCGTAGCCGAGGACCGGACGGTCTCGCAGGTGGTCGGCCACCCGGCGGAACGCGTCGCTGCGGTCGAGGGAACCGTGCACGATCATCACGGGCCGGGCAGCCTCACCTGTCCCGTCTCCCAGAGCGCTGACCACTGGTCGCGCCCGGTCCGTGCCGGTCTGTATCGCTCTGCCGTTCACTGAGCCTCTCGCCCCTCGCTCACGAGCCGCACCAACCCGGCCAGGGTCGGTTGGTCGAGCAGTCGCTGTACGTCGAAGACCACGCCGAAGCGTTCCTCGGCGGCCGCCATGAACTCGGCCATGGCCAGCGAGTCGCCGCCTGCGGAGAAGAAGTCGGTGTCCAGCTTCACGCGGACCTGCGGCACGCGCAGGCACGACGAGAACAGCTGGGCCAGCTCCCACGTGATGCGGGTGGCCCTTCCGCCGGTGTCCGGCACGGATGCGGCAGGTACGGACGCGGCAGGTACCGCGCGTACCGGTACCGGAGCCGCGGTAGCGGCCGAACCCACGATCCGGACGGCTTCGTTCCCGGGCGTCGCCGTCTCGTGCTTCTCCCCCACCTTTCCGTTCGAGGTGAGCGGCAGCTGGTCCGTGACGGTGAACGTCGCCGGAATCATGCCGAGGTGCAGACGCTCGGCCAGGTGGCGACGTACCGCCGACTCGTCCCAGGAACCGGACCGCTCGGGTACGACGAAGGCGTGCAGCCTGTTGTCGCGCTCGACGGCGTGGCAGGAGGACACGCCGGGGGCCTTCTCCAGCACGCGCTCCACCTCGTACAGCTCGACGCGCTGCCCCCGGATCTTGACCTGGCGGTCGCGGCGGCCGACGTACTCCAGAGAGCCGTCCTCCCGCCAGACGCACAGGTCACCGCTCCGGTACATCAGCCGTCCGGCCCGCCCCGCGAAAGGGTCGGGCACGAACGAGTCGGCCATGAGGTCAGGGCGCCCCAGATAGCGGCCGACACCGATACCGGCGATGTACAGCTCGCCCGGAATCCCGGGCGGCAGCAGCCGGTGTTCGTCGTCCAGGACGTAGACACGCTTGCCTGCCACCGGGCGCCCGATCGGCGGGTCGTCCTCGCCGGCGCACTCGTGCCAGGTGGACCAGACCGCCGTTTCGGCGGGCCCGTACAGGTTGAGAAGCCTGCGGCCCGGCGCCGTCCAGCGGTGGACCAGGCCGCCGGGCAGCCGCTCGCCCGCGAAGGCCGCGATGCGCAAGTCGGGCAGCGGATCGTGCGCGAGCACCGACCACACCGACGGCGTCAGGATGGCGGCGCTCACCCGTCGTTCACGCAGCAGCCGTAGGAGCGGCGGGCCGGGGGTCAGATGTGCGGTCCGCGCGACGACGAGCGTCGCCCCGCACAGCAGAGCGAGGACGACTTCGGAGATGCAACCGTCGAAGTTCAGCGACAGGAACTGCAACACCCGGTCCTGTGGCCGGATCCGGAACACCTTGCGCTGGGCGATGTGCAGGTTCGACAGCGCCTCGTGGCTGTTGGCGATGGCCTTCGGCCGGCCAGTGGTGCCGCTGGTGAACACGACGTAGGCGGTATTGCCCGGCGCAACGCCGGTGATCGGCGGAGCGGAGGCGCGTACTGCCGGATCGAGTCGCACGACGTCGGCCCGGACACCCAGACCCGCGATCCGGTCGCCGGTGGCGTCGTCGGTGATGACGAGCCGGGCGGAGGTCTGCTCCAGCATGGTCTTGAGGCGCTCGCCGGGGCAGTCGGCAGCGGCGAGCAGGAAGGCGCCTCCGGCCTTGGCCACGGCGAGGATGGCGACGACGAGCCGCACGGAGCGTTCCATGCTGATCGCGACGACCGTCTCGGGCTCCACGCCCAGGTCACGCAGCCGGTGAGCGGCACCGTTGGCCAATGCGTCGATGTCCGCGTACGAGTAGGCGACGCCCTCGTCCTCGACCGCCGGGCTGTCCGGCGTCAGTCGGGCTCGCTCCTCGAAGAGCAGGTGCCAGCAGACCTGGGCGGCGCCGTCGTCGGCGCCGGTGTCGTTCCACTCGGTGATGATCTGGTGCCGTTCGAGATCGCTGACCGTCTTGGCTTCCGGCACCGCGTCGGCCACCGGAGCCCTCGTTGCCTCGGCTGTGGAGGGAAGGCCGGCCGACGGGCCGTCCTGTGCCTCGGCCTGGGGCGTACGACCGACCCGCACCGCTGCCCGGTGCCGGGAGCGGGTGTTGCAGTGAGGCCCCCATTCCACCGGGTCCGGGTCCACCGGCGAGAGCCCGAAGTGCTGGTAGCGCTCGATGAAGCCGAGGATCGCCCAGCGCGCCAGGCGTTCGGCGAACGGCGCACCGAGGCAGTAGTGCGGGCCGGAGCCGAATCCGAGGTGGCGGCCCTCGCTGCGCGCAACGTCGAAGGCGGTGGGGTCGGTGAACTTGCGGGGGTCGAGGTTGGCCGCGGCGAGCAGGACGAGGACTCCGTCCCCGCCCTTGAGCCGCGCGCCACCGATCTCGACGTCGCGCACGGCATGCCGGCCCACGTACTGGCTCGACCCGTCGATCCGCAGAGTCTCGGCCACGGCGGAGTCGACGAGCGCGGGGTCCTGCCGCAGCCGGCGCAGTTGCTCCGGGTTCTCGGCGAGCAGCAGCAGTCCGGTGGAGACGAGGTGCGTCAGGGTCTGGTAACCGCCGGCGACGAGGACCAGCGCGTTGGCGGCGACGAGTTGGAGCAGTTCGGCGGGCGGTTCCTTCGAGGGATCGGTCTCGAAGTCGTCCCGCAGGGCCGTCGCCAGGGTGGTGACGAGGTCGTCGCCGGGCGCCGCGAGGCGATCGGCGGCCAGCTCGCGCAGCCCGGCGAGCGCCTTCTCGAGGAGCGGGACCGTCTCCAGGTCGGCTCGGCTCGGGAAGGTGGAGACACTGCTCAGCAGTCGCTCGTAGGAGTCGGCCCACGCCGTGAGTTCCGCACCGCGGCCCGCCATGCCGAGCAGATGGGTCATCAGGTGCTCGGGCAGCCGTTCCGCGAAGTCCGCCACCAGATCGATCGTTCCGGCGTCGGGCAGCGTGTCCAGTACCTTGCCGGCGATCGCACGCAGAACCGGGTCGTGCCGGCGCATGCTGGCTGGTGAGAACTCGCCGCGGAGGGCGTTCCTGACCCGGGTGTGCTCGGGCGGGTCGTTGAAGAGGAACTGCGCGGACAGCATCTCTGCGGTTGGCGCGATGCCGCTCATGCCGCGTGCCGACAGGTCGTCCGGGGCGTGGTGGCGCACGGACGAGAACGCCCGGTGGTTGGCGAGGATCTCGACCGACTCGGCGTACCCGGAGCAGACCCAGACGCCTCCCACCTCGTCGTAGAAGACGGGCGGAAGCTCGGAAATCGCCTCCCAGTAGAGCCGGGGGTCGGCTATGACCTCAGCGCGGCGCAGATTGTGGATGCCGTGCCGCGCACGGTCGTAGCCGGCAGCGGAACGGGGGATCGGGGACCGCACGCTCTTCCCCATCTCCTTACTTGTCGGCCATGCGCTGCGCGAGGCTGCGCGGGCGCATGTCGGTCCAGTTCTCCTCGATGAAGCGCAGGCATGCCTCGCGCGTGTCGCTCGGGTGCGCGATGGTCCAGCCCGCAGGCACGTTCACGGAGACCGGCCAGACCGAGTGCTGGTTCTCGTCGTTGACGAGCACCACGTACGTGCCGTCCGGGTTCTCGAAGGGGTTCGTCATGCCGGGCTCCTTGGTGGCGTGATGGATGGGGGCTTGATGGATGGGGGCTTGATGGATGGGGTCTTGCTCACGGGTTCTGGTTCCGAAGGGCGCGGGACAGGATCCCGCCCACCGGCTCCAGGATGTGCGGCATCAACATGTCATCGTGGCTGCACGGGACTTGGTGCTCGTCGACCCGTCCAGTGACGTGCGCCGTCCAGGCGTCGCGTCCCTTGCCGGGGGCGGTTCGGGCACCGTCCCGGCCCAGCGCCGCCGTCAGCAGCAGCAGGTCGCCGCGGAACACGGCCGGTGTGAACGCCGCGCCGATGCCGGCGTTGTGCCGCAGCGTGTGCGCGAACGTACGGAGGTCGTCCGCCGTCAGGTTGGCCATCACCGCACCGACCTGCTGGAAGAACGCGCTCAACGCGTCCGGTGTCAGCGGCTCGTTCGCACCGACCGTGGGGATGGCGTCAGGATCGTAGCCGGCGTTCGCGGCGATCATCCTCAGCATCTTGTCCTCGTCCGCGGGCACCGGCTCGTCGCCGTCCTCTGCCGCGGCCGGGAAAGCGTCCAGCAGTGCGAGGAGTGCGATCTCCTCACCCTGCTGCTGGAGTTGAGTGGCCATCTCGAAGGCGACGAGGCCGCCGAACGACCACCCGACGAGGTGATACGGCCCCTTCGGCTGCACCGAGCGCAGCTGCTCGACATAGTCCGCGGCCATCACCGAAAGCGTGGCCGGGGGTTCCGCGCCCTGCAGCAGGGTGCGGGCCTGGAGGCCGTACAGCGGGTGGCCCGGCGGCAGGTGATCCTTGAGATGGTAGTAGCCCCAGCTGTGTCCACCCGCCGGGTGGACACAGAAGATCGGTGCCCGATTTCCTTCCAGGTGCAGCGGCAGTAGGACGTCGCCCTGTGCCTTCGCCGCCCCGCGCAGCCGCTCGGCGAGCCCGGCCACGGTGGGCGCCTCGAAGAAGTCCCTGGGCTGCAACTGCGCGCCGAGGGCGGCACGGATCCGCCCGATCAGGCGCATCGCGAGCAGGGAGTGCCCACCGAGGGCGAAGAAGCTCGTGTCGCTGCCGACCCGGGTGACATCCAGGCCGAGGACCTCGGCGAAGAGGCCGGCGATGATCTGCTCGCGCGGGGTGCCGGGGGCACGGGTGGGGGTGGTGGTGCGGGTGTAGTCGGGTGCGGGGAGTGCCTTGCGGTCCAGTTTCCCGTTGGGTGTCAGTGGCAGTGCGTCCAGGGTGACGACGGCCGAGGGCACCATGTGTTCGGGCAGTGTGAGCCTCAGCTGGTCCCACACGTTTCTCTGGTCGAGGTCCTTGCCGTCCTCGGGCACCACGTATCCCACGAGCCGGTGGTCGGTGGGCCGGTCCTCGCGGATCACGACGGCGGCGCCGGCGACGGCGGGGCATGCGGTCAGCGCGGCTTCGACCTCGCCGAGTTCGATGCGGAATCCGCGCAGTTTGACTTGGTCGTCGGTTCGGCCCAGGTAGCGCAGGGTGCCGTCGTTGTTCCAGGAGGCGAGGTCGCCGGTGCGGTACATGCGGGATCCGGCGGGGCCGTAGGGGTCGGCGACGAACCGCTCCGCGGTCAGCCCCGGCCGGTTCAGGTAGCCGCGGGCGAGTCCCGCCCCCGCGAGGTACAGCTCACCGGCCACGCCCGGCACGACCGGACGCAGCTCGGCATCCAGCACGTACACCCGTGTGTTCGAGATCGGACGGCCGATCGACGGAGCCGTTGCGTCATCGGCACGGTTCAGCTCGGCGGCCGTCGACCAGATGGTCGTCTCGGTGGGCCCGTACACATTCGTCACCGACCGGCCGAGCCCGCGGAGCGTCTCCGCCAGGGTCGCGGAGACGGCCTCGCCGCCCACCAGCACACGGCGCAACCCGAGGCCCGTCGCGCCGGACGCCGCCGACAGTTCCCGCCAGAGCGAAGGCGTCGCCTGAACGACGGTGACCTCGGCCTCGGCGATCAGCGCGACCATGGCGAGCGGCTCGTTCGCCACCGCGGCCCCGGGCAGCACGACCCCGGCGCCGCACAGAAGCGGCAGGTAGATCTCGAGCCCGGCGATGTCGAATGCGATCGTCGTCACGGACAGCAACCGGTCCCCTTCCCTGACACCGATCCGGCTCTTCATGTCGTCCATGAAGTTGGCGAGGCCTCGGTGGGGGACGGTGACGCCCTTGGGTGTGCCGGTGGAGCCGGATGTGTAGATGACGTAGGCGGGGTGGGCGGGGTCGGGTGTGGTGTGCGGGTTGGTGGGGTCCAGTGTGGCTGTGCGGGCCTGGAGGGCGGGGTCGTCGAGGTAGACGGTCGGGGTGCCCTGGCTCCAGATGTCGGCGGTGGTGGTGTGGGTGAGGACGAGGGTGGGGTGGGCGTCCTGGACCATGAAGCGGATGCGCTCCACGGGATAGCCGGTGTCGATGGGAAGGTATGCCGCTCCCGCCTTGAGGACCGCCAGGAGGGCGGTGATCATCTCGGGTGAGCGGGGAAGGGCGAGGGCGACGATGTGTTCCGGGCCGGCGCCCCGCTCGACCAGGAGCCGCGCCAGACGGTTGGCGCGGGTGTTGAGCTCGTCGTAGGCGATGTGGGTGCCGTCGCAGATCAGGGCGACGGCGTCCGGAGTGGCCTCGACCTGAGCCTGGAACAGCTCCACAAGCGTGCCCGAAGGGAGGGCAGTGGCGGTGTCGTTCCACTCCTCCAGCAGGCGGTGCCGCTCCTCCTCGGACAGCACATCGACCGCGGCGACGCGCTGAGTGGGATCGTCCGTGACGGCGCGCAGCACCCGCAGCAACCGCTCCACCAGAGCCGTCATCGTGGCCCGCTCGAACAGGTCGGTACGGTAAGTGAGGGAGCCGACGACCCCGTCCGGCGAACCGTCCCCGCCGTACCGCTCGGCCAGGCTCAGCGCCAGATCCGTGCGCGCCGCATGGACGTCTGCGGGCCGCACCGAGGCCTGGACATTCGCGAACTTCAGTGTCGTGCGCGGGGTGTTGTTGAAGGCGAGCATGACCTGGAAGAGGGGGTGGTGGGCCAGGGACCGTGTCGGGTTGACCGCTTCGACCAGACCCTCGAAGGGCACGTCCTGATGGGAGT
>NZ_JBHXFL010000074.1:0-22506 GCF_042724095.1 Streptomyces sp. NPDC127100
GCGCCGGGGGCTCCGCCGTCCGTCAGCGGGCGAGCACGAGGGTGGTGGGGGACGGGGTGTCCAGGAAGCGGATGTCCTCGAACCCAGCGGCGGTGAGCCACGCGTGGTAGTCGCGGCGGCACCACGTCGAGCCGTGCCGGCTCTTGAGCAGCATCTCCCCGGCGAAGGTCAGGGCGAAGGGCGGGCCGCTGCGGTCGTCGTCGGTGATGTAGTCCGAGACGACCAGCGTGCCGCCGGGCCGCAGTGCCCTGCGTATCCGGGCGAAGACCGCCCGGTTGGCCTCGGGACCCTCCTGGTGGGCGATGTTGGAGTACATGACGACGTCGTGCTCGCCGTCGCCGAAGTCGACGGTGTGGAAGTCGCCGTCGACGTGGTCGACCCGGTCGCCGACGCCCTGTTCGGCCAGCAGCCGCCGGGCGATGGCGTTGATCGGCGCCCAGTCGATCTGGGTGGCCCGGGCGTCGGGGTTGATGCCCAGCCAGACGGCGGAGCAGACTCCGGAACCGCCGCCGATGTCGAGGATCGAGACCTTCCCGGCGTCGGCCAGCCCGAGTTCCCCGGCCGCGAGGTGCGCGACGGGCACGGACTGCGCGGCGATGGCCTGGACGAGGTTCTCCCAGTGCGGGTTGTCGGCGACCTCCACCACCGCGTCCGTCACCGGCCCTCCGGCGCGCACGACGTCGGGCAGTGCGGCCAGCGAGCCCAGGTGGCCCATCTTGAGGCGGGCGAACCCGGTGAGGGAGACGGGCCGGCCGGACACGAGGAAGGCGGCCGCCTCCGGGGTGTTGCGGTAGCGGCCCCCGTCCACCTCGACCAGGTCCAGGGCGACCAGGCCGTCCAGCAGGGCCTGGGCGCCGCGGGGGGCGATCCCGGCCCGTGCGGCCAGCGCGTCCGGGGTGCCGGCGCCGTCCTCCAGGTGGGTGAACAGGTCGTACGTCGCCGCCGTGCCCAGGATGCCGGTGGCCCAGTAGCCGTTGATCATCCGCATGATCCGGTCGGACGTGGGTCCGGCCGGTGTGCCGGCGGTGCGGTCGGTGCCGGTGCTGCTCATCAGATCCTCCCTGCGTACGGGCGCGGCGCGGCCACGGCGGCCGGGTGCTCGCTGTGCTGGTGGGCCGTGCCGTCGACCCAGGTGCCCAGGGCCATCTCGGCGGTGATGCCGGGGCCGAAGCCGGCGATCACCCCGGTGGCGCCGGTGGGCAGCGGCCCCTCCTCGAAGCGTCTGCGCAGCGCGTCGAGCACCACGGCGCTGGCGATGTTCCCGTACTCGGTCAGCGTCCCCCAGCTGTGCCGGAAGACCGTGCGGTCGACCCCGAGGTACTTGGCGAGGTCGTCCAGGATCCGGGGGCCGCCGGCGTGGATGACGTAGAAGTCGAGGTCGGCGGCGTCCCAGCCGTGGCCGGCGGCGAGGTCGCGCAGCACGGGGGCGAGCGGCTCCATGGTGCCCGGCACCCGGCGGTCGAGCTGGAAGTGGAACCCGGTGTCGCGGACGGCGTACGAGATCCAGTCCTCGGTGTTCGGGATCAGGTACGAGGCGTTGCGCCGCAGCTCGACCCCGGTGACGCCGGGGCCGCCGCGACCGCGCACCACGGCCGCCGCGACCGCGTCGCCGAACAGTCCGTCGGACAGCAGCGAGCCGATGTCGTCGGCGTCGGGCTGGTAGCACAGCGAGCACAGCTCGCACGAGACGATCAGCACGTTGCTGTCGGGGTGGGCGGCGCAGAAGTCGTGGGCGCGGTTGATGGCCGCCCCGCCGGCCGCGCAGCCGAGTTGCGCGATGGGCAGTTGCCGGGTGTCGTAGCGGAACCCCATGGTGTTGATCAGCCATGCGGTGAGCGAGGGCATCATGAATCCGGTGCACGACACATAGATGATCGCGTCGATGTCCTCGGCGCGCAGCATCGCGTTCGCCAGGGCCTCCTCGACGGCCTCGGGGCAGCGCTTCTTCGATTCCGTCTCGTAGATGCGGTTCCGTTCCTCGAAACCGGGGTGGCCCAGGGTCTTCTCGATGGGCTGCACGATGTGCCGTTTCTGCACTCCGGTGTTCTCTATCAGCCGGAGCGCGAGCGGGAGCTGCGGCTTTCCCGCGTGGGCTTTCCTGGCGAATTCCAGGGTCTGCTCCATGGTGATGATGTATTCCGGTACGCGCACCGCGGGCTTGCAGAGGATGGGCATGTCCGGCGTCCGCCTCTCGGGAAGTCTGCTGTCGGTCAGGGGTTCGGTGTCGTCCGTGGCGACGGGTGCCGCGGAGCACGGCCGGGCGGCGCCCCGGTCAGCTCGGGCGCAGGTTGTTCTTCAGCTCGGCCCGCAGCACGTCCACGACGCGTTCGACCTGGTCCGGGCGGAGTTCGGCGTGCATGGGGATGGCCAGGTTGCGCTGGAAGAGGTCCGCCGAGACCGGGCAGCTCTGCGCGGCGTCGTACACCGGCTGGAGATGGCTGGCCCAGGTGCCGTGCCCGCAGCCGATGCCCTGGGCGCGCAGCGAGGCGGCGAGCCCGGACCGGTCGACGCGCGGGTCGAGGGTCACCAGGTAGGACTGCCAGGCGTGGGTGCGGTCGGCGGGCACGTGCGGCACCGTGAGCAGTTCCTCGCCGGCGAGCGCCTCCGTGTACGCCGCCGCGATCCGGCCGCGGCGTTCGAGGAGTTCGTCGACCCGTGCGAGCTGCACCTGGAGGATGGCGGCGGCGATGTCGGACAGCTTGTAGTTGTAGCCGATGTCGGTGAACGCCGGGATGGGCAGGCCGACCACCTGGGCCTGGTCGTAGATGCTGCCGATGCCGAACGACGAGCGCAGCCGGGCGTCCGCGCCGATCACCGGGTCGGCGGCGAGCAGTGCGCCGCCCTCGCCGCTGCTGGCGCCCTTGCGGCCGTGGAAGGACAGGCAGGCCACCGGCGCGAGCGCGCCGGCCGGGCGGCCCTGGTAGGTGGCGCCGACCGCGCAGGCGGCGTCCTCGACGACGAACAGGCCGTGGCGGTCGGCGACGGCCATCAGCGCGGTGTAGTCGGCGGGCAGACCGACGGTGTCCACCGCGATCACGCCCACGGTGCGCGGTCCGATCAGGTCCGCCACCGCCTGCGGGTCGACGGTGCCGGTGTCGCGGCGCACGTCCGCGAAGACGGGGGTCGCGCCGACGTAGCGCACGGCGTGGGCCGGGGCGGGGAAGGTGTAGTCGGCGACGATCACCTCGTCGCCGGGCTCGACGCCGAGCGCCAGCATGGCCAGGTGGAGCGCCGCGCCGCAGTTGCTCAGCGCGACCGCGTCACCGACGCCGTAGCGCTGGGCGAGCTGGGCCTCGAGTGCCTTGCCCTTCGGGCCCTGGCCGGCCGGCCAGCCCGAGGCGAACACCTCTGCGACGGCGGCGAGTTCCCGGTCGCCGAGGCTCGCGTGCACGAGCGGAATGCTGTCCGTGGTGGTCACGGTCATCGGAGGTCACCCCTCAGCTCTTCGTGTCCGGTCGGGTGTGCGCTGGTCATGCCGCGGGCCGCCCGGCCGGTGCCGGGGTGGGCGGGGTGAAGCGGAGCGGGGTGATCTGCTGGACGTCGTAGCGCTTGCGCATCCGCTCCACGGCCTCGGAGTCGACGGTCCGGCCGGCGGCGAAGATCTCGACGATCTCCTCGAAGTACCGCTCGTGGTCCGGCGAGGGGGAGCTCTGGAAGAGCATGCGGGCCGGCCGGTCGGTGGCGTTGCGGAAGGCGTGCGGGCAGCCCGGCGGGACGAACATGCAGCTGCCCGTCACCGCCCGGGCGGCACGGTCGCCGCCCGGGGACTCCCAGCCGTGCCAGGTGTCGTGGGTCCGCTCGGTGGGCTCGAACGCGAAGAGCTCCAACTCCCCCTCCAGGACGTAGAAGAACTCCTGGGAGTGGCTGTGGGTGTGCGCGCCGACGTCGAACCCCGGGGGCACGACCACCTCGAACACGGAGGACGAGGAGCCGTCCGCGGCCGTGACCTTGAAGGTCACGTCCTGCGCTTTCGTGACGAGTTTCCGGCCCTGGCCGGGCGGGACGATGAGACCGCTCATGCTGGTGTCGCTCTCTCGGGTGGAATGCGGACGCGGAAGGACGGGGAAATCCGGGGAACCGGATGATTCGGGGCGACCGCGGGCGTCTTCCGGCACGTCGGGAAAAAGGTGCCGCGGCCGGGCCGGCCGGCCTCCGCAGTGAGAATGCCAGCGGTGACTTGGGGACCACTGGGTCCGGGATTGGCGCCTGCTTGCCGGAAGCGGAGGCCAACTCGCCGCGTATTCCACGGCAAGGGACGGCGTCGAGGATGCGTTTCGCGGCCCGTCGGTCACCGTCGGGACGGCTGCATCCGTTACGGAATTCCAGAATCCATCCCGAGGGGGAAATCATGCCGTCCGCCCCGCATCGAGTTCTGCTGGCCGAGCCCCGGGGAGCCTGCGCCGGAGTGCACCGGGCCGTCGAGACGGTGGAACGCGCCCTCCAGCTGCACGGCGCGCCCGTCTACGTACGCAAGCAGATCGTGCACAACGAGCATGTCGTGCGGGACCTGGAGGGCAAGGGCGCCCGTTTCGTCGACTCGGAGGAGGAGGTGCCGGCCGGTGCCGTGTGCATCTTCTCCGCGCACGGGGTGTCCCCGCAGGTCCGCGACAACGCCCGGCGGCGCGGGCTCACGGTCGTCGACGCGACGTGCCCGCTCGTGGCCAAGGTCCACCAGGAGGCCGTCCGGTTCGCCCGGGACAAGGACACGCTGATCCTCGTCGGGCACGTCGGCCACGAGGAGATCGAGGGCACGTTCGGGGAGGCCCCGGAACGCACCGTCGTCGTCGGCAGCGTGGAGGAGGCCGGACGGCTCGACCTGCCGCCGGGGACTTCGGCCGCGTATCTCACCCAGACCACGCTGTCGGTGGACGACACGGCCGAGATCGTGGCCGTCCTCGAGGAGCGGTTCCCGGGGCTGACCGGTCCGGGCAGCGCCGACATCTGCTACGCCAGCCAGAACCGGCAGAACGCGGTGAAGGCGATCGCGGGCCGCAGCGACCTGGTCCTGGTCGTCGGCTCGGCCAACTCCAGCAACTCGGTGCGCCTGGTGGAGGTCGCCCGGGCCGCGGGCGCCGACGCCCGGCTGCTGCCCGACCCGGACCTGCTCGACCCCGCCTGGCTGGAGGGCGTCGGCACGGTGGGCCTCACGGCCGGCGCGAGCGCCCCCGAGGTGCTGGTGGAACGGGCGCTGCGCCGGCTGGCGGACCTGGGCTTCGGGGACGTCGAGACGGAGGTGACGGCCACCGAGAACGTGACGTTCCGGCTGCCGCCGGAGCTGGAGGACGCGGTGGCGCCGGCCGGCGCGGACGGCGGTGCGGCGACGGTGCGGGAGCGTGCCGGAGCGGAGGAGGAGACCTGCGGCAAGCTGCTGGACCGGGTCGACCGGCGGATCGGGGAGCTGCTGAGTGCCGAGGAGGCGCGCTGGAGCACCGTCGACCCCCGGGTGGCGGTGCCGGTGGCGGCCGTCGCGGAGCTGGTCGCCGCGGGGGGCAAGCGGCTGCGTCCCCTGTTCTGCGTCACCGGCTACCTGGCGGCCGGCGGCGCCGCCGCGGACGAGGACACGGTCGTGGACGCGGCGGCGGCGCTCGAGCTGCTGCACGCGTTCGCGCTCATCCACGACGACATCATGGACAACTCGCCCACCCGGCGCGGCGTCCCGACCGTCCACGCCGCGTACACGGACCTGCACGCGCGCCGCGCCTGGGCCGGGGAGTCGCGCCGGTACGGGGAGGCCGTCGCCCTGCTCGCCGGGGACCTGGCGCTCAGCTACGCGAACCGGCTGGCGAGCAGGCTGACCGGCCCGGCGGCACAGGTGTGGCACGAGCTGGTCACGGAGATGATCATCGGCCAGCAGCTGGACGTCGCCCTGGCCGCCGAGGTGGAGCCGGACGCGGACCTGGCCCGCTGGGTCGCCGTCTGCAAGTCCGGCCGCTACACCATCCACCGCCCGCTGGCCCTCGGCGCGGCCGTCGCCGGACGCCCGGGGCTGCACTCGGTCTTCGAGGCGTACGGGGTGGCGGCCGGCGAGGCGTTCCAGCTGCGGGACGACCTGCTCGACGCGTTCGGCGACGCGACGGCGACCGGCAAGCCGACCGGCCTGGACCTCAGCGAGCACAAGATGACGCTGCTGATCGCACTGGGCGCGGCCAGGGACCCGCGGGTCGCCCGGCTGGTCGAGGACAGCCGCCACGCCGACTGGAATCCGGCGGAGCTCCGTGCCGCCCTGCTCGCCTCCGGGGTGCGCGCGGAGGTCGAGGAGCGGATCGACGCCCTGGTCGCCGACGCCCGTACGGCCCTGGCGGACGCCGGCCTGCCCGGCCACTGGCGCCTGCGTCTCGAGGAACTGGCCGACATGGTCGCCTACCGCGACCGCTGATCCGGCGCCCGCACCCGTTGCCCATCCGCACCATCGCTCCGCAGGACGCACAGGAGACCTCATGGGAAGCACGTTGCTGTACAAGCTGAGCCACCGGCCGAACCGCGCACCGGCCCCGTCGGTGCACCAGCGCGGCCTCTACCTCGGCGTGGTCCCGGAGCGGGCCGCGCGCGTCCGGGGCGGCATGCCGCTGGTCCTCGACCACGACCTCGACGTCCTGCCGGAGGCCGGACGGAGACTGACGGTACGTCAGCTCGCGGACCACGTGGCGGACGTCGCGAACCGGTTCGCCGCCGCCGGGGTGCGCCGCGGCGGTCATGTGGTGATCTGCAAGGCCCCCAACTTCGATCTCTGGCTGCTGGCGACGGCGGTGGAGCGCATCGGCGCGGTCCCGGTCATGCTGTCGCAGCACCTGGACTCCGAGGCGATCGGCGCCCTGCTGGCCCGGCTGGAGCGGCCGCACCTGGTCACCGACGGGCCCAAGCTCCGTGCCCTGACCGGGGACGGCGTGGATCTGAAGGCGCTCACCCGGGGCGTGATCGGTGTGGGCGACGCCGGTCCGGGGGCGGTGGCGCTCGACGGGCTGGACGGCTCGGTGCCGGTGCGGCCGGTCCTGCGCGGCCTGGACGACCCGGCCATGATCACTCACACGTCCGGCACCACGGGTCTGCCCAAGCTGGTCGTGCACACCCCGCGGACGATGCGGTCCCGGCTGCGCCCGCAGCTGTTCCTGCTGGGGCTGATGAGGAAGCGGGGGACCGTGGCGATCCACCTCCCCTTCGGCCACTCCCGGACCTTCGCGGCGATGTCGCTCTGCCTCCTCCAGGGGATGCCGGCGCTGCTGGTGAAGGACGGCGCCCCGGACGCCGTCGCGGCGTTCTTCGCCGAGCGCCGCCCCTGGCTGATAGAGGCGCTGCCCAACTCCTTCATGGTGTGGGAGGACGTGGCCGACGACGCGCGCCGCCCGTTCTCGTCGGTGAAGTACTTCAGCAGCACCTTCGACGCGATCCACCCGAGGACGGTGCGCCGTCTGCTGCACGCCTCCGACCGGCGGGCGCAGTTCTTCCAGATCTACGGGCAGAGCGAGGTCGGCCCCGCGGCCGGCCGGCCGTACTTCCGCCGGTTCGTCCACCGGATGGACGGACGCTGCGTGGGCTACCCCCTGCCGGGCAGCGCCCGGGTGAGGCTGGTGAGCCGGGACGGCAGGCGGCCATCGCAGGCCAACCCCGGTTTCATCGAGGTCCGTTGGGACGGGCTGGCGAAGACGTACCACGGCGAGCAGGAGCGCTACGACGCCAATCTGCACGACGGCTGGTGGCGCACCGGGGACGTCGGCTACCGCACCTCGTTCGGCTGCCTGCACATGCTCGACCGGGAGTTCGACACGATCCCCGGGGTGGGCAGCAACCTCGAGATCGAGGACGTGCTCCTGGACGAGCTGGCGGAGCTCGCCGAGGTCGTCGTGGTACCGGGCCCCGGGTCCACCGCGGTCCCGGTCGTCTGCACCCACGGCGACGAGCCCCTGGACCCGGACCGCTGGCGCGCCGCCACGGCCGCCTATCCGCAGCTGGCGGAGCCGGTCCGGATCCCGCTGGCCGAACTGCCCCGCACCGCCACGCTGAAGACCCGCCGGGTCGAGCTCTCCCGCCGCCTCGAGGCCGGCCTGTAGGCCCCGGAGGTCACCAGGCGCCGTGGTCGAGCAGGCCCAGGACGAGGACGGCCACGGCGGTGATCAGGAAGACGATCCCGCCCACGATGTCGCGGGAACCGACCCGCAGGTGGGCGATGATCGCGCCGATGAAGTACAGGATGAGGCCGCAGGCGGCGAGGGTGCCCAGTACCGGTACGGCGAGCCCGGCCAGCAGCCCCACGGTGCCCGCCGCCAGCAACGACCCGAGGACCGGGACGTACTTCCGGGGGATGCCCTTCATGTCCGCCTGGGTCTTGGGGTATTCGTGGCCGATCAGGTACGTGACGGCGGCGGCACCGTTGAAGACCGCGCCGATGATGGTGACCGTGACGAAGGCGATGTACACGTTCTCTCCGCTCTGTGGAGACAAGGGTGCCGGGTGCACCAGTGGCCGGATGACCTGGTGGCCGCCGCGCAGCACCACGACGCGTCGGTGCTGTCGGCTCGGGACGCTTTTGTGCGGTGATGATCGTACAGGTCACCCCGGTACGGAACAGGCCTTACTCGCCACTCTTCAGCCACAACTGGCCGGATACGGACGGGAGTTCACTCGCGGGTGGTCCGGCCCCACGGGGCACGCGCGCACCGGGAGGGCGCGGGGCTCTCCGCACGCTCCCGGAAGGCTGTGAGTATGCACGACCGGGACGGGACGCGGGGTGCTTTCCGGCGATCGCGCCGGGCCCTTCGAGGAGGCGGTCCGCGCGGGGGCCCGCCCGGCACGGGCGGTGGACGACGCGCCGTCGCCCGTCACGGGCGGTCGTGACGGGCGACGGTGCGGTCCGGGCCGGCCGCGGCCTCAGCCCTTGGCCAGCGTGACGTCCCGCTCCTGCCACGCGTGGAAGTACGGCAGCGGCAGGATGCCGAGCGGCCGCAGCTCCAGCAGGGTCGCCTTGACGTGGGCCGTGCCGGGACGCAGCGCGCGGGAGGGCGTGCCGGTGTTGGCCCAGCGGTGCTGGCGGCCGTCGCACACCGCGCGGGTGCCGCCGATGCCGTACTCGTTGGAGCCCTTGTCCTGGCTCACGGACGAGCTGACGTAGACCGGGCCGGTGCCGCCGGAGCAGCGGTAGGTGCCGGTCAGGGTGATGCTGCCGTCCGCGGCGATGCGGCCGGCGCGGTCCACGGTCACCACCTGGGCCGGGTCCGCGGTCACCGTGTCGGCGGCGTCGGCCATCGCGGGGGCGGCGAGCAGGATCAGGGTGGCGCCGGCGGCCGCTGCGAGGGCGGCGGGGCGTAGGGACATGGGGTACCTCCCGGTCGGTCGGAATGAGGGATTCCAGGGGTACCGGCCGGACGGCCCGAAGGGAGTGACCCTCACCCCTTCGGTGGCGAGTCCGCGCCTGCCGGCGGCCGCCCGGCGCGCGGCGGGCTCACGGCAGTACGGCGAAGCCGTCCAGTTCCACCAGCGCCCGCTCGTCCCACAGGCGTACGACCTGGACGACCGCCATCGCCGGGTAGTCGCGGCCGGCGAGCCGGTGCCAGATGCGGCCGAGGTCCCCGGCGTGGCCGCGGTAGTCGGCGACGTCGGTGGCGTAGACGGTGACGCGGGCCAGGTCGGCGGGGGTGCCGCCGGCGGCGCGCAGGGCGGCGAGGAGGTTGGCGAGGGCCTTCTCGAACTGCGCGGGAAGGGTGTCGCCGGTGATCCTCCCGTCCGTGTCGAGCGCGGTCTGGCCGGCCAGGAAGACGACCCGGGTGCCGGTGGCGACGACGGCGTGGGAGAAGCCGGTGGGCGGGGAGAGGCCGGGCGGGTTCACGCGTTCGGCGGTCATGCGCCGGCCTCCTCGGTCGTGTGCGTGCGGTACAGCTCCTTGGCGATGATGTCGCGCTGCACCTCGCTCGCGCCCTCGTAGACGCGGGGGGCGCGGACCTCCCGGTAGAGGTGTTCGAGGAGGTGGCCGCGTTGCAGGGCGCGGGCGCCGTGCAGCTGGACGGCCCTGTCGACGACGTACTGGGCGGTCTCGGTGGCGAGCAGCTTGGCCATCGCGGCCCGCCCCGGCACGTCCGGCGCGTTCTCGTCGTACGCCGTCGCCGCCGCGTACACCATGAGGCGGGCCGCCTCGGTGCGCAGGGCCATCTCGGCGACCTGGTGGGAGACGGTCTGGAGGTCGCGGAGTTTGCCGCCGAAGGCGTCGCGGGCGCCGGTGTGGGCCAGCGTGGCGTCCAGGGCGGCGCGGGCCATGCCGACGGCGAAGGCGCCGACGCTGGGGCGGAACAGGTTGAGGGTGCCCATGGCGACGCGGAAGCCGCGGTCCGGCTCGCCCAGGACGTCGTCGGCGGTGACGGGCACCGCGTCGAAGGACAGGGCGCCGATGGGGTGGGGCGACAGCATGTCGAGGGGGCTGCCGGTGAGGCCGGGGCGGTCGGCCGGCACGAGGAAGGCGGTGACGCCGCGGGCCCCGGCGCCGGGGGTGGTACGGGCGAAGACCGTGTAGAAGTCGGCCTCGGGGGCGTTGGAGATCCAGCACTTCTCGCCGGTGAGCCGCCACGCGGAGCGGCCGTCCGCGTCCGCGGCCAGGGCGGTGCCGGCCGGCTCCGCCCTCAGGGTCAGGGCCGCCGCGTCCGAACCCGCGGCCGGCTCGCTGAGCGCGAAGGCGGCCACCGCGCTGCCGTCGCTCACCCGGGGCAGCCAGCGGGCGCGCTGCACCTCGGTCCCGTGGGCGTGCACCGGGTGGGCGCCGAGCCCCTGGAGGGCCAGGGCGGTCTCGGCCTCCGTGCAGGCGTAGGCGAGGGACTCGCGCATCAGGCACAGGTCGAGCGCGCCGGAGGTGAACAGGCGGGGCAGCAGGCCGAGGGCGCCGAGTTCGGCGACGAGGGGGCGGTTGACGTGGCCCGTCCCGCCCCGGTCGGCCAAGGGGCGCAGCCGTTCCGCGGCCAGGGCGCGCAGCCGCTCGCACCAGGCGAGTTGTTCCGGTTCGAGCGAGAATGCGGTCATCGCCGGTCCCTTCCCCTGCTCCCCCTGCCCGCCGGGTCACCCCCGAGGTTATCGCGCCCCGTTGACTGCCGTCACCGACACGATACGCTCGATGCGCGAGCCCACCACGACAAAGGGGGCGAACCGCCATGGCAGATCCGCACGCCGCGGAACCGCACCACGCGGAGCCGCACCGCGCCGGACCCCACCGCTCCGCCCACGTCGACACGTTCGCGCGCGAGCACCTGCCGCCCCCCGGTCAGTGGCCGGAGCTGCGCTTCGACCTGCCGGAGCTGCGCTACCCGGCCCGTCTGAACTGCGCCGCCGAACTGCTCACCGGCCCGCCCGGCGACCGTCCGGTCTTCCGCACCACGTCCGGGGACGGCTGGACGTACGGTCAGCTGCGGGCCCGCGTCGACCGGATCGCGCATCTGCTCACCGGCGACCTGGGGGTCGTGCCCGGCAACCGGGTGCTGCTGCGCGGCCCCACCACCCCCTGGCTGGCCGCCTGCTGGCTGGCGGTGCTGAAGGCGGGCGCGGTGGCGGTCACCGTGCTGGCGCAGGCGCGCCCGCACGAACTGAGCGCGATCTGCGAGATCGCGCGGGTGCGGCACGCCCTGTGCGACGTCCGCGCCGTCGACGACCTCGCCAGGGCGGAGGTCCCGGGGCTGCGCATCGCGGCGTACGGCGGGGACGCGCCCGACGACCTGCTGCGCCGGGCCGCGCCGGACACCCCCTTCCCGGCGGTGGCGACCGCGGCCGACGACGTGGCGCTGATCGCCTTCACCTCCGGCACCACCGGACGGCCCAAGGGGTGCATGCACTTCCACCGCGACGTGCTCGCGATCGCCGACACCTTCTCCCGGCACGTCCTGCGGCCGCGCGCGGACGACCTCTTCGCGGGCAGTCCGCCGCTCGGCTTCACCTTCGGGCTGGGCGGGCTGGTGATCTTCCCGATGCGGGCCGGAGCGAGCGCGCTGCTGCTCGAACAGGCCGGCCCGCGGCAGCTGTTGCCGGCCATCGCCGAGCACCGGGTCTCGGTGCTGTTCACCGCGCCGACGGCCTACCGGGCGATGCTGGACGAGCTGGACGCCCACGACGTGAGCTGCCTGCGGCGCTGCGTCTCGGCGGGCGAGAACCTGCCGGCGGCCACCTGGCACGCCTGGCACGAACGCACCGGCCTGCGCATCATCAACGGCATCGGCGCCACCGAGCTGCTGCACATCTTCGTCTCGGCGGCCGACGACGCGGTGCGGCCCGGCACCACGGGTGTCCCGGTGCCGGGGTGGCACGCGCGGGTGCAGGACGGGAACGGACTGCCCGTGCCGGACGGGGAGCCCGGGCTGCTGGCGGTGCGCGGGCCGGTCGGGTGCCGGTACCTCGCCGATCCGCGGCAGCGGGAGTACGTGCGCGACGGCTGGAACATCACCGGGGACACCTATGTGCGCGAGCCCGACGGGTACTTCCGGTACGTGGCACGAGCCGACGACATGATCATCTCCGCCGGGTACAACATCGCCGGGCCGGAGGTGGAGGACGCGCTGCTGCGGCATCCCGACGTGGTGGAGGCGGCGGTGGTGGGCCGGCCCGACCCGGCGCGCGGGCAGGTCGTGGTGGCCCACGCGGTGCTGAGGGACGGCGCCGAGCGGGACGCCGAGGCCCTGCGCGCGTTCCTCAAGGCCGAGCTGGCGCCGTACAAGTGCCCGCGGGAGATCCACTTCCGGGACGCCCTGCCGCGCACGGCGACCGGCAAGCTCCAGCGCTACCGGCTGCTGACGTCCCCCGAGACCCGGGGTGACCAGGGCTGATGCCGACGACCTAAGATGATCAACGTGTCCGACCAGCCCCCGCAGCACACCCCGAGGTCCCTGATCGTCACGCTCTACGGCGCGTACGGCCGGTTCGCGCCGGGCCCGGTGCCCGTCGCCGAGCTGATCCGGCTGCTGGCCGCGGTGGGGGTGGACGCGCCCTCCGTCCGTTCGTCGGTGTCGCGGCTGAAGCGGCGCGGACTGCTGCTGCCCGCCCGCACGGCACAGGGTGCGGCCGGTTACGAACTCTCGGCCGACGCGCGGCAGTTGCTGGAGGACGGGGACCGGCGCATCTACGCCACCGCGCCCCACCCCGACGAGGGCTGGGTGCTCGCCGTGTTCTCCGTGCCCGAGAAGGAGCGGCAGAAGCGGCATGTGCTGCGCTCGCGCCTGGCCGGCCTGGGCTTCGGCACCGCCGCCCCCGGTGTGTGGATCGCCCCGGCCCGGCTGTACGAGGAGTCCCGGCACACCCTGGGCCGCCTGGGCCTGGACGCCTACGTGGACTTCTTCCGCGGGGAGCACCTGGGCTTCTCCCCGACCGCCGAGGCGGTGGCGCGGTGGTGGGACCTGGCCGCGATCGCCGAGGCGCACGAGGCGTTCCTCGGCCGCCACGCCGGCGTGCTGCACGACTGGGAGCGCCGCCCGGACACCCCGCCCGAGGAGGCGTACCGGGACTACCTCCTGGTCCTGGACTCCTGGCGGCACCTCCCCTACGCCGACCCGGGCCTGCCGGCCCGGCTGCTGCCCGCCGACTGGCCCGGCACCCGCTCGGCGGCCGTCTTCCGGGCCCTGCACGAGCGCCTCCGGGACGCCGGCGCCGCCTTCGCGGCCCAGGAGCCGGCCTGAGCCGGTGGCATGATCCGCGTCACTTCCGTCCGCGATAAGGGAACCCTCAGCCGCCTCCGACCCTCTTCTCAGGTTTCCTGCCTAGCGTCCAGACCCATGAGTCTCACGCGTAGCTTGAACCGGGCCCTCACCGTCACCACCGGCCTCCAGGTGCGGAGAGCTCCCCGGCCCGCGGCGCCGAAGCCCGCGCCGGAGCCCGCTGAGCGCCGGGCGGCCCCGTACCGATGTCCGTCGGGCGAGGACCTGACGACCGAACGGCTGCTGCGGCGACCGGTCTTCATCATCTCGTCCATCCGCTCCGGCTCCACCCTGCTGCGCATGATGCTGGGCGCCCACCCGCGGCTGCACGCCCCGCACGAGCTGCACCTCGGCCGCATGGAGGTCACCTGCACCAACTGGTTCTCCCAGCGGGCGATGGGCGCCCTGGGCCTGGAGCGCGGCGACCTGGAGCACCTGCTGTGGGACCGCGTCCTGCACCGCGAACTGGCCCGGTCAGGCAAGGACTTCGTCGTCGAGAAGACGCCGGCCAACGTCTACATGCACCGGCGCCTGAAGGACTGCTGGCCCGACGCCCGGTTCGTGTTCCTGCTGCGCCACCCCGAGTCGATCGCCCGCTCCTGGCACGAGAGCGACCCCGTCAAGCGGCCCTACGACAAGGCCGTCGGGGACGTGCTGCCCTACCTGGCCGCCGTCGAGGAGGCCCGCACGGCCGACGCCGACGGCTTCACCGTGCGCTACGAGGACATCACCGCCGCCCCCGAACGGGAGATGCGCCGCCTGTGCGCGTTCCTCGGCCTCGACTACGCGCCGGCCATGCTGCACTACGGCGAGAAGAGCGACGCCGAACTGGTCAGGGGCCTCGGTGACTGGCGCGACAAGGTCCGCACCGGCACGGTGCAGCCGGGCCGCCCGTTGCCCGAGGCGGACCGGGTCCCCGCGGCGCTGCGCGCGACGTGCGCGGCCTGGGGCTATCCGTCCTGAGCCGGGTCAGTCGCGCAGCGCGAGCCGGGGCTTGGGGGCGTCGGTGCGTCCGGTCTGCGGGCGGCGGCTGCCCGCCCGGTAGGGCGCGGGCCAGACGGCGCCCGGGCCCGTGTAGCCCTGCTCGGCCGCCGCGTGCAGCGTCCAGTGCGGGTCGTACAGGTGGGGGCGGGCGAGGGCGCACAGGTCGGCGCGTCCGGCCAGGATCAGCGAGTTGACGTCGTCCCAGGAGGAGATCGCACCGACGGCGATCACCGGAACCCCCGCCTCGTGCCGGACGCGTTCCGCGAAGGGCGTCTGGTACGACCGCCCGAACTCCGGCCGTTCGTCGGCCACGACCTGCCCCGTGGACACGTCGACGGCGTCGGCGCCGTGCGCGGCGAAGGCGCGGGCGATCTCCACGGCGTCGTCGGCGCTCGTGCCGCCCTCGGCCCAGTCGGTCGCGGAGATCCGGACGGTCATGGGCCGTTCCCCGGGCCAGACGGCGCGTACGGCGTCGAAGACCTCCAGCGGGAAGCGGAGCCGCTTCTCCAGGGTGCCGCCGTAGGCGTCGGTGCGGCGGTTGGTGAGCGGGGAGAGGAAGCCGGAGAGCAGATAGCCGTGGGCGCAGTGCAGTTCGAGCAGGTCGAACCCCGCGCGCGCGGCCCGGACGGCGGCGGCCGTGAACTGCTCGCGCACGTCCGTCAGCTGTGCCCGGGACAGCTCGCGCGGAATCTGGCCGTCCGGCCGGTACGGCAGCGGGGAGGCGGCCACGAGGGGCCAGTTGCCCTCCGGGAGCGGCTCGTCCATGCCCTCCCACATCAGCCGGGTCGAGCCCTTGCGTCCGCTGTGCCCGAGCTGCACGCCGATCGCGGTGCCGGGCGCCCGGGCGTGCGCGAAGTCGGTGATCCGCCGCCATGCCTCGGCCTGCCGCCCGGTGTACAGGCCGGCGCAGCCGGGGGTGATGCGGCCCTCCGCGCTGACGCACACCATCTCCGTCATCACCAGTCCCGCGCCGCCCAGCGCCCTGGCGCCCAGGTGGACCAGGTGGAAGTCGCCGGGGACGCCGTCGACGGCGGAGTACATGTCCATCGGGGAGACGACGACGCGGTTGCGCAGGGTCAGACCGCGCAGCCGGAACGGGGTGAACATCGGGGGTGTGCCGGGCGGGCAGCCGAACTCGCGCTCGACGGCGTCGGTGAAGCGGGGGTCGCGCAGCCGCAGGTTGTCGTGGGTGACGCGGCGGCTGCGGGTGAGCAGGCTGAAGGCGAACCGGCGGGGCGGCAGGCCGGCGTACCGCTGGAGGTCCTCGAACCACTCCAGGCTGGCGCGGGCCGCCCGCTGGGTCGAGGCGACGACGGGACGGCGCTCCTCCTCGTAGGCGGCCAGGGCCTCCTTGAGCGAGGGCTGCTCGTCCAGGCAGGCGGCGAGCGCGAGGGCGTCCTCGACGGCGAGCTTGGTGCCGGAGCCGATGGAGAAGTGGGCCGTGTGGGCGGCGTCGCCGAGGAGGACGACGTTGCCGTGCGACCAGCGTTCGTTGACGACCGTGCGGAAGGTGGTCCACGCCGACCTGTTGGACCTGAGCGGCCGGCCCCCGAGGGCGTCGGCGAAGATCCGGGCGCAGCGGTCGGCGGACTCCCGCTCGTCCGCCTCGTCGAAGCCGGCCGCCCGCCACACCTCCTCGCGCATCTCGACGATGACGGTGGAGGCGTCGGCCGCGTAGGGGTAGCCGTGGAGCTGCACGACGCCGTGCTCGGTCTCGGCGATCTCGAAGCGGAAGGCGTCGAAGGCGAAGTCGGCGGCCAGCCAGATGTAGCGGCAGCGGTGGGCGGTGAGACGGGGGCGGAACACCTCCGCGTAGGCCTCCCGGGTGGTGCTGTGCACCCCGTCGGCGGCGACGACGAGGTCGTGGGTCCGCGCGAGCCGGTCCGGGTGCGGGGCCTCGGCGCGGAAGCGGAGCTCCACACCGAGGTCGCGGCAGCGGGTGTGCAGGATCTCCAGGAGGCGGCGGCGGCCGAGGGCGGCGAAGCGGTGTCCTCCGGAGGTCTGGCGGGTGCCCCGGTGGACGATGTCGATGTCGTCCCAGCGGACGAAGTCCCTGCGCAGGGCCGCGTAGACCTCCGGGTCGGCGTGTTCGATGCCGCCGAGGGTCTCGTCGGAGAGGACGACGCCGAAGCCGAAGGTGTCGTCGGGGGCGTTGCGCTCCCAGACGGTGACCTCGCGGCCGGGGTCGAGGCGCTTGAGGAGGGCGGCGGTGTAGAGGCCGCCGGGGCCGCCGCCGATGACCGCGACGCGGTCGGGACGGTCGCGCCCGTCGGGCGGGTGCGGTGTCGTCGTGGCCGGGCGCGCCCCGCGGCGGAGCCGCTGATCGGCACCGCCCCGCGCCCCTCGAGTCGGTACGGCCGAGGTCGGCATGGAGCTACCGTCCCCTCCACTTGGGCGGGCGCTTCTCCGTGAAGGCGGCGTGGAACTCCGCGTAGTCCTCGCCGTTCATCAGGAGGGCCTGGGTGGCGGCGTCCAGTTCCACCGCCGCCGCCAGGGGCATGTCCAGCTCGGCCGTCAGCAGCGCCTTGGTCTGGGCGTGCGCGAGGGCCGGGCCGTCGGCGAGGCGGCGGGCGAGGGTCCGCGCGGCCTCGCCGGAGTGGCCCTCGTCGGTGAGCTCGCTGATCAGGCCGATCCGCTCGGCCTCGGGCGCCCGCACCGGTTCGCCGAGCATCAGCAGGCGGGTGGCGTGGCCGAGGCCGACGACCCGGGGCAGCAGGTAGGCGGCCCCCATGTCGCCGCCGGACAGGCCGACGCGGGTGAAGAGGAACGCGAAGCGGGTGCTGGGGTCGGCGACGCGGAAGTCGGCCGCCAGGGCGAGGACGGCGCCCGCGCCGGCCGCGACGCCGTGCAGTGCGGCGATCACCGGGAAGGGGCACTCCCGCACGGCCCGCACGACCTGGCCGGTCATCCGGTTGAAGTCCAGGAGCTGCGCGGTGTCCATGGAGAGGGTGGCGCCGATGATCTCGTCGACGTCCCCGCCGGAGCAGAAGCCGCGGCCCTCGCCGGCCAGCACCAGGGCGCGTACGGACCGCTCCCGGGACAGCTCGGCGAGCAGGTCGCGCAGGTCGGCGTAGGCCTCGAAGGTCAGCGCGTTGAGCTTCTCGGGGCGGGCCAGGGTGACGGTGGCCACGCCGTCGGCGAGATCGACGCGCAGATGCCGCCAGTCGAAGGTGCGGCCGGCGGAGCCGGTGAAGGGACTCATGACGGGCGGCCTCCTGGGACGGGCACGGCATCACTGAGCGCTGCCCTTCGAAGCTATCACCGATCCGTGACCGTCGTCATGAGTGCGCGATAGGCCGACGGAGGCGGATGATCGGCTTCCGTCACGTCCGTCACCGGACGTCGACGGGGCGGTAACAGCGGGAGCGTCCGGGCGAGGCGGGGCGTTCACGGGGGTAGGCCGCCCGGTACCGGGGTCGAAGGTCCCGCGTGGTGCCCGTCGAAGGGCTCTGCCGGGCGGCGCCGTACCATTCATAAGGTTGCAAGCAGGACAGGACCGCCTGCCCCGGAACGGACTAGCCGTGCACGATCGCCCCTCTGCCCCCGCCCTCTGGCGCATCGCGCTGCCGCACACCACCGCGGCCGTGCCGGTGGCCCGTGCCCTGGTGCGCTCGGCGCTGGCCGAACTGGAGCACACGGCCGACGGCGACACCGCGGAGCTGCTGACGGCCGAGCTGGTCGCCAACGCCGTCGAGCACACCTCGGGCGGGGCCCCGATCGAGCTGGTGGTGGAGCTGCTGCCGACCGGCTGCCAGGTCGAGGTGCACGACCCCGACCCGCGGCCGCCGCGCGACCTCACGCGCCCGGACCAGGAGCCGCCCGACCCCTGGCAGGAGCACGGGCGCGGTCTCCTGCTGATCCGCGCCCTCAGCTCGTCCTGCGGTCACCGCCCCACCGACTCCGGCAAGGCGGTCTGGTTCAGGCTGCCTGGGGTTCCCGCTCAGCGGCGTCGCCCTCCGCGGTGAGCCCGGCCCGGGCGAGCCGGGAGTGCCGGCGCCCGTAGGCCGTGTAGACCAGCAGGCCCACCGCGAGGAACACGGCGAACTGGAGCCAGGTCGCCGGGCCCGTCTCGTAGATCAGGTAGAGGCAGAAGCCGACGCCGAGCAGCGGCGTCACCGGGTACAGCGGGACGCGGAAGGTGCGGGCGAGGCCCGGCTCGCGGCGGCGCAGGGCGATCACCGCGACGTTGACGGCGACCATCGTGGCCAGGGTGCCGATGGTGCACAGGTTGACCACCGCGTCCAGCGGCGCGAAGGCGGCCGGGAGCGCGAAGAGGACGCCGACGATCAGCGTGCCGGCGACGGGCGTGGCGGTGCGCGGCGAGACCTTCTCGAACACCGGCGGGACGAGTCCGTCGCGGGACATGGACAGCAGGATGCGGGTCTGGCCGTACATCACCGCGAGCACCACCGAGGCGATCGCCACCACCGCGCCGAAGGCGACGACGCCGCCGCCGACGGCGGAGCCGGTGACCCGGTCGACGACGTACGACAGCGCGGCCGGCCGGTCGCCGACCTCGCCGCCGCCGACGGCGCCGATCGCGGCGAGGGCGACCGCGCAGTACAGCAGGGTGACCAGGCCGATGCAGACGAGGATGGCGACAGGGATGTCGCGGCGCGGGTTCTTGGCCTCCTCACCGGCGGTGGTGATGGCGTCGAAGCCGATGTACGAGAAGAAGGCGGCCGTGGTGCCGGCGCCGATGCCGCCGAGGCCGGCCGGCGAGAACGGGGTGAGGTTGCCGTCCTCGAAGGCGAAGAAGCCGATGGCGCAGAAGGCGACGAGCACGGCGAGCTTGAGGACGGCCATCGCCGCGGTCGCCCGGGCGCTCTCGCGCACGCCCCGCACCAGCAGCACGCAGGCCAGGGCGATGACGACCACCGCGGGGAGGTTGACCAGGCCCCCGTCACCGGGGCCGGCGGAGAGCGCGTGCGGGAGCTGGAGGCCGATGACGCTGTCCAGCAGTTCGTTGACGTACTGGCTCCAGCCGACCGCGACCGCGGAGACCGACACGCCGTACTCCAGCAGGAGGCACCAGCCGACCAGGAACGCGGTGCGCTCGCCGAGTCCGGCGTAGGCGAAGGAGTACGACGATCCGGAGACGGGGATGGCGCCGCCCAGCTCGGCGAACGCGAACGCGGTGAAGACGCAGGTGATCGCGGCGAGCACGAAGGAGACGACGACGGCCGGGCCGGCCTCGGCGACCGAGTCCGACAGGCCGACGAAGATGCCGGTGCCGACGATGGCGCCGACGCCGAAGCAGACGAGCTGGAACAGCCCCATGGTGCGCTTCAGGCCGTGGCCTTCGCGGTCGGCACCGGATTCGGCGACGAGGAGGTGGGGCGACTTGACGCGGTGAGCGGGCATTGCGGGTGGTGCTCGTTTCTGGTGGTGCGGGGCGCGACGGTGGTCGCGGCCGGCGGCCCGGAAAAGGGGTGGCTCCGGACCGCCGGACAGCTTGTCGGTGCTGCTCAGGCGAGGGTGGCGACCAGGACGGCCTTGATGGTGTGCAGCCGGTTCTCCGCCTCGTCGAAGACGACCGAGTGCGCGGACTCGAAGACCTCGTCCGTGACCTCGAGGGAGTCCAGGCCGTGGGCCTCGAAGATCTCCTGGCCGACCTTGGTGCCCAGGTCGTGGAAGGCCGGCAGGCAGTGCAGGAACTTCACGTCCGGGTTGCCGGTGGCCCGCAGCACGTCCATGGTCACCGCGTAGGGGGACAGCGCGGCGATCCGCTCGGCCCAGACGTCCTTGGGCTCGCCCATGGACACCCAGACGTCCGTGACGACGAAGTCGGCGCCGCGGACGCCCTCGTCCAGGGCCTCGGTGAGGGTGACGCGTGCGCCGCTCTCCTCCGCGAGCTTCCGGGCCGTGTCGACGACCTCCTGGGCGGGCCAGTAGGCCTTCGGGGCGACGATGCGCACGTCCATGCCGAGCAGGGCGCCGGTGACCAGGTAGGAGTTGCCCATGTTGAAACGGGCGTCGCCGAGGTAGGCGAAGGAGATCTCCGGCAGGGGCTTGCCGCTGTGCTCGGTCATGGTGAGCACGTCGGCGAGCATCTGGGTGGGGTGCCAGTCGTCGGTGAGGCCGTTGTAGACGGGCACCCCGGCGTACGCGGCCAGCTCCTCGACCTTCTGCTGGCTGTCGCCGCGGTACTCGATGCCGTCGAACATCCGCCCGAGCACGCGGGCGGTGTCCTTCACCGACTCCTTGTGGCCGATCTGCGAGCCCGCGGGGTCGAGGTACGTGGTCGAGGCGCCCTGGTCGGCGGCGGCGACCTCGAAGGCGCAGCGGGTGCGCGTGGAGGTCTTCTCGAAGATCAGCGCGATGTTCCTGCCCCGCAGGTACGTTGTCTCGTTCCCGGCCTTCTTGGCGGCCTTCAGCTCCGCGGCCAGCGCGACCAGACCGCGGAACTCGTCCGCGGTGAGGTCGGTCTCCTTGAGGAAGTGGCGGCCGGCGAGGGCGGCCGGGACTGTCGCCATGGGGGCGCTCCAGAGGTACAGGGACAGGGACTCCTGGAAGTCTATACGAACTTCTGAATTTATATGCGGACTGTCCTCCCTAGACGGCCGCCCGCTCCACCGGACAGCTCATGCAGCGCGGCCCGCCCCGGCCCCGGCCCAGCTCGCTGCCCGGGATCTCGATCACCTCGATGCCCTGTTTGCGCAGGTGCGTGTTGGTGGTGGAGTTGCGTTCGTAGGCGACGACGACACCCGGCTCGACGGCCAGGACGTTGCAGCCGTCGTCCCACTGCTCGCGCTCGGCCGCGTGGACGTCCTGCGTCGCGGTCAGGACGCGGATCTCGCCCAGCCCGAGCGCCGCGGCGATCGCGCGGTGCATGTGCTCCGGCGGATGGTCGGTGACCTTCAGCTCCTTCTCGCTCACGCCCGGTTCGATGGTGTAGGAGCGCAGCATGCCGAGCCCGGCGTACTGCGTGAAGGTGTCGCCGTCGACCATCGTCATCACGGTGTCGAGGTGCATGACGGCCCGCCGCTTGGGCATGTCGAGGGCCACGATCGTGCGGGCGGAGCCGGCCGCGAACAGCTTGTGCGCGAGCATCTCGACGGCCTGGGGCGTGGTCCGCTCGCTCATGCCGATGAGCACCGCTCCGTTGCCGATGACCAGCACGTCGCCGCCCTCGATGGTGGAGGGGTAGTCGGCCTGCCCCTGTGACCACAGGTGGAACGTCTCGTCGCGGAAGAGCGGGTGGTGCCGGTAGATCGCCTCGAAGTGGACCGTCTCGCGCTGCCGGGCGGGCCAGCGCATGGCGTTGATGGAGACGCCGTCGTAGATCCAGGCCGAGGTGTCGCGGGTGAAGAGGTGGTTGGGCAGCGGGTCCAGCAGGAAGTCGTCCAGCTCCATGACGTGGAAGCGCACGGAGGTCGGCTCGGCGTGCGCGTCCAGGAACTCCCGCTTGGTCATGCCGCCGACCAGGGCCTCGGCGAGCTCGCGGCCGGGCAGGGTCTCGAAGGCGGCCCGGAGGTGGTCCGTGGCCAGCACTCCGTACTCCTTCTCGTCGAAGACCCGGTCCAGGACGAGCCGGCGGGCCGCCGGGACGTCCAGGGTCTCGGCGAGCAGGTCGCCGAAGAGGTGCACCTCGACCCCGCGGTCGCGGAGTACGTCGGCGAACCCGTCGTGCTCGGCGCGCGCCCGGCGCACCCAGAGCACGTCGTCGAAGAGAAGGGCGTCCTTGTTGCTGGGGGTGAGCCTTTTGAGCTCGAGATCCGGCCGGTGCAGGATGACGCGGCTGAGCCGCCCGGCTTCG
Source organism: Streptomyces sp. NPDC127100 (assembly GCF_042724095.1). Taxonomy (NCBI): domain Bacteria; kingdom Bacillati; phylum Actinomycetota; class Actinomycetes; order Kitasatosporales; family Streptomycetaceae; genus Streptomyces; species Streptomyces sp. NPDC127100. Next base: position 22,390 of record NZ_JBHXFL010000074.1, read on the forward strand.
GAGTCGACGTGGAATCCCATGCCTCCATCCTGACCATTCGGGCGCGCGTTCACCCCCCGCTCGCGCGGATACGCCGGTCTTCGCGCGCGGCCGGGGCGCCCGGCCGGCGCGGCGGGC